>CAZLLK010000029.1:0-37590 GCA_964560435.1 uncultured Oscillospiraceae bacterium
TTGATGTCGAAAAAAGCTAATTAGGCGAAACGCGAAGCTCCGATTTTAGCAATAATAGGAAATTTGACTAATCGTAATGATTATTAATTTTAGGTATTTCGCTTATTGGCAAAACAAATTGTTACTAATAAGGGAGCTAATACAGATATTTTTTGATGCCATAGAGGTAGATATGTACTAAAGCAGAAGTGGGGAAGAAATTAAGAGCAATTGTTGAGGCGTAGTAAAAATACTATTAGTTTAGGGGAGAGAAAATGGAAACAAGCGATAAAAAATTGGATGAACTAATTGTCGCAATTGAAAAATATAAAAGAAGGCTAGCAATAAACAAAAATGATAATCAAATGGATTATATTAAAATTGGTAATGAGGTTGAAAAATTAAAGGTATCTTGTTGCCATCTTGTGGAGGCAAGGCGCGGATGCGGAAAAACAACGCTTATTATAAATTCGGTAGCAAATGAGAAAGAAGTTATGCCCATATATATTGATTGTCAGAAATATATTGAAATTAGTCAAGATGAAATTATATTAGGGATTTGCAAAGAAATAATAAAAGATTATTTTGATTTTTTACATAGCGATGATGAAATTCGGAGATCAGAAAATGTATATAACAAAAAAGTTAAAGGCATTAGGGGAGTCTTCAGGAAGAAATTCAAATTCATTAATGAAAAACTTGTTGTTAGCCATAAAAATTATTTAATATTAGAAAAATTGTTATCCCAATTGAGTAATGCTATAGATGATATGTTAAACAAACCAGAAGAGCAAGAATTATATTATGAAAGTAGTCTTGATAATTCTTTTTCAAAAACAGAGAAAAAAATAAAAGCAAAAGGAAAAAATATTTCACTTAACAATGAAATTGGGATAGATATATCTTATGCGGAATTAGAAGCTAAAATAAATACTATTTTTAATTACAAATATGAAACTAATAGATCTCTTGAAGAAAGTAAAGAAAATCGAGAGGTTAGTAAAGTTGCTACAAAAAGTCATAAAACTGTTAAACGCGCCGATCTTATTAATGATTTCAAGTTATGCTTAGCACAATTATTCACTATTTTTAATGAGTTGTATAAAAGAAGAACTATGTTGTTTCTTGATGATTTTTATCAGATACCAAATATTAACCATCCAAAGATACTGCAATATTTTCATGGTATATATAAAGAAAGTAAGAACTATGCATTTTGTATTAATGCAGTTGGTATACCAGAATCTATTAAAATAAATTATGATGGTAAAACAACATTTAGTAAAAAAGATGATTTCCCATCAATAGTTTTAAATTATGATTTGGCGAAATTAGAATTATTGCAAGATAATCTAGTCAAAATTATGGTAACACTTCAACCGCAATTAGAAATATCAGAAAGCGATATAAAGTCACTATTTTCTAATGATACACTGAAATATTTAGTTATTGCATCAGGCGGTGTACCAAGAGATTTTATGACAACATTTGCAGATACATTGGATAATGCAAGAAAGAGAGAAATAAATACTGGTATAGCAAGAATAGATTTATATAAATCAATTGCAAAATTGAAGCAAGATAAGGACGAAAATCGAGAAACGGAATTAAGCGAGTATAGCGAAAAAGCTATTGAAAAAGTAATACAATTTATATCGGATAACATAGTCAAAGGGTTAAAAACCAATGTTATACTTTATCCAAAAAAGGATTATGAGAAGCATGAACGACTAATAAAAACATTGGTTAATTTGAGATATTTACATATTATAAAAGATCATGTTACCCCAGAGAGTAAAAATTTTGAAGCAGTTGGTTTATTGATTGATATGACATTTTATGCTACTGCTGGAAGAATGCCAAATGGATTTATACCTTGTGAATTCTGGAAAGTTGATGATCATTCTAGTGAATTGCGGCGTGCAAAAGTATGGAAATTTGAGGATGATTTTATAGGGAGTTTGGATAATGTATAGAAATATATAGACCAATGATAGCCCTCTAGAACTCTGAGTGGTACCCACTTTTTCCATCGCATGGAACTTCGCTTAATGTTTAGTAACTACCTACGTAAAAAATAAATGTAGTGCAACTTATCCATATTTGGTCAATATGCTCTTTTATGATAAGCAGAAAGGCGGGGCAATTATGAGAAGCAGTTACTTGCTCGCATGCATAGCGGTCATTATTATTTGCTGTTCAGCGTGCAGCAAAGCAACGCCAGTAGCAATGCCGCCATCATCGGAAACGGCACCAGTCTGTGCCGTTACAACAGCTTCTGGAGCGTCGGCAGAAGCGAGCTGGTACGAAGGCAACTCGTTCAATTTCAACTATGATGTTTTGCCGCTCCTGACAATCAACGGTTTTGACACCCTACTTTTTTCAGTCAATTGGGATACAGACGTATTGACTGTCGGGGAAGATTATTATGCCTATCCAAGCGAGCAAACTGGCGTCTGTTATAAGGAAACTTATGAATTGCAGAGAAATACTGATGGCCTTTTCACAATGGAAATACAGCGTCTCAACAATATTCGTGACGAACAGGCGATTTATTACATTGTAACCGATGAAGGAAAATTTGTTATTAAGGTCTTGCTCCCTGTAACAGAGAGTAATACTTGAAAAAAATGTTGCTTTCGTTTCTTGTTAGGCTGCGCATTATCCATAGAACATACCACCTGAACCTATTGATAAAAAGTTACTGGAGACAAAAATAATTGTGGAACACAAAATTGAACGTCTTAATATAACAATGAAATTGGGCGAAATTGAAAGCAAAGTATATCCTACTTTGCTTTGGGATCCAAAAAATATCATCCTTGTTGATTGTGGCTTTATCGGTTCTTTGCCAGTTGTTGAAAAGGAATTGCAACTACACGGAGTATCTGTAAATCAGTTAACTGGGCTTGTGTTGACCCATCATGATCATGATCATATGGGTGCAGCGGCCGCCATTAAGAGAATAAATCCAGACATAAAAATATATAGTTCTCTCATAGAAACGCCATTTATCTCTGCACAGGAAAAGCCGTTAAGATTACGTCAGGCAGAAGAAATGCAAAAAACACTTCCACCAGAGCAGCAAGCCTTTGGACAAGCGTTTTGTGATATGCTACGCCGAGTCGAGCCAGTTAAAGTGGACATCCCACTGAATGATGGAGAGCACCTGGACTGGTGCGGTGGATGCCAGGTTGTTGCTACTCCGGGGCATACGCCAGGGCATATTTCGCTTATTATGGAAAGAGATTCAATTATTATAACTGGAGACGCCATTGCTCTTGAGGATGGATTGCCTGTTGTTGCAAATCCACAGTTTTCATTAAATATTGAACACGCAACTAAATCCTTGAAGAAATTACTCTCGATGAACGCACGTGCTTATTACTGCTATCATGGGGGCGTATATTGTCCGACTTGCTGAATTGCCCATTATGTGTATAAGGTGCAAGGGTTAGAAAAAACAATTTTTATTTGCATAATAAAAACACTTTAAGGAGTTGTTGTTTTTTTATGAGTTCTCATTACTTATGGGCGTAGCTCAGCTGGGAGAGCGTCTGACTGGCAGTCAGAAGGTCAACGGTTCGATCCCGTCCGTCTCCACCAATTAAATTCAAATCCGAACCACTTCCAATTTATATTTGTTGAAAGTGTTTTCGGTTGCATAATCCGTCGGGAGTAATTCCGGCGGTTTTTGCATACAGCATTCATATGGCCTACTTGAATGCGTACACCGCCTCAAAAAGCCGTCCGAACCGCGGATGAAGCTACAAATTGACCGGCGAAATGCTACAGACCCAAAGGGCCGGCGCCACACCTTCTAAAGAAGCGGTCAATTGAGACCGTTTTATTATCAAAAAACATATATTATTTTTGCTCACTAAAACTAAAAATTTACCCCTCTGCTGTTAGGCAAAGGGGTATTATTTTTGTCTAGCTAGTCAAATTTATCACTAGATTTAATTGCAGTCAGCGCATCCTTCACCGCTTGGCGTTTCGCAAGCTATTGATGCATCCCCGACTGTAGCATTAGCACCAAATGTTATTGGAACTTCTATGCATACTTTTTGGCTAACGGTAAAATAGCAATGTCTATTAGTTGATGAGCATTGTAATCCCGGAGTAACAACAGGACCGTCGCAGCAGATAGTCCTTGTTGTTCCAGGCGTAGCTATTGGGGTTACAGTAACAGGAACGCATACAGTTGCAGTCTGGTGAGTGCAAGTTTCACAAATATCTGTACCGCCGCAGGACGGACCGCAGATACTAAGTCCCCCAATGCTGGACGTACCGCCTTTCAGGCAAACAAGATTAGGGCCGACTGGGAAGGGAGTATATAATTCAAAGCAGACTCTCATTTCTCCGCCTACTTTGTCTAGACCAAAATCGAATTTCAAACCTGAGCAACCTGTAGTTGGGTCGGGGCTAATCAGCTCAACATTATCTCCGAAAATTACTGTTTGTGGAACTTCATCAATAATAACTGAAATGGTTTCTATAACAATATCTTCTTCTGTTATTTCATCACAGATTCCAAGAACCCAGTGGCTTAAGTATTTAAGTGTAGGAATATCTGTGCCTACACCAGTAACTATATAACAAAACTTTTGGTATTCACCGGGACCTGGAGTAAGAATCGAATTATCTACATCTAGTGTAATAACAAACGGAAGAACCGAACCAGGTTCTTGTGAGTAATCAACTTGAATGTTGCACAATAATTGATTTGCCATTAGTATTTCCTTTCAATGCGAAAATTCTTACCCTCCGCAATCTTCACAAAATTTTTCAGATGCCTCCCCACACTCTATAGAAGGGCAGCCTACAAAGGCATCCGTTGATATTTCAATTGGTACTTCTATACAAATGTTCTGTTTCAGAATATAACTACAGGTTCCTGATTTTGAGCTGCAGACTATTTGATATGGGGAGGGGCTAACTTTAGGCTCGCCGCAGCAAATTGTAGTTATTTCACCGGTTTTTACCTTTGGTTTAACAGTAACCGGAACTGATACTGATGCGGATTGGTAAGTATATGCTGTGCATGATTCGCCAGCTTGATTTTCGG
The DNA here is from genome assembly GCA_964560435.1 of uncultured Oscillospiraceae bacterium. GTDB lineage: Bacteria > Bacillota > Clostridia > Oscillospirales > Oscillospiraceae > UBA2658. The sequence continues at coordinate 5,048 of CAZLLK010000029.1, forward strand.
AACATTGTTTTTCCTGAAAGAGCATATGTTTAAACCTCCTATTCAACGGTAAGCGGGTTTCATAGTATAACGTGCCAATTCATAATATGTAAAAATTATGTTTAATGTTTTTGGTACAGATTGTCACACGCATAAGTGCTGGTGTAGCATCTGAAACGGTCATACTGTAGCGTGTTTGTGGTATTGCTGTCAAATTATATGCGGAATATTCATTTGAATTATTTCAAATATTTATTTCATATAGAAGATGAAGTAAAAAACCCAAGTATTGTTTATTTCTAAATGGAGTATAATTTTGGCAAAAATTTTGTCAAAACCCCGATAATTTTTTCTTACTTTGCATATAATAAGGACAAGCCCACATTAAAACAATTAATACCAAAAGAACAACATTTTATAAAAAGACAATAGAAAGAGAGGATTATTTAGGATAAAAAATTACATAAGTCGAACATGAAATCAAACTAACTGCAGGAATGTGAATTAGAGGAAGCCGCCGGACGAACAGTGGGCTGTGAGGACGGCGGTGACGAACTTGAGGCGGAGCCAAGGCTCTGAATTTTTCGCGTATACCTCACCCGTTATATACGGGGCAGTGAACTACAACACTATAAAATGTAGCTTTCTAAACACATTCCTGTAAAGTTGATATGTACATAGCAGTGGCAAATAAACGGGCGCTAGCCGGTTATTTGCTCTATCGAGTATTGCTTCTTTGCAGGACTAACCTCAAAGGAGTAATTTTTATGAATGACAACGAAAAATTACGTTGAAGGTATTTTTTCTTTTAAAACAATGGAGAGCTATTGCCAAACAGCAAAAGAGTTTTCGGTATGGGCATCAAATCACGGCTGTAAGAAAGCCAGCGATATTTCCAGAGAGCTTGCAGGACAGTATCTGAAAGAACGCCAGGCCAACGGTAAAAGCGCATGGACCGTCAGTAAGGATATGTCGGCCCTCAATAAGATTTTTAACTACAACCTGAGCAAGGCGGAGCTTGGGCTGAAAAATCGCAGCCTAACAGATATCACCAGAAGCCGTAATGAGACCTCAAATGACAATAGGAGTTTCAGCAAGTACAACGACCAGATTACCTTTGCTAAAGGGACAGTCTGCCGTAGACAGTCTGTAACAAAGGTACGCCTAGAGGACTGTGTCCGTAATGCAGAAGGTAAGGTGGTTGCTGTCAAACTCACTGAAAAAGGCGGTAAAACTCGCGTAGCACCGGTCCTTAATGAATACAAGGATAAAGTTACCGAAGTCATCAACAAGCACATTTCAGGTGAAGGAAAGCCGTTATTTAATACATACGATTCCCATATAGATAATCACGCTTTCCGCTCGCAATATGCTACAGCGCTGATGTATCAGCTTGAATCAGAGAGAGCGGCAATGGTAGCTTTGTGTGGCGGAGATTTTGACCCTCGTTCTCTCGTTAATCTAAGAGGCAAGGACGCTGAAACTGATGCGCCTTATCGAGAACATGACCGAGATATATGCGGCATGGTGAGTGGCGCTCTTGGGCACAACAGGCTCGAAATTGTATTTCAAAACTACTTGAGATGATTTACATAGTAGCTCTAAGTATCACACTTAAGTACTATTTGGGATATTAAAAAGCTATTTATGCGTTATTATTTAGAAAAATTTTGAGATAACATGTAAAAACATATCATTTACCCCGATTTTTTGCGGCGAATCCGCATATAATATATTTGGAAGAAGTTAACTTCCAATTTCCGAAGAAAGGAGGACCAGTAAAGTTGAAGGACGCTCTTCATAACCAGGCCCAATTGAGTTATGAGGAGAAAATGGATACACGGCAACACAAAAATGCCTGACTTGAATACATAGATTGAAACTTTGACAGTTTAATACTGAATAAAGTTATGCCTCGCAAGAAAAAAGATAATGATTACGGCACAGGAATTCCCAAACACGAAGTTGAAGCATTAGCAAGAATTCTACTTCCCGAAATTCAAAAGTACTTTGAAAGTGAAGAAGAACAAAAGAATTTGCGGAGTGGAAAGCACAGCAAGCAAAATAAGAAAAACAAAACAGCAAAGGCTGAAGCAAAATAAAATTGCTTCAGCCTTTGCTGTTTTATAAAGAATTTATTTCAATTCAGACTTTTGCTATATTACTAAAAATTTTTCTTGCAAATTGCCTCTTGGTGGTTCACAACAACCCCTAATTTATCATTTCGTATTGTAAATCAACCTACTGTAGGAGTGCAAGGTACAAATTGAACATTCCCAGTAAGAGTAATTGTTGTATCAAGAAGCGTAGTGCCATTAGCCACACTAGTTGCAATAATGTGGACTGTACTGTTTGCTGAGTTAAAAACAAATGTGAAGTTTGCAAGTTCGGAGTTGCCTTCTCCATCATTAAAGATTGCTTGTGCCGTCACAGTGATTAAACCAGCTTCTGGCGTGTTGCATCGCATACTTATCATTTCCTGAAGGTTAATTTCAAAATTGGGACCACTAGCTGGGAACTCTACATTGATGTGGTTACCTTGTGGTGAACATTGACCGGCGGGACCACAGAGTTGAATTGATAAACTACTTAGTCTGGCACCAGTTTGTGTCGTTCCTTGTGTTGCCATGATAAATTCACAGCAAGTGAAACCAGGAGGGACACATTGCCCTATTTGTGGGTCACCGCAAACGATACCTTTCGGATTAGCAACTGCATCAGCAAAAAATGTTAAAGGTATTTCGACACAAATTTTCTGACTGACGGTAATAGTGCATGTGTTTGTCGGTGAAGGTGTTCCTGTGCATTCACCAATAATTGGTCCACCAACACAGAAAGATTCTACATCTCCCACATCGACATGTGGAGTAATTGTTACCTCAGCTTGTATACATACTGTCTCATGAACAGTTGCCGGACACATAGCAGTCTGACCGTCTTGTTCCATACTCAAATAAGCTTGATTGGTTGTTGATTCTTCACAACCACACGGGTTTGTCATATTTAAGATTCCTTTCTTATAGTTATTATAGAAAACCTTTAAATTTAAAAATAAAATAACACGCTTATAAAATTGAGAACCATAACTCTCATTACATTATATGTGTAGGGTTGCGAACCGGATATTAGAAAAGAGCCTAGAATGGATTGTCAGGGAAAAACAGAAAGCCCTGTAACCATTACGATTACAGGACTTTACTGACCTGCTAAAATAAAGTTGTAACGCCTTGATATAGAAAATTGGTAGAATAGAAAACACCAAGGAGTGGCGACAATGACAAATTACAATAAATATGAACCTGATTTTAAAGAGAAAATCCTTCCCCTTCATCTGGAAGAGGGGCGGACGAAAAAGAGTCTGACTAAAGAATACCAGCTTGGTCAGGGCACCATAACATACTGGTTACAACAACGCCGTATGAGCCGTGCTGGATGCCCATATGACAATGCCCCTATGGAGCGTTATTACAACACGCTGAAAAACGAGCATATATATTTATTTTCATTCAAAACCAAAGAAGACCTCGACCGTTCCGTAAACGAGTTTGCTTATGGCTGGTACAACCACGTGCGTCCCCATTCTTATAACGGCGGGCTCACACCATGTGCTGCAAGGGTAGCTTAATAGAATTTATACCCTGGTGTTACAATTTCGCTTGACCAGGACAAACCCTGCAAAATGCAATCCTTATACAAGTGTACATACCGTTTAAGTTTGACCGAGGCAAGTATTCAATCGAATTGTTGGACAACTTCGTCTAATATGTATGCTTTCTTCCAATTATTCCCTATCGAACACAGGGAACCAGCCGTTACTACTCTTTTTGAGTTGGTAACGGCTATTTTTATGTCTGCTTTCTTAAATCATCAGAATAACGGTGTCACTAATGTCGCGCTGCCCGATGATTTTGAGCCTTTCCACCTGTCGAAGCCGCGATATTTCTATCAGCATCGTGGTACAAGACATGGCTCAGCTCAAGGCGCTCTTTAAGGATTCTTGGGAGAATGAATATTCCGCGCGAGATTGTACACCTGGGGGCCGCCGGCACCGTTGAACGTAACAGTTGAATACGCGGTAATATGTTGTTACACGCAAATGCGTGAATACAACAAAGGAGGTCATCGACATGACCAATTACCGCGAGATTCTGAGGCTGGACAGCCTTGGACTCAACAAGACCCAGATTGCTGAAGCATACGGGTGTTCAAGAACTACAGCCATCCAAACGCTCCTGCTGGCAAAGGAGAACAGGCTTCAATATCCTTTGCCCGACAGCATGTCGGACAAGCAACTGGCCGATTTGCTTTTTCCCACCGCCGCCGGCAAGCCTGCCTTCAGAATGCCTGACTATGAGTATGTTCACCGTAAACTTCAGAAAAACGGTGTCACGCTGAATCTGTTGTGGCTGGAATACTGCGATGCCTGCAGGTCAGCAGGAGAGATATGCACACCGCAATCCAAGTATCAAAAACAGGGATTCTTCTGGTGTGATATCACCACAATTCAGGCTGTTTTACTAAATCAATATGAGACTGCTATCATTTTCTTCCGATTAGAAGGAAGGCTGATGGTTGCTATTGGCTGGAAGGACCTGAAGCCACTGCTCAATATAAATTGCATGAGAGAGAATATAAGGGAAGGAACACATTGGAAGCTGCATATTTATACCGATCACATTTCTGTCAGTGGAAATGCAACGATTATACCGGTTGCCATGAACCATTACAAAGAAAACGACAAATAACACATACAATGTGCATTATCCGTCCTCGGCGCTATCATGCTGCTATTTTGCGCTGAGTATGAGATTCTTTTCTCTGCCTATAATCGTTTCCTTAGAGTGAGTCCTTCTTGGGGACTCACAATGATCCCCGGCTCGGTCCAGCGAATAGTCGCAGTACCCCCTTGGCGGAAGATTATATTTCCCCGCACGATCACGGCTGAAGTTTTTCGACCACGTACAGATTGGAACTGCTGCTTCCGTTTTCACGGAAGCGCGGCTCTTTTTTCAGGTATCCATGTTCAGTAAGATCGTCAATGGCTCGTTTGACTGTGCTGCGGGAGAGATTCAGCTCTCTGGCAATGGTCTTTATGCCGGGCCAGCACTCGCCTGCTGCGTTGGCACGGTCTTTTAAGTACATATACAACGTTTTGGCACGGTGCGGGATTTCTTCGGCATAGATCGTTCCAAAGTAACTCATGGACATTCCCCCTGAGCCGCAGCGGCGCTGTTTTTGAATGACTTCAGTGCAATATCTGAGGTGCTTTGTGCCATGCCGCCGTCTGTTTGTTTGCCGGAGATGGGCACACCATCATCTGCTCTGTTGTCCTGATAGCGCAGAATAATACTGCTCTCCAGCTCGGTCTTGTCAGCGTAGGCCACCTTGCGTTCAGCTTTTTCCGGGACTTCATATATGTGGTCGAAGGTGATGCCCCAGTCAAGGAACAGGCGCAGATGGGTTCGTATGGGATGTGTACCGGTTTTCATCACAATAAATTGTCCTTTGGGCAAGCTTTTGAGTTCGTCCGGCATCATCAACGGGCGTTCCATCATCTGCAGGCTTTGGGACGGATCGTTTTTTCCTCTGGAAATACTGCCGCTCATGACGGTGCGGCTGCCAAGCGCCTTGGAGAGCACCTCGGCGGTCTGACTGTTGGGGGCAAAGCCGCCGAAAATGGTGCATTGGCAGTTATCAATGATAATCTCTGTTCCTTCTTTTCCGTAGTTCTTTTGGAGCTGACCGAATGACTGAATGATTGGAACCATCATCAGACGGCGAGAGCGGGAGGCCGAGAAAATCAGCTCCAGCGATTCGATAGGCGGAATGGTGCCCAGCTCATCGCAGTAGAACATCACACGATTGCGGAGCTTTCCGCCCTGCTCTTCGGCTACCGAAAGGATTTCACGGTAGAGCTGCTGAATCATCAGTGATACCATAAAGTATTTCGTCAGATCTTCCTCCGGCAGGACAATAAAAATGGCGCTTTTGGTATTGCAGAACTTCTCTGCGTCAATGGCGGTATCGAAGCACAGAATCTGCTCCATCTCGCTGTCGAGGAAAGCATTCAGGCGTGACAGCACTGTTGACATGACGGAGGCCATGGCCTGCTCCGCTGAGTTAAGCGCGGCTCCGGCAAACCAGCGGGCTTTGTGCTCTGGCGGGAGCTTCGTCATCAGAAGCTGGAATTGACTTTTCCCTTTGACCTTGGACGGTTCCAATAGCTCCTGCACCATTTTGAATACCGAGATGATGTGGCGGCGTTCCTCCGGATGTTCTTCCGTTGGCGACAAAAATTCCGCCAGCAACAGAATCACAGAGGTGAGCAATCCTTCTGCGGCATCATAGAAAAAAGCGTTCTGACCATAGTTGGCACTGTCCCCGGAGGAATTGATGATGGTTTTTGAAATTATTTTGGCATACTTTTCCGCCTTGGCCTTAGTGGCGAGGTTGTTTTCATCGGCACGGTATTCATCCATGTATTTGTTAACCAAATTCAGCAGGTTGTTTCCGTCCGAGCGGGTGGGGTTGCGCAGGTCAATCACTGCAATGTTATAGCCGTAGTGATCACGGGCGATAGCACCGTAGTTGCGGAACAGATCCCCCTTGGTGTCCGTGCAAAGAAAGCTCATGCCGGTCGCGCAGGCGTACTCCAGATTGGGATATAGGAAGAACGCTGTTTTGCCAACACCAGAGGCACCGATCATCAGAGTATGAACATCGTCGGTGTCCACCAGTGCGGTGATTTCGTTTTTCTTGCCGGCACTGCCAAGGATGATTCCCTGCTCCGCAGGAAGTGCTTGTCCTTTGCGCCAAGCCTTGGGGCGAAATGAAATGTGCTTGTAGGTCTGCTGAATTTCTTTCTTAGTCGCAAACCGTGCCGTGCCATGTTGCCCGTCGCCAACGGTGCGGCTCTTAATGCCGTTAAGGGTGTAGTAGTGCGACAATAAAGAAAGGCCGCCGATGACAGAAAACATCACGGCGGCCGCAGCAATTAGAATATATGCTTTTTCTTGCATGAGGGCTCCTTTCTTGTGAGGTAAAAAGTTGTGTGGTATAGTAGGAATAGAAACTGGAATTTCGAGAGTGTAGTGTAATGACAAAATTGTATGTAGCTGAGTGGAATATCAACCAAAGATCCGGGTCAAAAATGGGCGGTGCAAATAAAGATGATATTCCCTTGTGGATATCGGATGAAATAACAGAAAAAGCAGACGTAATCATACTAACAGAATTTGTACGGCACAAGAATTGGGAGGCTCTTGTAGCAAGGATTAAAGAAAGCGGATACCAGATAAAATACTCGGATAACACTAAATCGAACCAAAATGATGTCCTTATAGGTGTGAGAAACAGTTATGATATTTTATTTGAAGAAACGGTTCCGTCTTTACCGGGAAAATTTCCGGATTTTATGAGAATCGATTGTAACGTCAATAACACAATCGTGAGCGTAATAGGGGTTCGAATTCACGCAGATAAGATGAGTCTTATAGAAAAAGAAAATGAAATGAGATTCACTATTGAATATATGTCAAAAATTAACAACCCCGTTCTGTTGGTAGGTGATTTTAACAACAACAGAAGATCAACTATTAACGAGTGGAGCATTAATAAAATTGATAAAATATTATGCGAATATAGTGAATTATACAAACGTACCATAAAGAGATACACGCCTGAAGGCTCGAGTATTACCAATGAAGTATCCGAGAGGGGTAAGCACTATGAGTTCCCAGAAGACCATTTTATTTTAAGTCATCTTTCCTTGATAGACGGAAGCATGTCATATTATCGTGGTTTTGCCTCGAGAGATAAGGAAATTTATAGGTGGGAACACGATTTCTGCGGCCCATACACGCCTTCTAATCAAGAATTTATCATTCCGCCTTATCCGGATCACGCTATTTTGCAAGGAGAGATAGAAATAACATAGTAACTCAAAGCAAGTAACTATGGGCACTGTTGTGAGCATTTAATTCCGATTTGTACTCATGATGACTTGCCTTTTCAATCACCCCCAGCGACATTGAAAACGACTGTCGCTCTTGTCCCTGAGCCAACAGTTCATCATTCCAGTCCTTCGCTTCTGGCAGCATTGGAACGACATCGAAATAGCCACGCTCTTGCAAAAGCCCAGTTAGGCGCTCTACGGCTTTCTGGCCAGCATCATCGTTGTCCAGACAGAGCGAAACCTTTTGAAGCTGCGGGTTCTGCTCCAACATCCAAAGCATGGCGTGTTCTGCAGTGCCGCAGAGAGCGACATAGCTGTGAGAGCGCCAATCTTGCGGATAGAGCGTGATGAAGGACATCAGGTCGATGGGCGCCTCAAACACATAGAGCCGCTCAGTTGTTCCCGTCCAGTGAAAGCTGTACCGGGGATCGCTTCCCTCCACATTAATCCGAAAGGCTTTCCCTTCCGAATTAACACTGCGCTTATGCGCATGACGAGCAACGCCGTGTTCATCCTTTCCGATGAACACGGCGTTGTGGTGTTCTGCGTCCTCATACAGCAGCCCTACCTGTGCAAAGCTGTTGACAATCTCCCGCTCAATGCCGCGCTGCCGCGTTAGGTAAGCGTATGCCCTCCGCATTCCTTCATTGATTGATGGCGCAGCAAACGGCCTGGGCGGCTCAGTACTTTTTTCTTCCGCGGCGTGATAGTCCTCGCCCTGTTCGCCGTCCAGCAGGAGCGTGACCGCTTCCGGGAAGGACAGGTTATAAAACCGCCTGACAAAATCCACCGCCAGTCCTCCCTCGCCGGTGGCATGATCAAACCATTGGCTACCCCGTACGGTAATGCTGTGGTCGGAAGCAAGTCGCTTATCACGCCCAGATGGCATAAGCTTTTCACCTCTACGTCGAAGAAGAACCGCAAGGTCAACGGAATTTGCGCGGCTCTTTTGCTCATCACTGAAATAAATAAAGGTTCCCATTCTATCCCTGCTTTCTACATTGTCATGTGTATATCCTCGTGGTCGTCTGCCTTGTGACCTAGGGCGATCTTCTTCTGACGTAGCTTTCGCCGCAGCTTTTTATCGATCTGGATTCTGTCCTGCCCGGCTGGCGGCATACTATTTTGGAAGATGCGGTTCATGTGGCGGAGCAGCCGTGTCGCTGATGACATAACGGAGGGCGGCTCTTTTTGCTGTGTGATCGGTAGCTGAGCGCCTGTCGTCTGACGTCCGGATTGATGCGGGGACGGATTTGGTTCAACGCCCGGCGCATCCTGTTTTTCAGCTTCTGTCGGTTCGCCTGGAACAAAAGCTTCGGGAGTGAAAATCTGCCCGATGAGCTTGGCCGCTTCCCCAACGACCATATTGCGCACGGGCTTGAACTCCTTTTGCTGCGAGAGAGGCGGAAGTTCCTGTGCTCTGTCCTGATATGTGCTGAGTATGTCTGTGCGGATTTCAAACCACAGCCGATAGGCTTCCGCAATACGTGGGTCCTGTGCCAGTTCATCCACAATTTCATCCACGATTGCCTTGACCGGTGCCTGCAGATATCCGTATTGCAGTTTTCCTCCATGCACCGCCAACTTTTCAGCAAGACGCATTGTCAGTGTTTCGATTTGCTCATTCTGAAGCGTTCCCGCCGACATCTGCTCAATCAACTCCAGATACCGTGTTCTCGCTTCAGCCTTCAGCGCATCCCGCTGCCTTGTGTCGACAGCATAGAGCGCCTGCAACTGATCAGGAAAAATGCGCTGTGACAGCACGGACTTGATCTGCGTGATTCCCTGCTTTGTGAGAAAGCCCTCGGTCGGTTCAGTAGAATATAAAATCATATGCACATGTGGATGGTGGCTGTTGTCGTGGAATGCCGCATACCACCTTAGATGTTCGGGATTAATTTTGTAGCCCTTGGCGAGATCAGCGGCGCAGGAGGACAGCATGGCCCTCCAGCTTTCCGGAGATTCCAAACCTATGGCGTGAGCATCCTCCCTTTGCAGAGAAATCACCGGCGTCCATACGACACCGGGATGCTCCGCGATCTCTTTCTGCACCTGTGACACAACCAGCTTGCGTCCGGTGCTGTCGAACAGCCCATGGGTTTCCAGCACGGCAACGCCTGGGCGGTGGTCGATGTAGTCCACATAGTTTTGTCGTTTGGAAAGTTGGTTCAGGTTTTGCTCAAGCGCAGTATGGATAAAATCATTTGCATTTTCCCGCGTGGGTGAACCGAGATAGTCCTCGTACTCGAACTGCTTTTTTGCCATCGGAAAATCCCGCAGGAGTTGTCCGATGAGTTGCGTTTGTTTTTCAGTTACCTGCAGTTTCCGCTCCGCTGCCGGAAGATGCGAAACACCTTCGCGGGTGGCGATGTAGCGCACGAGGTAGGAGAGATGCTTGGAGTTGGAAGCTTCGCTTTTGAAGTGCGGCGAAATAAATATAATTCTCGGCATAGCGTTTACTCATCGTCTTCCGTGATGTCCACCGCATCCAGCTCCGGTGGGTTTGCAAAAAGCTGCTCGTAGGTCAGGCGACCGTTGAGGCGCTTGACCTCTCCGACGGCTTTGTTGTGGATGTACTGCAACTTATCTGGGCTGACCTGAAACAGTCCGGCAATGAGGTTCCATGTTTTTGCGTCCTCCACCGCCAGCCGGAACAGATTGCGGCTGATATGTGCACCGAAACCATCCAGCGTTCCGCGCATTACCTGCGTCAGTACCGGCGCGAGATATTCTGTCGCATCCTTTGCATAGAGATATCCGGCGTAGAAGCGGATGGAGTTTTCCGTGAATTCATTTTGGCTTTGGCAGTTGTCTATCGTCATAGCTTTCTTCATCATGTGGTCAGCCTCGGAGCTGAGCCGCACGGTAAAGCGATATCTTTCTTCTGGCATTTTCATTCCTCCTTTGCCTAAAATAGGCGCTGATGCCGCCCCTGGTGCGCGGAAAAAGCCTGACAAAGCGGGCTTTCCTGTGCAGTGTAGTGACCAATCGGGTGCAAACCTTCAAATTTGATGCCACGATACGGTGGTTCGTCAAAAAGATGAAACCTTTGTGCCACCGCATCCCGGCCCGCTCTGCGGGACGGTGTAACAGGCGGTGATGATGTCACCGCTTTATCCTGTACAAAAATCGAGAGGGAACGTTTCCCCACAGCCCTCCCAAAATCTCGGATACTTCAATCCTCGAACATCGGCTCAAACAGCGCTCAATCGTGTGGTTAGGTGTACCACCCTCACCCCTGCGTGGAAAGCGGCACACAGGGGCAAACACTGGCCGACGCAGTGCTAAGCGCCGCTTATACGACGGGCGGTGCTTGGCCTTTCTAACGTTATTTAGGCTTTTTTGCAGAACTGTCGTTATAAGCAGATTCATCAATGTAATCGCGGACAGTAGCTGGCACGTGTTTTTCATAGAGCTTTCGGAATGCGTCGGCAAGCTCCTTCTCAATGGACAGCTCTTTTTTCTCCATATATTTTTTGGTAGCTTGGAGTTTTTCAGCGTCCATGTTTATAGAAAATGTGTCTTGTTTCATCAGTGCATACCTCCCATAAAGTCAAATCCGATTACTTCTATCCGTGGCTCAAGCTCGGGCTCTTTTCCTGTAAACGCTGGGATTTCCGCAAACTTCTCACTATACTTTTGGATTTGTTCCTCGTTCAAGGATGCAAAGTCACCGTCCAAGGTGTCCCCACAAATAAAAAAAGGGCCGCAAATAATGTCTGCGCCCATCCTACGGTTGGGCTCCATTCCGTTTAGTTTCCCCTCCTCATTGACCACAGCGATAGAGCCGTCTTCCAAATAAACGCACTCAATTAAACCTCCCACCTCGTGCTGTAGAGAGCTAAGCTCATTTGGAATTTCTTTGATCTCTGGAGGCTCACCCACCTCGATTTTTAAAACCGTAATCATATTTTCTTTCATTGTGCTATCGTCCTTTCGTAATTTATATATGGTATCTCAAGCCATGCCGTCCAGTTCCTGTCTTGCAGTTTTGTTTTAACAACACCATACTTTGTGCCCATGGCTTCAATGACCTCGCCGTTTCCGATATAAACACCAATGTGTCCCTTGTGCCAAACCGCAAGACCTGGGGTATCGGGCATGGTGCTCATGCTACCCTTTGTAGTCGCCACTTGGTGCATTTGGTCGGCAGAGATGTCAGGCATGCCATTTGTGCCGTAGCCAACCTCGAGAGTGTTGGCGTCCAGCCAGCCATAGCCCTTTATGAGACCGACACAGTCAGTTGTGCGACCGTTCAGCCAGTTTTCCTCAATGAAATTTTTGTACTTGCCAACGCCGTCGGGGTACTGACTAAGCTTGCTTGCGAACATTTGAGGTGTAAGAACCCAGCCGCAGGTGCCCCAAACATAGCCCCAACCGTTTTCAAATGCTTGCTGCGCATAGGCGACAAGGTCGTGACTGTTTTTAGTGGAGGAATCTATAAAGCCACTGACATCAATCTTTGTTTCGCCGCTCTCACCACGCAGAATGTCACCTGTGAAACTGTCACCAGCACCTGAAATATGCTTAAATACATCAGCGGCACTTTCCTTTTGAATGGCTGTGACTGTGATAGGAAGACTGCCGTATACGGTGTCCGTTGGCAGTGGAATCGCAACAGTGTAAGACACCACAACTTCGTTTCCCTCCGCATCGGTGGAGGTTGCTGTGCGTTCCTCATAGCGCACAAAGCTGTCAACAAAGTCTTGAATGTCAATGGAATTGGGGCGGTCCACACCAAAATAGAGAGTATAAAAAATGGACTTGACGTGTGTTCCGTCAAGTCCATTTCCGTTCTCAGTCATAGCATTTACCCTTGCCACTTCGCTGTCCACTATAGCAAAAGCAGACTGCATTTCCTCGATGTGCCGGCGGTAATCGTCCGGTGTGTTTTCGGAGATTTCACCGCCGTAGAAGCACAGATCCGCAGCGGCAGTGTTATGCTGTGAGGTGGCGGAGAGAAGGGTGCAGATCATAACAATAAATAAAATCAAGGGCGAGAGTACGGCTACAAGCAACCATCCCACGCCCTTTCGGAGCTTTTTATCGGTCAAAACTGTTGCGGCAATCTTTGCCACTGCCGCTCCGGATACTGCAGCCATCTATCTTCCTCCCGCCGTGCCGAACAGGGTTTCCTTATACTCCGGCGCGTGGACGGCGAGATTGTAGCGTTCGTTGCCGCATTTGTAAAGGCACACGCCCTGCTGGGGGTACTTGATGAGCTTGTATTCCGACTCCTCAAGCTGCAAGGTGTCCATGTAAAATCTCGAATCCACCGAACCTGCGTTGAATAAAAACTGATGCACCGGAATGGAGAACAGCGGCTTTGTCAGCTCGGCAATGCCTGGCAGCGCGAAGTCCTCAAGGTTTTGTGAGCTTAAAATAACTGCCGACTCCTTTTTGCGGACACGTTTCATAAAGCTCCTGATGTACTCAATCACCGTCTTGTTAGTTAAAAACAAGTACAGCTCATCGAGGGCGGCAACGGTATTTCCAACGGTAAGAAGTCTATCGCTCATATAGGAAAGCACGTTAAACAGCAGGGCGTTTTTTACATTTTGGCTCGCCTGCAGTAGCCCTTTCACTCCAAAAACAATGAAACGGTCACTTGTAACATTGGTATGACCGTTGAAAAATTTGCTCTCTGCGCCCTCACACATGGAGTGAAGTCCAAGGAGAATGTCCTGTAACAAATCCTTTGGATACAAGGGGCTTAGTATATTGTCATAGTACCTATATTCCATTTCAATGAGGGCATAGAGGTCGGATAAAATCGGATAATCGGCGGACTTTAGCTTTGTAAAATCTGTGCTGTCGCTGATGCTCCACTTGGAATACAGCTTTGAAAGCATGATTTCCACTGTGTCAATATGGCGATCGTCAAAGTCCTTGTAGCTGCGAAAAAAGTCCTTTAAGAACGAGATGTGCTGACTTAATTTTGTGGACTGTACAAATGCTGACGGAACTCCTTTTTCATTAAGCTCTCCGCCGGTGTCCCAGCTCTTAGGCTCGAGAGGGTTAATCATGTACTGCCCACTCATTAAATCCACGAAGCAGCCGCCCAAATTATCGCACAGGTCTGCAAATTCGTGCTCGGGATCAAGCACGATTACATTCTTTCCGCTCTCAAAAACATTGCATAGAATGAGCTTTAGAAGGTAGCTTTTGCCCTGTCCCGAGTTGCCCAAAATGAGGATGTTGGCATTTGTTTTATCCTCGTCACGCTGGTTGAAGTCAACAATAATGTTACTGCCGAACTTGTCCTTGCCAAGATAGAAGCCGTTGCTGTTGGTCTTGCCGGAGTAGTTGAGGGGGAAGAGGTTTGCAACAGAGCTTACCGGCAGCACTCGCTCAAGCTGAGTTCCCAGCGCATTTCTCCCAGTGGGGCTTGCAGAGAGAAAGCCCTCCTTTTGACGGAGAATTAGCCTGTCCACGTTTAGCTTTGAGCGGACAAGCTCCGTAAGCATCTCGGTTTGAAGCTGTTTTAGGCTGTCATAATCGTTTGCGATCAACTCGATATAGACGGCGCAGTGAATAAGCGGCTCACGGTTACGCTGCATGTTGCTTAGCACATCAGCCACATCCTGCAGGTTGTTTTGCGCTTTTATGTTTTCCTTCATGTTGTCAGCGGAGGCGTACATGCGATTTTTGTTTGATGCGTTGTCGAGGATTTTCTTTTCCTCCATGTATTTTACTTGTCGTGAGTAGATGTGCAGGGTTACGCCGTCTTTTTCTCCTAGACGACGTAGTATTGCCTGCTCGGTGGTGCTTGTTGGGTATTCACGCAGGACAAAAACACAGCGGTAGGTGTTGCCGCAAATGTAGTGGTCGGTTAAAAACCTGATAACGGAGGGCGCAATCATATCCGCAAAGGACTTGAGCTGCGCCTTCGGTGTGGTTCGTTCTTTATTCTTTTTCATAGCTCGGCATCATTCCTTTCATAGTTTTGGATATAAAAAAGCAAGCCCAGAACGAAGCTTGCTTTTTTAAAAGCTTTTTTGTTCAACTCCGCTTTTAGGTTGGTCCTGTTCGAAGCATCAGCAAACAAAGAATCAACATAAATGACGTATTGAATCACCTATCTATCCACTTTTCCCCGTCGTAATCCTGTAAAAAATCGCTTGTGACATTTTGCTCGAAATATACTGAGAGAATTCTCATATAGTCTGCTTTGGTCGCTCGCTTTACCGTGAAGCCCTGCTCTTTTATGCTTTTTTCTATATTGGAAAGATATGCATAAATATTGCTGTCCTTTTCGTTTTTGAGACGAAGAACAAATATAAATTCCCTTGCCGTTGCCATCTGAATTTGCATTTTGTCAAGGCTCTTGAGATCTTGCTCCAAGAGCTTTCGCACCACGGGGTTTTCTTCCTCCTCCATTCGGCTTTTGAGATATTCCTTGTTGGCATCAAAGTTTTCTTTGGAGCTAAGACACAGGATTTCAAGCTCTGCCATACTTTTCAGCACATTGGCGAGAGCGTTAATTTTTCCGGCCACACTGCTTTCGGAAAGAACAGAGATGTTTGTTGGTTTCACGAGAAAGTATACAAGCTCGTCCTCCGCTCTTTTTATGCTGTATGGCGTAATTTCACCAATGCCAACAAGGGCTTTGGTGGGGCTTTTGCCTTTTTTTATTCTCATTTTTCACAGCTTCCTTTGTAGTTGAATTCGGGTATACTGTTTCGCTGAATTTGGGGAAGACTCAGCCTGTCCATTCGTAATATTGCTGTTTGGATATAAAAAAAGCCACCGCATATCGGATAAAATCTAAAATGCTGGTGTCTGAAAAACGGATGGAAAGAAAGCCATAGACCGCCGTTATAACAAAGGGAATAAGCGTTCCCAGCTCAGCCGCGGCAAAGACCGAGAGCAAAAGTCCACTGCCGAAAATGGCTACGTCACGAAGTTGCCACAGCCAAAGAGCTGCCTTCGCTTTCAGGTTGTCGGGGTAGATATACATTATATTCCTCATTTCGTTTTTATGTTCTGACAAAGAATAGGCAATCCGCACCAGAAGGAGTTCTCTAATTCTGTCAAAAACTTCCATTGCCATCATATTATGGCTCCCACCTTATTTCGGTACCACGGTCTGCACTACAGTTCGGGTAGTATTGACTGCCGCTTGCGCCGTATAAACTGCCGACATAACATTTGCTTTGGTTGAGGTGTCCAACCCAAAAGCGCCGCAAATTCTCGGCACCTCGCCGGCTGAGAGCATTAGCCCAAGACCCAAAAGTGCGTGATCTCGAATGACCATCAGTCCTGCAGTTAAGATTGTTGCCTGCAAAAAGGTGGTCAAGCAAAGCCCTATTACCTGCTTGCACCATTGGTAAAAGCCGTCCATGTAACCGCGGGGTACGCTGAACATATACAAGCTGCCCACAGCAATTTGTATAAGCAAAATACCGCCGCGCTTGAGGTTTGCAAAAAACACCTTGATGACGGAATATCCCATCATAACAATGAGGAAAATCATCAACAGCGGGTTCGTAGCGCCGGCTATACCGCCGAAGCTGCTTTCTGAGCTTTCCCTGAGTATTGTATCGGCGACAGCTCCGAAGTCAGTGCCGTAGGCGGTAATTCCTGCCGTCATGCTCGCCTGTAAAGTGACGGAGAGCTTAAAAAGCTCAACAGGTACAAGGGTAAAAAGAGAAACGGCCAGAAAACCCTTTAGAGCATTAAGCAAGGCATCCTTAACACTTCCTCTGCCAGATTGATATTCCATGCCCGTTTCGAATGCTGACACAACAAGCCCTGTTACGTAGAGCGACCACGCGAGATAGGAAAAGAACAGAACGATTGACTTCACCCAGCCCATATCAAAAAGCTCCACGCCCATATTTCCCATCTGGGAAAAAAAACTGCCCAGAAAACCAACGATTTGGCTGTAGCACCAGTCGATGAACTGGTCCATTACATCACCAAGCAAAAAGTCCCATATAAACAAAAGCGATCACCTCCTTCATTTCAAAGTAAAAAAGGCATATCGTTTTCACGATATACCCTTTGCCCTCATTTCACCGCCATTATGCGAGTATCTGCCAAATATAAAGCGGAGCGGTAAGCGTGAACACGAGACAGGCAAACAAAATGGCGGGGCCGCTCCACTCGAACTGGCCATGTTTCCTGTAATCAAAATAAGCAGTACCCACTTTTGCGAAGAAAAACACTGCCAAGATGAGGTCGATGGCGGGGAACACCACCTTGTTTACCACCGTCTTAATCTGCACGGAGGCGTCGTTCCATGTGCCCTCAATAGCGCCTGCCACATCTCCTGTTCCTGCGGCAAATGCGCCTACACTTATAGTGCAGACTAGCGCAACGGTAAGTACAATAAAGAGTAAATATTTAGATTTTTTGAGCATTTTTTCACTTCTTTCTTAATTCGGAGCGTCTCCATTTTCTTCTCTTCATTAAATAAGCCCCTCGGATTGCTCCGAGGGGCTTATTTGGTTTAGAGTCTGTCGCCGCTGAAATCGTCTTGATACATATCGCCCTTGACGGTGATTGTTGCGGTTTTGGTTGCAGAAATCCCAGTACCGGCTGCATTCGTTCCGGTTATTGTAAATGTGACGATGTAGGTCTTGTCCTTCGCGTCCACGGGAATATAAACACAGCGGTATTTGCTTGGACTTGCGGAGTTTTTGGGAAACTCAAAGCGATCCTTAGAGGTTTCCTCAAGGGTAACCGTCTTTGTGCCCTTGCCGAAGTTGTAGCTTGCAGTCACATAAACATCTTCCACGTCAACAAAATCCGCCTGCACATTGGCATAAATACCATATCCGCTTTTTACCGTTCCCTTGCCGTCCTTGTCAGCGAGATCTGCACTCCCAATGCTCACTCTGCCGTTGGGGACAAAGCTCGCGGAAATGCTGTGGGCTGCGGTCACATTGGAAAAGGTGTAGGAGCTGACAGCTCCCACGGAAGCGCCGTCCACTATGACACCTTCAATCTTGAAGCCCTTGTTCGGGTTAACGGTAAAACCTTGGCTGCCTCCCTCAATTACCGACGTGCTGCCGCTGGGCGAAATGCTGCCGCCACCTCCGGCACTTGCGCTGATAGTGAAGTAGCTGTAACTTGGAGTGTAGCCACCTCCGCCTCCACCGAGAGGAATGTACTCGCTGCCGTCAGCACCGCCGCTGTAATTCCCGCTAGAATCTGCACGAACGCTTTCTGCGCGAGTGTGGGCATTGTTCATGGCCGCCTGCGCTGCATCCTTTTCCGACTGAGAGCTTGCATTCATAAAGTCGTTTTGAGCTTTACCGTAGTCTTTCTTTGCCTGCTCAACAATCTCCGTTTGGCTTGAATTCAGATAGCTTTGATCGTACTGTGACCAGTAAAGGTCGCTTTGGCCTGTGCCGCCTGAATCCAAGTTACTAAAATCGGGGATGGTAAGACCGCTGAGATCGGGAATGTCGATGCTGCCTATGTCCGGAATGTCAAAATTGAAATCAAAGTTGAAGTCGAAATTAAAGTCAAAGTCGAACATAGCATATGCGGAAGCCCCCATACCAAGGCACAGGGTAAAAATTAAGGCTAAGGTCATTAATAACCTTAGCCCCTTGCTGTTTATTGTTTTTGCTTTCATTACGCAACACCTCCCAGAGCCTTTATGCTGACCGCTCCCATTTTGCCGCCGGTCAGTACGATTTTAAGCTCCACATCACACTCGTAGTACTCGCCAGCTTTGAGTCCCGCCATGCCGAATTTCTCGGAGAGCTCCGCTGTGTTTGCGCCCTCAGGCACATCCATGGTTAGCACACCACGCACCAGCAGGTTTCCGTCGGAGAGATTACGGGACGCCATCACACAGCTCAGATCGGTTTGGAGCTTTCCATTCACTTCGCCAAGCTGTACTGCAGTTCCGTAAATCGCCTCGGCTAAGGCTATTTTGTCGCAGATGATGTTCTCCTGCTCGCCGTATTTATAGCTGTTTTTAGTGATTACGCCTGTGTAGCTCTCTGCTTTTATGGTTGGTATGGAGTCTGAAACTGAGCCCTTAGGCATTTCAATTGTCCACTCATTGGCGTTTGAGAAGCCGTTTTCACCTGTGCCTGTGAAGTAGGCGATTTGCGGAAAGCTTTTTTCCCAGCTTTCGTTTGTGACACCGTAGGACTTCTCCCCTGTAAGCTTCAAATATTCTTCCCACGTCGGGTCGGGGTAGCTGTGAAGTCTTGAGATTTCTTTCGGTGTCAGCACATCATCATAGATTTGTGCGGTGTTAAAAAGGTCTGAGTAGCCCACCCAAGCGCCGAGGGCTTCGGCGATAAAGCGGATGGGCACAAAGGTTCTGCCGTCCTTAAGCACCGCTTTTGTGTCCATGACAACGGTGGCTGCTTCGCCGTTTTTGGTAACGGTGATGTTGCTACTTCCGATGGCAACATCAACCCTTGTGCCGTCCTTTTCCACTGTTGCGGTCGAGGAATTCTCATTCCATGTGACTGCAGCACCCATCTTTTCCGTTACGAAGCGAAGCGGGACTAAGGTGCGGTTGTGCTCGTCCACAAAGGGCTGAGCGTCCGGAAAATCCACCTTCTCGCCATTGAACTTGACTTTAAAGTCGTTGCTTCCAATGGTGTACTGCTGCTTTCCGGTGATGTCCGAATAAATAGGAATTTCTTTGGCCTGTGCTGGTATGCTAAAAGCTAAGCATAGACACAGAACTAATGCTGAAATCGCTGTTTTTTTCCTCATAATTTACCTCCAAACGTTAATTTGCCTGTATATTTCTGCGATTTTAATGCATTGCCATCACCCCCCACAAGGCGGCTTGACTGAGGATATATGCCGGTGCAATATAGGTGCAAAGGGGGATTTTGCGGAGGAATTTGCGGTGCAAAATCATGCTCACGAGTAGAGTACCAAGAGCGGTGAGCGCAAGGATTATTGCAGTTTCTGCGAGTCCGCAGGTGAAGCTAAGCGCACATAGGAGTTTAACATCTCCGCCCGGGATATCCGTTTCCGTGAGCTTACTTACCGACCAAAGCCCAAGCATCATGATCGTCAACCAAACAATACCGCAAAAAACGGATAAGTCAAGGGAAAGACCGCAAAGCACTATCACAATCGGTACAATGTCGGGAATTTCTCTGCGCTTGTAGTCTATAATAGCCCCATAAATGAGCACCGCGCTAATAATTGCAGACCTAATCATATCCCACCTCGAAGTTCTCGGCGCTGACCTTAAAACTGAGGGTCAAGTCCTCAAAGCCGTATTTTGAAAAAATCGTGGGAAAGGTAATGGTCCCTGTCGCCGTAAAACTTGGCGGCTCCTCTGTTGCACTTAGGCTATTTATATATAATGTATATTTCCCATCCAAATCCTCGCTTGCAAGTTGTGTGAAATCCGCTTTTGCCTGCTCGGTTTTCAGCTTCAAAATGCCGTCGGCACGGTAACTGTCATCCATGTTTTTCTCAAGGGCGGCGTTTGCACTTCGCTGCAAGACACTCTCGGCAGCATAGTAGTTTTGGTAAGCTCCACCCAACTCCATAATAAGCATTGTCATTAGCAGCATGACGAACACCAAGCCAATGATCAAAAAAGAGCTGCTGCCGCTTTTGTCTGTAAGTAGCTTTTTCATTTGAAATACACCTCGCTCATACCGCCCACCTGCGCCCGAATGGGCAAGCTTAATTCAAGTGTCTCACTGCCCACCTGCACGACTTTAATTTTATAATCCGCTGTCAGCTTGACGGTGAAGTTTTCACAAAGCTGAATTTTGTTCTCGGTAAAGTAATCGGCAGCGACATCAATCTCAAGGTTTTGCAAATCTCCACCCTCAATTTGTGAAAGAAGGCTATTGACCTCGGTACGGTCGTATTCTCCGGTAACCTCAATTTGACGGGTAACCTTACGGCAAAGATAGGCGGCATTATAGCATTGGGAAATATAAACAAAGGCAGTCACGATAGTTGCAAAGATACACAGCAGCATAGCGGTGGTGAGAAGGAAGCCCACCGCCTCGCTGCCGCGCCGATCAGTAAGTAGTCTTTTTAGTTTTCTCACCACCCTACCGCCTTACCAGTTGCTGTTGAGCTTTTGTGCCATCTTGCTGAACATATCCGTAAAGAATCCCGGGAAGAAGGCGTTAACAGCAACAATGAGCAGTCCGATAATAACAACGGCAACTATAATGCCTCCGATGGTGTTGGTGGCAAGGTCTCCGCGAGTGTCGGAGAGCGCGGTATTTGCTTTGCTAATTGTTTTTGAGATGTGCTTTTTAATGGTCTTTACTGCGTTTTTCATTGAATTTTTTCTCCTTCAGATTATAGAATTTAGATTGTTTATGACGTAAACGATGAGTACATACATAATCATTGCTACGCATACACCGATTGCCGGATAGTATGTCGCCCGCATTTTAGATGGGCGGAGGGACAGCTCTTTTCGGATATTTTCCTTTGCCTGCACCGCCATTGAATCCGCCAAATAGGACAGCGTTGCGGCTTGGTCGATGCCCATTGCCATATCTCGAAGGGCACTGCAAAGCCGAAAGGCATCTGCCGTTCCGATACGGTTTTCAAAGTGGGAAAGGGCATTTTGAAGGTTTCCCGACTGCATTTCGGCGAGCAAAACGTCAAGCTCCGCACCCACCACAGTGCCGGCCACCTTGCGGTAGCTTGCAATGACACGTACAAGGTCACGGTCGGTTTGTAGGCTGCGGCAGATGGTACGGACAAAGCGCGGCATTTCGGATGAGATTTCCACGTCCTTTGCCTTGATTTTATCTGCAATGGTGTCATGCAATTTGAGCAGCAAAAAAACGGTCAGGAGGACCGCCAAAATGATTCCCATATAGAATTTTGCGAAGACGCAGAGTGCCGATAGTGCAGTGCCAAGAAGAATTAGAAGATACTTTTTGCCTGTGTACTCCCTAGGTGTGTCAGACAGACCTGCCCTGGTTAATTGTTTTTGCAGGGTAAGCTCCGCTACTTCGTCCACATAGGCAAGCCTGCTTGCTATTCGTAAAAGCTGTGGCATCGGGAACAGGCTCCAAAGGTCGGTTTCCGTCTTGTTCCAGCGTTTCATTTTGGCAAACTTGCGGTGTCCGAAGAAGGAATATTGCTTATTTGCCATTGCCGAAACGAGGACTTTTAGCCCAACAAACATGAGTGTAAAGGCGGTAATTTGGATAAAAATCACGAATGCCTCCTCACATCAAAATGGGCTTGTTGAGCTTCAAGGCTCGCACCAGCGAGAATACCACGGCGGCCAAAAGCAAAACAAAAAGCCCTTGCCCCACAATGCTTGTGACTAAAATCTCATATGCCATGGGCATGAGGATTTTGAAGATGAGCGGTGCTGCAAAGATAAGCGCAAGCACCATGAAATACTCTCGCCACACGGCATAAAACGCTGTGTCCGACTCCATCTGTGCCTGTGCCACATCGTTCATCGAATCGACTACGGACATGGTGACATATTTTAGCTGTCTGTCGTCCTGTGCCATGACCAGAACATCAATCCACTGGCTGAAATATGAGTTATTAACCTGTGCTTCCAACCTGCGGAGTGCAACCTTGATGTTGCCGTCGATGTAGTTGCAGTAGGTGAGAAAATCTTGGAAGGGCGTTGGGTACTCCAACAGCTCCAAGTTGTCCTGCACAGTTTTGAGGAAGTCCTCGGTGACAATGTAGCTGCCTGACAAAATCATCATGGTGCTGCGGAGCTTTTCCATTCGGCTGCTGCGGGTTTTGTTGCCTTTAAAGCTGAGGTACAGAAGCGGAGCCGCGGCCCCCAAACCGCCGATGAGCACCACAAAAGTCATGCTCTTGAACACAATTTTCCCGATGGCACAGCCTGCAATAATGCAAGCAATGGTCATTAGTCGGTAGGTGTACTCGCTCATTTGCACCTGTGCCACAAGGTTTTTTCTCTTTCGGTCGAGTCTGGAGAGCTGTTTGCTTAGGCTGCTTTTTCGCTTCCGCATGTCCTTTTTCTTGCCCTTAATTTCCTTTGCTATCGCCATTGCTTGGTCGAAGTTTTCACCCAAACCTACCGCCAAAATGCTGACGGTCCCCAACAGGAGAAATACTGTTAAATATACGAGTATTTCCATGGTCTAAACGCCCCCTTTCACGGCATCCGGAAAGAGCCTGTTTAGCTCTTTTTCCTCTACACCGTTGTCCTTTAATCTGTTGTAGAGCTTTGCAGAAATGTTACCCGCCCTACGGTGTTCACCGCGGACTTTTACGATTTGTCCATGCTCGCCGCGCTCATTTTCCGAGATGACAAAGCGGTAGAGCATGGTGCCGCAGAGCTTACCGTTTTCAACTCCTGTTGCTTCAAAAACCTCCATATATTTTCTGCTGTTGTCCTTTAGCTGCTTTTTGTATACCATAATGGGCCATGCGCCCACGCACATCTCGAGTAAGCGTTCATCGGAAAGCCCTGTATTTGCAAAGTGGCACATGGAGACCAAACGGGCGTATGCTTCCTCGGCGTTGTCGGCGTGAAAGGCAGTCAAAATCGTGTGACCTGTCTGCCCGGCGCTTGCCGCCTCGTATGCCGCACCGTCACGAACCTCCGCAGGGACAATCAATTTTGGGTGGTAACGTAGGGCATTTATAATGTGGTCCCGCATGGTAATGGGGTTAGGTACAGGCTTGGTGGTTGTGTAAATCACTCTCGCCGGTCGCTCGTGAAGGTGGTCAAAGCCGATGAGGGTTAACTCTCTGCTGTCCTCGATGATGTATACACGGTTGTTGTAATCGTCATTGGATTTAATGTATTCGTTCAACAGAAATGCTTGGTCTGTGGTCTTGCCGCTGCCTGTGCCTCCCGCAAGCCCCACCGAAATCCCGTTACAAAGGCAAAGAGTCAGAAAATCCAGCATATCCGCCGAAACACTGCCGCTTTCAATTAGCTGTACCCGCGAAATGCTGCTGCGGCTCTGCTTTCGGATTGACACTACAACGCCACGCTCCGGCGGAACGGCAGGGGGAATCATAGCGGAAATTCGGGTGCCGTCCCCGATGTAGCTATCCACCTTTGGCGCCTGCGCGTCCAAAATCATGCCGCCCATGCGCACCATTCGTTTGACGATGTCAAGGGCGGCGGTGGGTGTTGGAAACGCTTCCGTGCCGTAGAGAAATTTTGTGCTGTCTGGGTAGATAATTTCCACGGTGTCATAGCCGTTTAGGTTAATTTCCTCAACGTTTTCGTCCTGCAAATATTCTGTGAGCAATCCGAGCCCGGCCATATCCAGATAGATTTTCTCTACAAGCGGCTCCTGCTCAAAGCCTGTGCCGGCAAGGAATTCCACACAATATTGGAGAATGAGTGCCTTTAAGGTTTTAGCAGCTGCACGGCTGTCCAAAGCAGCGGCAAGCTCTTTTGAGTGTCGCTCTGCAATTGTTGCGCGGATTTTTTCAAGCAAGGTGAGGTAGTCAAAGTTATGGGTTATAGAATCGCCGTTACTGTCCGTCGTCTGCAAAACGGAGAGGTATTCATAGGCTGTAATGCTCAATTCGCCGTCACCTCCAAAAGCTTCAAAATGGCTTTATCATAAGTCTTTTGCCGTTTGTGGGGTATACGGTAGTGTGGCTTTTGCGCCAAGAAATCGTAGAGCGCCTCATAATCAAAGGCATCCCTTATTTCCATGCCCACGAATATGGTTTTGTGCTTTATAGCGGCGATGGCTCGTTCTGCCGACTTGTACCACATGGCACCCTGGAATTCACCACCAATGCACAGAAGGACCTTGTCCGCAAGGCTCAGCGCCCAGGCCGAAATGAGATTGTCCATCTCCGTGGGGCAGTCCACAATAACGGTTTCGAAGGTAGTTTGGGTAAGGGTGAGCAAAGCCTTTACCTGCTCAGCGGAATAGTTGTCGTCGAAGCAATCGTGACAACTGGGAGCCGCCAAAAAGTAAAATGAATCGTCCTTTTGGAACACGCTCTGCTTGAGGTTTCCGGTGCGAATTGCCGTTTGCAGGCTCTGCTCTGTAGGGATTTTCACTCCCCAAATTGCCGACAGCTCGCTGTATGGCTCGGGAGAAATTAGAAGTACGGTTTTACCATCTGCAATAAGGGCTTTGGATAATGCAAGTGCAAGCGTTGTCTTGCCCGCACTGCTTGCGCCCCAAATTGGTATAAGCATTTAATCACCCGCCTTTATAAGTGTCAGGTGGAAGTTCTCAGCTTTTTCAAGGGCAATCAGGGTCTTTGCCTGGGTTTCGTCCACCGTCACAACAATATAAACAGGGGTATAATCTGCGTCGTCCTTCACATCGTCCGCTTCCTCGGTCATACACTCGTCCAAGTCGTCGAGACTCTCCACTTTGCTGTTGAGTACATGCTTTACGGAGATTCGAGAGAGCGCTTTTTCTGTTTTTATTGCTCCGTTTTCGTCCTCAACTGTGGTGTACACATCCACAAGAGCAGCTCCGCGGAGCTGCCCTGCAAGTCCTGAGGAGGTGGATGGTATTTTCAACGCCAAGAGAAATTGACCGTCCGCCAACACAGCACCACTAGCGCTTCTCTCGTAATCATCGGCGGTCACAAGGCGGTTTTTGGTGAGATATTCACCCTCGTAAATTGTGCTTGTTGCCACCATCCCGACAACCTGATCCTTGTCGGTGGCAACAGCTCCCGAAAGTCCAAAGGCTCCCACCTCGGCAGTGGTGAGCAAGTTCTCTGTGATTTCTGTTCCCTCGTCCACCGTCTGATTGATCACCAACACATTGGCTGTTGCTGTTTTGTCCTCGTACATTTTTGGAAGGAGGACAAAGGAAAGCACAGCTGCCAAAACAAGGCAAGCTGTGCTAATGAATAGCTTGTTTTTCAAGATTTTCTGCATGGTTTCTCCCTTCACATGGACTGACCACCTATTTTATTCTCTTGGCATGGTTCCTCAAGCTGAAGCTCTTGGAGCTTTTCTCTAGCCCAATCGGGTAGGTGCTTTTCATCCAATACGCCTACGATGTCCTCACGGTTCCACCGAGTTTTCTCGCCATCCCGAAGGGAGGTGGCATAGACAGCCCCACCGCTTGAGCCAGGGTGACAGCCAAAGCCACAGGTGGCAAGCCATAACTGATTTTCCGGACAGAGATAGCGGTCCTTCAGGATGCTTGGGGAAAGCACAACAACCCTACCATCCAAGTCTTGCTCATGCTTATCTCCCACGCAGTGGGTGTAGTCGAACAGCCCCAATTCTTGGTACGCCTTGCAATATTGACTGACAAAGCCATCCAGCACCGCGGGGTGGCTGTCCACGGCAAAATTTCCGTTGAAGTCTCTGCCATTTGTCTGGTCGGGCGGAATGTATTGGCTGTTTGCCCACTTTTTATTCCCGATTGAAAACCTGCCGTCATACTCCTTTTGCTTAATGCTGTTGGCAAGAACGAAGGCGGTACGCTTATATCCAAACTGCTCGATTACGCTTTGGACGCCGTCATTTTTAAGGCGCATTCCGTCAAAATTCTCCCTAATGACTTTCTCAATTGCCTCCTTACAACAAACATTTTCACGGCGGCTCTCCTGCCAGAGTGCCAGTTCATCACGCTCCCTGGCATCCGCAAGTGAGTAGGGATAGACATTTAAATATTCCTTATCCAACATCAATTTTACGCTCCAATCTGAGGGCTTCGTCCAGCTCACCAAGGCAGACACCGGACAGTCGGAAAACCTCCAAAAGCTCCGCCGGAACATCGGAAATGTCGTAATCATATCCGGCTTCCCTGAGAATGATTTCTCCGCTTTCCACATCTGTGTCGGCGGTAAGCTTTGCATTAAAGGTGATGCCTGCTTCGTCACGAAGGTAGTCGGGTACACGAATGTCGTTTTTGGTATCAAGCAGTTCTGCGCAAAGGTCACATTCCGCAGCCCAGCTCGCCGGTGTACCTTTGCCAATATCGCCGCAGTTATCGCAGAAACCGCAGGCTTTGGCAAGCTTTGCAGTAAGGTCTGCTCCAAGCTCAGAGAAGGTGGTAATTACATTTACCAAATTCATTGCCGTCATATTCTTGTTGTAGAGAACTAGCACACCGGGAGCAATGGCTAGGGCAAGTCCGCTTTGCACATCGAACTCGCAGGTCGCCACAATTTCATCGGGGATTTCAGTCAAGGGGTTAATTGTTTCTTCTTTTTTCATATTCGTTTTCCTTCCATTCTAAAAAATTAAACCACCAAAGCTTTTGGCGGTTCGTGGATGAGTTTATATTCGCCCTCGCTGGAGATATTGAGCATGGGAAACAGTGTGAGCTGAAGACTTTTCTCCTTGAGAAAGGGCCGTGGGTCGTAGTTGGTCATGATAATTTCCTCGTAAACATCGCCCTCCTTGTGGCTCATACTGTTGGGTCGGATGGTGTAGAAGATGTAGAAGTCTTGATACAGTTCCAAAATTTCGGGGGCATAGTTGTAGCTGACCATAACGTAGCCCTTGGCTTCCTTGATGGTATCGTGCAGCCGCGTGTGATCCTCTTTTGTAAACACCACTGCATAAAATCCCTCGGCTTCAAAGTAGGGCGGATCACAGTAGACAAAGGCGTTTTCTCTGTCATACTGCTTGATGAGGGCTTCAAAATCCTTATTTTCGATGGTTACCTCAGAGAAGGCTCGTGAGAAATTCCAGATGTCTACAAAAAATCTACGAACATCGCACTTTTTGCCGCCGTAGGTATCACCATTTGCGTTGAAGCTGTAACGCAGGATCTTATAATAAGTGGCGGCTCGCTTGATGTCACGGTGTTTCGCTTTTTTGGTTAAAAGCTTTTTCATCTGTCTGGCGCTGGGTGGCTCGAACATAATCTCGGTGAGAAAAAGCTCTCGCTTTAAGTCCTCTTCTGTAAATTCCTCCTGCTCGATAAATTTCTTGCAAAGCTCAAAATCGTCTCGGGAGTTGAGAGTTAAAAAGCCCAGCTCTCTCAAAAGAGCCAGCGGCATTTCCCTGGCGCAGCGCATAAGGTTGACTAAATTGCCGTTAAAATCGTTGTAGACCTTGAGGTTGGCCTGTGGGCAGTCGAGGTTTAGGGTTACCGTGCCGCTTCCGCCAAACACATCAACGCTTCGTTCATACCTCGGCGGGGCAAGGAGATTGATAAGCCACATGAGCTTTGCCTTACCACCAACCCAGCTGATAATGCTTTTTGTAATTGTTTTCACCTCGTTTCAGGACGTAAAACTTCACGCACTGTTGAATGAAGTTTTTTGCTTATGGGCACTATGTTCCCATGCGTTTGACTATCCATTTTGCGCAGCAAAAAGAGCGATCGTTTTCTGCAGTAGCAGTAACAATCGCTCTTCATTAGCGTTATTTATTATTATTTTTTGAAGTCCTTAATGTCGTTTAGCTTGGACGCTATTCTTTTATGTCGGTTTCAATTGCGTCCGGATTAGTATCCTCTTTGTGCATAAGCTGGAATATTTTTTGCGGTTGGGGAGGATCTCCTCCTGCGGCTTTCCAGCCGGCGAGGAAAGAGATTCGTACCATTGCGAACAGCGCATTCTCCGCCTGATCATACTCCCGGCGATCTAAAAAGTCGCCGAACGCCTTTTCAAAGTCATTGCTCATCATAAGTGCCACCTCGATTGCAATACGGAATTCCGTACTGCAGAACACATTTTACCACATCTTTTTTGTGAAGTCTACGGTATTCCGAATGTAATTTAGCGGAAAACGTCAGATAATATATACGGAATACCGTAGTAGGAGGTGGATTTGTGGATAAAAGCGCAGTAATATCTCAACGCATTTTACAGCTATGCCGGGAACGCAATATTACTATTGGAAAGCTGTGTAGCGAGGCCGGAACCACAGCTTCCACAGTTCATGATATTGTGACGGGAACGACTAAGAATCCGCGCGTCTTTACATTAAAAAAGCTCTGCGATGCGCTGGATATAACACTTTCAGAATTCTTTGACACTCCAGAATTCAATAACATGGACCAGGAGATTGAGTAGGGGATCCGCAAATGGCGGGTCCCTTTTCCTATTACATGACCATCTGCTGCGATTCGGAGTGGTCATGTACTGGGACGAACGATGTATCGTTGCGGGTAATATAGGATTTCTCGTCCTTCGCTAACAGAAATCCCTGATTTTCCAGTAGATCGGCAGCGTAGACTTCAAAGTCGAAACAGTCGGCGAGAGAGCTCTCGCCACGGAAGTAACCGCGCTGCTGAAGCTCCCGCATGGCGTAATCGTGAACTTCCGCCTCTGAGATAAAGATATAGCAGCTAAGGTTCTGGCTGATATCTACAGCATCTGCGAGAGTGCGGCACCCCTCATACTCAAGGGCGGCGGCAAACTTTTCCATGAAGTGCGGCATGCCCTGGCCACGCTCGTCTAACGCGAAGCCGAGATTCTGCCCGTCGTGAATCAGTTCAGCAAGGCTGTCGTAATAATCCGCTATGTTCCTGACCTCCGGCAAGATGCACTTTGCTTCCAGCAGTTGGCATTCCTCAATAGTCCGCACACCCAGCGCGTCCAGCGCCATGCGAATTTCGTCCGGCCTGCCGTTGCTGATTTCCTCATAGTCTGGCAGCTTAAGCCAGACTCCCTCGTGATTTTGGTCAGATGCCAGACGAAGCTTGACGCTCCAGTCCTTATCCTCAAACTGTGCAAGGTTTGTGCCATCGTAATTCCGACCATCGTTGCCGTTGCCGTAGTATACATACGCGCTGCCGGCAAACTGGCCAGGATGTTCCTCCATATATCTGCCGGCAAGCTTGTCCAGATCGAGGTAGGTAAGCAGCACATCGTCCATGTTGTGCTCTTCGCGAGCGAGGAATTCGCCGAGCTGACGCGGATTATCTGGAGGATAGCACAACTCGTATTCCGTCAGGTTCGCAAGCAATTCTACAGCCTCCTTCCCGCAACCGGGCGGGCTCGCAGCAATCGCACCGCATAGGAGAATGGCTTCCTTAGCGGTGAGTCCATCCAGCCTTTGATTGAGCCACACGGATTCCTCGGACGTAGTATTGCAAATACTCCGAAGCTTATCAAAGCTATTATCCAAGGGTCATTCCTCCCATCTGCGGAGCCTGCTCATAGGCTTTCGGATCAGCACCGTGTACAGGCACAGGAGAAAACAGTTCCCGCTCGGTCTGAATGCTCCAGTTGTTATTACAGCTCCAGAGATGGGCATACATCTCACCGTCGCTGAATTTGATGGCGTGCTGTTCAAAACCCTCTCCGAAACCGTCGCTGGCCTGACCGGAAATATAATCCTTTAGAACACTCAGCTCTTCCGAAGTCAGCTTGCCGATAACCCTGCATTCGGCAACGCCCCACAGCTTACCATCTCGGGTCTCCGCAGCAAATTGAAAAGAGCTCACCTTCTGTTCTACGCCGTCGTGCTCACTGTAGTACTTCATAAGGCCGCGCTCGGCATCTTCCGGTCTCCGTTCCCGTAGAATAGCTCCGGCTATGGTATTGGCATAACTTGTCGCCGTGAGGTCGTTCATGGTCAGCTCATTGTTTTCCAGATTTCCATAATCGTTACGCTCGTAGTAGGTCACCGT
Organism: uncultured Oscillospiraceae bacterium; assembly: GCA_964560435.1. Classification (GTDB taxonomy): domain Bacteria; phylum Bacillota; class Clostridia; order Oscillospirales; family Oscillospiraceae; genus UBA2658. The sequence goes on from CAZLLK010000029.1 coordinate 35,447, forward strand.
CATGGGCATATAGAGCTTCAGGAGCGTTGCCTCCAGCGGCAGGACGGAAAAACTGTCCTCACCCATCACAAGGCCCAGCGTTCGCCCATTGTCCCAATCACAGTGAAAGGCACCAAGATCGTCAATGAAATTTAGCGTCCCCATGGTTCCCGGCTCCACGGGATTATACGGGTCTTTCATTTCCCGCAAACGAATGCGGGAGCCCTTCGGATACTGTTCCCGCAGAAATTTAAGCCAGTTCTGATCTACTGCCATTTTACATTCCTCCTAACGTCATGCCCTGCACGGGTGATATTTCATATTCTTCAAGAGATCTGGGATTTATCTCGCCGAAAAGGTTATAGATCTCATCATCAACTGCCTTTCGTACCTGCGGGTCATCCGTAATCGTCTGATAGCGGAAACCGGATGTGGCATGATAAGGCAGTTCCTCCCTGATAGCCTTGAGATATTCTTCCGAGTCGGTATAAGTGATTTCTTCACCGCTGGCGAAGGAGACTCTGCCAACGGTGGGCTTCTCCGCCTGCTGCTGCCGCTGTACCCTCAGGTCAAAACACGCTAGATAAGCGTTGTAGTCCCCACGCTGCGAGTTGCAGCGCAGACAGTAGCGGTAGTTCGGCGTTTCTACGATATAGCCATACTGCACGGAATCATGTCCGAGTTTTCCGCCATGATTGCAGCAATAACTGTACATGCTGCTCAGATCCTTTAAAACGGATTTGCGCAAGGTATCTACCACCTCGCTAAGCTCTTTTTTGAACTCGGGTGAATTGAGAGATTCGTCACCGCGGGGCCACCAAGTGTGCCAGAATTCTCTTCCGCTGCCGAAGTCCATTCGTACATTGCCAATACAGCCAAGCTCTGCGTCCTGCTCCTGTGTCGAGGCATAAAAAAGGCCCGCCTCATCGGAAGAGGCGGGCCGTGGAACGTATTTCTGCAACTCTGGGAAAAGCTTGGTTTCTTGATTCTTTTTTCCCCTGTTTTTATCTTCCATATGGCATCATCTCCTATCTTATTTTTCAAGCACACAACATACCATCAAGCGCTTTGGAAAGCTACTCCATTTTCATAACCCTCAGAAATAATGCATCACTCGGCAGGGGCAGCTTGAGGTACATACCATCATAATTACTTGCATCCCATCTGAAAGCCCTGCTGTTCTGCCATCTCTTCCATCATTAGCTCATCCAAATTTGTGTCTGTCTTGTCCAACTGTTTTAGCACCGGGGAATCACCGCCGATTTCTTCCATATGACGGTCCCGCGCAACAGGATCTCCGATCTCCAGCGGCACCAGAAGCTCCATCACATGGTCATATTCTTCTCTGGGAATAGGTAATGGGATAGAAACCACACCGTATTCCGGGTGTTGACCGTTTGATAAAACTGCTTGAATCACGTTTTTACCTCCTGACTTTTATTCAGCCTTTCAACTTCAGACCGAATACAGCTTCCATCACTGCGCCAGCAAATAAATCCGTGCGCGGGGTATGGGCATCCCCTGCATTTTTCAAAAATGGCGCAGACAGGCTCTTCCGGCAGGTCGGACGAACACTCCGGGGCACAAAGCTGAACTTTGTATCGTTCGCGATCATGAGACATTTATGTTTCCTTTCCGCAAACGCAAAAAAGCCAGAGCCTCACATAGAAGCTCCGGCTTATGCACGCTTGCTGTTTAATTTACATGGTTTGCTCTGTCTGCGGCGAAATGGTCTGTGAGTTGGCAAGGCGCTCATTTATTGTGGAAATGAAAAAGGGCGCCAGTTTCTATCGGCCTGACCACGGCCCGAAACTGACGCTTTTGAAGCTCACATTTGGTTTTAAGCTTTGAGAATATAAATAGCGCCCTTTTTGAAATCTTCTTCGTTTCAAATAGGGCGCCACCTGATTTGGAGCTAAATCTTGGTTTGGTGTTAGTTCGAATCCCACAATAGCCCCAAATGCTAAAATGACATCTATGAAATTGCAGTAAAATTGAACGAGGTGAGTTCTAACTTTTTGGGAGAAAAAGTGGCTGTTTTTCCTTAAAACAGACTAAAAAGTAGATGTCATCGGCTATAAAAGTCGATGACATCTATTTTGACCATGAGTCTTGGTGCCGGTGGCCGGACTCGAACCGGCACGCTGTCTCCAGCGGTGGATTTT
>CAZLLK010000030.1:0-35258 GCA_964560435.1 uncultured Oscillospiraceae bacterium
TGTTCTTGGGGCTGTCCATGGAGATGATTGCGACCTTTTCGTCTACTGCATACTTTACCTTAGTAAATTCCATAATTCTTGTCCTTTCCGATTGTTAGATAAAATAGTATTGCGCTCACTCATCCGCAGACGGTGAACTCACTAATGTATTATACAAGCAAGTAGCGTGCCAATGCAATACGTCTACTCTTCTTTTGGTAAAATCACATAATATTACCAGTATATTATTTGCATTATTAACATACGTTTGGGATACGTTTCGACCCCATTTTTTTGAATACAATTGACATTCTCTCAATACACTTATTTTGTAGAAAAGCCGCCGCAAAAAGGCTGTATCATATTGACTCCACTTCCGCACGTTTTGTATCACGTTTGTTCCATACCGTATCACACTCGTTGCGTCCGCCTATTTTCTGCAAATACTGACAGCAAAATTGCAGTTTAACGCTTGCTTTTTATATGCCCATGATTTATAATCAAATAGGTATGATACAGGGAATTGCCGCCGATTCGTTGCGGATTTTGTTCGCTGTATTTTAATTATTCGGAAAGAGAGCCTGTCAGTGTTCTCATTCAATAAAGCGTAGTTTTAGATTAGTAATTCGTTTAAAAAGGAGTTAAATTATGTACAATCCCGATCCCGAAGTAAGGAAGAAATCACAGCGTGCTCTTGCCAAAGCATTCCCCCGCACCGAAGAAGGCTTTGCGCAGCTCATGCACGCCCAGCTTTATTTTGGCTACATCCCTCTCTATGTTTACTATATGAGAGAGTCGTTTAACAATTTTCTTCCCGAGCCCGATGTTCTTGTGAAGCCCGAGGGTATTGAGTTTGATATCGTTGACGAGCTGGTCAAAACCGGTGTTAACGAGTGCAACAGAAACGTCGGTTCGCTCATGACCAACTCTTATCACGCAAAGGTTCTGCGTCTTGAAGATGCAGAGCAGATTGTCACCCTCACAGAGGATCTTAACCTCGGCGAGTTGCCCAAGACCATCATGCCCTACGAAGTTGCCAAAAGCGCTATCATTGAAGCTACAGACCGTATTGCGGTTATCGACTGCGTATGCCGTACCGTCAGAGGCGACAAGGGCTGCACTCCTCGCGACGTCTGCATAGTAATCGGTGAGCCTTGGGTTTCGTGGTCCATGGATCGCGCCAGATACCTCAACGGTCATCTTGTCACTCAGGAAGAAGCTCTTAAGATTCTCCGCGAGTGCCACGAGAGAGGCAACGTCCACGCAGCATTCTTCAAAGATGTCGCTGCCGGCCGTCTGTACAGCATCTGCAACTGCTGCCCCTGCTGCTGCACCGCCCTTCTTTCCCAGAACTACCTAACCGCCCCCATGATGGCTGGTTCCGGCTACATAGCAAAAATCAACAAAGAAAAGTGCGTTGACTGCGGTAGCTGTGAAAAGAAGTGCAACTTCCTTGCCATCTACAGAGACAAGGACAACAAGGTTACGGTTAACGAAGACCTCTGCCGTGGCTGCGAAGCCTGTCTCCTCGCCTGCAAGAAGGACGCAATTTCTCTCGAGCTTGTTGATGCAAGCGTTCTCGCTCCTCTGGATATCAAGGCCCTCAAGGCTCAGATGAACGGCTAAGCGATGCATGAGCTTGGCATAATGACCGACGTGCTAGACACAGCTCTTCGCGTTTGTGAGGAGAACGGCGGCAAAAAAGTGACAAAAATCACTCTCAAGATCGGTCTGATGTCCGGAATTATCCCGTCGTATGTGCAATCGTTTTTCGACGTTATTGCGAAAGACACGAAAGCCAACGGCGCGAAGCTCGAAATTGAGCCCGACCCCGCGGTGTTTATTTGCCGCAAATGTGCAGAGACAACAATATATGACGCTCTCGGCCCAGAATACGTTTGCAAAAATTGCGGAAGTCAGGCGCTCCGCATGACTTCGGGCTTCGGTTTCCAAATCGTAAACGTCGGAATAATTTGAGTCTCGCTTTCGTCTAAACGAATAATTTAGGATATGAAAAGCCGTTTACGCGGTTCTTCATATCCTTTTTCGTTGCCATAGCTCGCGGCCACGCAGTTGTTCATACATGAGGCAAGTTCTGTTCTACTTTGTTTCGAAAAGCTTTTCAGGGGGAATTCCCAGTGCCTCAGCTATATCCAGCAGCGCATCAATGCTTGGAACCGCGCAGGCAGTCTCAATCTGCTGTATATGGTTTCTGCTATATGATGTCATTTCGGCAAGCTGCATTTGAGTAATGCCCTGCTCTTTCCGATTGTACAGAATATTCAGTCCGATCTTTACGTATGTTTTGTAATGCTTTGACTCCATTATTTGTCACTCCTCACAATATAAGCTTACAAAACTCAGTTCGAAAACGCGACAAGCCTATACTGTGTATATGCACCATGCTGTATTGCATTTGCAATCCAACAGTGGTATTGTATCATAGTCACTAAGTGGTGTTATGATATATGTAGCAAAACCAAGTATATACTGACAGAGTTGGCACATACACGCAATAATAACGCTTGTGGATATTATTGCATTCGAGGTGTTGTATATGAACAGCGATAGATTTGAAAAGGCGTTCAACGATTTTCTTGAGCGCAGAGAATACGACCATGCCGAAAACGCTCTGTTTGAAATTGTACGTACTGCTTTTTTTGCAGGCTGGCTTGCAGCCGGCGGAGAGGCACTGAAACCGCAAGCTCTCTTTGAGCTTTTACACAAGGAGGATATATCTCCAAGCCCAGACAATTTAGACAAATAATTACGCCGCTCACCCCATATGGATATCGAACGCAAACGTGGACATCCTATAACGATTGTGAGGTGAACGTAGTATGGAAAGTAAAGATCGAATAGTTGATAACGCTTTGGATCAAGTCATTATGCGGGCTGTATATGATTTGGAACAGTCAAGCAACGCAGTAAAGGACGCTTCGGTCAAACTCAGCAAGCTCTATGACTCCCTGCTCTTTGACGACTCGCTAAGCATGGTGATTCAGGAACGTATAAGACAATATATAGAGTGCACCATTGAAGCAACCTGCACAGAATTCAGGCATATATATATGCAAGGTGCCAAAGACAGCGTCATTGCAATGAGAACGCTCGGAGTAATTAAGTAACGCAGTGCTTGTCCAAGCATCAGCATTTACATTCATGAGCACCGAAATTTCGGAAAAATTCCGATAAATCATTTCATATTATACGATTTTATGAATTCCACTTTTTATATGCTCTGAATTGACAATAAAGCAGACGGTACAGGTTGGTTCCCGTGCCGTCTGTTATATTTTGGTCAGATAAATATCAAGCTAACGTGCTTTACGCGCAGTTCTTACTATCAATTACGATATTTGCTCATCCGTTTCGTTTAAGTATGATTCAAAGTCAGAAAGCGTCTTCTCTCGCGTCACTGGAATGCGATTAAGCTGATGCATATCACTTTTCAAGGTGTTCTTGCCTTTTTTTGTAGTGACCGAATAGTCAAAATATTTTGAAGCTAAAGCGGAAATCTCATCGTTATATGCTCCCTCTGGGTAAGCAATCGCATACACAGGTTTTTTCGTTATTTCCTCTATAGCTTTAATTGACTGGGAAAACTCGGTTTCTACCTCTTCTAAGCTTAGCGTATCAAGCCTGCGGTGATTAACAGTATGGCTTTGGATGGAAACCAAATCTCCCATCACCGCCATCTGGTCACCAGTCAAGTGGTTTATTTTGCCAATCTGCTCTGAAATCATAAAAATAGTCGCTTTCAGGCCATACTTTCGAAGTATTGGATAAGCATATGTAAAGTTGTCCACATACCCATCGTCAAACGTAATTATTACAGGCTTTTCATACTTCGCACAATCCTTGATCTCTTCAAAGCTTATCGCCGTATAACCATTTGAGGAGAGATACTCCATCTGTTTATCGAAGTCGTCTACATTAACCGACAACTCGGGTATTCCTATCGGCGTGTCATTTATTGTGTGGTACATTAATATTGTCAAAGTATCATCCGGCTTTGCAGCCGAGAATTTTACCATTATAAAAACAAATGTAGCTAGTAGAACAATGGCTACTGAATTAATTATCAATATTTTTCGATCATTCATCAAACCCTGAAGCTCCCTTATTACGCGTTTCGGCTGCTCAGTTTTATCCTTCAGCCATCCCAAAAGCCCTGTTTCAGTGCAACATCATTTTTTGGAACCTTAAATTTATACTTTTTTCCGGTTAATGTCAAGTTCTAACGTCGAAATAGGCCTTTGAACCGATTAACTCAAGAATTGTTTCAGCGCTTATCTTTCTCTAGAAATATGTTGAGAAGAGAACGTGAGTCAAATCAAGCAGTGGTTATTTTGCTTGCTTTTTATCACTTACTATTTCGAATTTTATACACACGGTTTCGAAGGCATAACAGAAAATAAACGGCCGCAGCGGAATCCGCTGCGGCCAAATCCTTGGGAGGATTATAGATTAAACTGTAACCGAAGCAGCGGCCACAGGTTAGTCACCTATTGATGCTGTCTTGATAATGAATTTTACGCTTCCGGTCGTTCCATTGGAAATTCCGGAATAATTGTTATAATTCTTAGCAGCGTCAAGCATGGAGCTTATTTTGGGCAGAACCTCCGCAATTTCGGAGCCGGACAGGCTTCCAAGCTTAGCGGTGAGCTGATTTACGAACTGGCTCATACCGTCAGACAGCTGCATTGCGCCGTCACGGAGTTGGGTTACGCCACTAACAAAGCTATCGCCGTTCGTCTTAAGCATTCCGAGTCCGCCGGAAACCTTTTTAGCACCGCCTGCCGCAGCAGATACGCCTGACGTATAGGTGCCCAGTCCGGAATAGAATGCGGCATAGCTATCGAGTGAAGCCTTAAGAGACTTGATTGCGGAATAAGATGCATTACCGGAAAGTCCGTTGTTGACTGCAGTGTTGATTTGAGTCTGCACCTCTGCCGATGCGAGCTTTGCCGCAACGGTAGACTCGATGGATTGCTTTATCTCGTCAGAAGCCATTTTTTGCGTGACAGCTGAGTTAATTGTTGAAACGCCTTCGCCGCTCTGGAGATACATTGAAGCCTGTTCTTCCGTATACCCCTTTGCTATTACAGCGGCCTTAACGGTGTCCTTCACGCCAGCAGTCACCTGCGAAAGCACAGCCTCTTGGACTGCGGGTCTAATCTGCGCCTCCGCTGTAGCCTTTGCCTGTGAATATGCTCCGCCGGAGAGCTTGTCAAGCAGTCCGCCGATTACTGCACTGTAGGTTTCGGGAGTAAGTGTAACAGTGCTCATACCGTTTGCGGTAAGCGCAGTGTTGAGCTGTGTCTGAGCCGTCGAGGTCAGTGATGTGAAAACCTGATATGCGCCGGATTTAAGTGTAGCGCTGTTGGAATCGAGCGTTGCAAGTCCTGTTGAAACCTCCGTTGCGCCACTGTAAAGTGTGCCAATTCCGCTTGTCATTTGACTGGACTTTTCAAGAAGCGTGCAGAGGCCGTTATAAAGAGTTGATGAACCATCGGAAAGCTTCGTAACTGCCGAAGACACCTGTGTTAGCGCACCTGTGAGGTCATCGACACTGTTGATATTTTTTGCGTCAATATCATTTGCAAAGTCGCAGGACGCATATGTAAGAGTTGAGCCGAGAGCAAAATTCTTCACATCTGCTGTAACCTCGACATATTCGGGAACATCCTTCAAGTCCTCGTTCTTATTGAGGGCTTCCTTTACGCCCGGAAGCGCAAAGCCGATTACTATGCTGTGGTCGCTGTCATCAACGATTTTACCGTTTGAAACGGTGATATTGGAAAAGATGTTGTTATCGAGCATCAGACCCGTTAAGGTAAGGAACGGAACCGCGGTGTTGCCCTTTTCGGTGAGCACGGTTTTGTCGATGCTGTAATCATAGCGGATTACCACCTTGCCACTCTTGCCCGCAAGCTTTTCTGCCGAAATTTCTTTACCATCAAGCGTATATTTAACCTTCACCTGAATAGGGAGAGTTTTATCGCTTGTTCCCTGATAATAAATTTCTTTTCCCTGAGCGTTCCAAGTAATTGTGCCGTCGGAGTTCTTCGTAAAGTCCTCCGAGCCCTTGAGGTTGGTAATATTCTGCAAGCTGGATTTATCCGCAAGAGTAGCTGAGCCCGTGGGGTTTTTCAGCTCATCGCTGACGATTACCTTCGAGACAGCGCCCTGAGCGTCAGCCATTACATAGACGGTTTCCTCCTTGCCGGAATCCTTAACGCCAATTACACTGCTGGCGGCTGCAACAGAGCTTGTTTCCGCGGTGGCACTTGTGCCGCCCAGTATATCCATAGCAGTTGCGCTCGCCTCATTTGCGGCTTTAATGTTCTCCAGCGCAGATTCGTATTCCGAGTTGTTGTTTGCTGAGTAAGCTACGCCCGTTGCTCCGCAAACGACACAAGCAGAAAGAGCAATAGCTACTGTTTTTTTGGTTTTAGTATTTAAAAAATTCATATAAACTTCCTCCGTTTTTCAATTTTCTATTTCATTAAAATCATCAATTTCAACCAATAGGTATTTATTATTCGTGTTCTTTTACAGGTGTCAGCCATTGGTATGTTGTCTTCTCAATCGGTTTGGAGAAAATGATGAGCAAGCCGGGGAGCACAAACAAAATGGTAAACATACTGATTATTGCTCCTCTTGCAATGAGAAGGCAAAGGCTCTGGATAAGATTGATGTCGGAAATCAGTGAAACTCCGATTGTCGCTGCAAAGAATGCAAGACCGCTAACCAGAATGGAACGCGAGCAGGTTTCAACCGATAGCCTTGCGGATTCCTTTGAATCGTATCCATTCATAAGCTCCTCACGGAATCGATTGGTCAGCAGAATTGCGTAGTTTATCGTTGACCCCAGCTGGATTGTTCCGATAACAATGCTTGCGATAAACGGTATCGTCGAGCCTGTAAAGTACGGAATTCCCATGTTTATCGTTACAGCCGCTTCGATAGCCAGAACAAGGATGACCGGAATGGAAATTGAACGGAAAACAATCATAATAATGAGAAATACCGCGACTATTGAAGCAATATTTACGTTTTTGAAGTCCGTTGCCGCAATCGTTACCAAATCCTTTGTCATTGGTGCTTCGCCTGTTATCAGCGCATTCGAATCATAAGCTTTGACAATGGTGTTCATCTGGGTAAGCTGATTGTCCTGCTCATCGGTGGCAGGCTCATATCCCGAATTGACTACAATCAGCTGCTTACCACCGCTAACGAACAAGTTCTTTATATCATCAGGAATAACATCTGAGGGAATTTCTCCGCCAACATAGTCCTTATAACCGGCAACAAGTGAAATACCGTCAAGAGCTTTAATTTCGGTAGTCATCTTGCAGATTTCATTGCTTGAGATGTTTTCATCCACAAGAATGAAATCGGTCGCCGTCATGTTGTAGTCTTCTTTAAGTCTGTCGGTGCCCTGAACCGAAATAAGATCACCGGGGAGAGACTTAATCAAGTTGTAATACTCTTTGGTATGGAAGCTTCCGTAGACGAAAGGAATAACCAAAATCACAAAAATAATTACAGCTGCTTTATAATGCTTGACGACGAAATGCGATGTCTTATTTAGGTTGGGAATGAAGGTTCTATGTTTGTATTTTTCAGCCTGCTTGTCAAATATAAGCAACAGAGCGGGCAGAATTGTAAAGGTGCTTATAACACCGATGAAAACACCCTTTGCCATAACGATACCAATATCGGCTCCGAGTGTCAGGCTCATCGTGCAAAGTGCGAGAAATCCCGCAATCGCAGTCAGAGAACTGCCAAAAATGGAGGTAAAGGACTTTGTAATGGCGTGAACCATTGCTTCGTTCTTATCGCCACGCTTAAGCTTTTCCTCTTCATATCTGTGTATGAGGAAAATGGAAAAGTCCATGGTGACGCCGAGCTGCAGTACCGTCGCAAGTGATTGTGTGATATAGGATATCTGTCCAAGGAGAATGTTTGAGCCGAAATTATAGATAATGGCAAAACCAATTCCGGCGAGAATTAGCAGTGGAACGATGGTGGAGTTTACGCCCAGATAAAGAACGACCAAAACGAGTGCCACTGCTATCAGTATGTAAATTGGCACTTCTCTGTCTGTCAAATCCTTTGTGTCCTGAGCAACTGCGGACAAGCCACCGATTAAGCAATCAGCGCGCAGTTCCTTTTTAATCTGGCTTATGGCACCCATCGTGGATTCCGAGGACGTGGAGCCTGCAAAGGTTACAAGAATTAAGGTTCCGTTTTCGCTGTAAAAGGTATTCTTCAAATCCTTCGGCAGCATATCTTTGGGTATGCTTAGGTCAGCTACATCGTCAATCCAGTAAACATTCTGGACGCCATCAATATTGCCGATATCATCTTTAAGCTTTAAAACGTCGCTGTTAGTCATGTTTTCGACTGTAATCATTGCCGTGCTTGCGATATTAAAGTCTTTGTCAAGATATTGCTCTCCGATAACAGACTCAAGGTCTTTTGGCAGATATGTTAAAATATCATAGTTAATTTTGGTAGCTATGACACCAAACACAGCCAAAACTGCTAGAAGCAACGCGACAATAAAGACAAGCCATTTTTTGTTTACGATAAATTCTGCAAAATGCTTCAAATTAAAACTCCTCTTTCTAATTTTGTTTCAGGCATGGTAAAATATAAGCGAAGCGATTGCGGGCAAGTCTACCAAAAGAACATTATTGATCAGACGCTCCTTTTCGGAAATATTATGTAATAAAAACCAAACCGAAGCGGTTTGGTCATATTATGCGGTTAAACGGTGCGGTTCCCTGTCGTGCAAGGAATGTGGCCGGGGCGCAAACTTGCCCCGCTCACTTTGCTTTTTTATGGTGCAAGCCAAAAGCTTCCGCCCGCCAAATCATATTCAAATTCGGATAATGCGCTTATGATAGCGCGCAATTTTCAAAAAATAAATAGGCAAAAAATAAACCGTGGCGAAAAATTCGCCACGGTTTAAATATTGATGCAATATTGGCCAAATGTGAAAATCTGTGTATTTCACTGTTCTGAAAACTTTTGTAAAGTATGCTTCATGCTCCCGTCAAGCAGTTTTAGGAAAAAGTCCATTGACTTGTCATAGCGTTCTGCCATATCATTAGCAATCCAGTCCATAGCAATGCTGACAATGCCATATGTGTATGTATCAGTGATAAATTCAAGTTTCTCGTCAGAAACAGATATTCCTTCTCTTTCAATGTCGAGAAAATCGACGATATAAGGACGAACGAGACTCCTTATATATTTATCGAGATAATCGCGGAAGTTGGAATTATAGGCATTTATGACAATTGCTTTGTTAGCGTGAAGATAGACATAGAGATCAAGAAAGCCCTCCTTCCAGGTATCGTATGTCTTGTGCGTTCCGAGTGCACGATTTGCCTCATCAGCACAAAACCATTCAATCAGCTCATAGATGTCCTGAAAGTGATAATAGAAGGTATGGCGGTTAACCCCACAGTCCTCAACAATATCTTTTACCGTAATTTTGTCAATTGGTTTTTGCTCCAGCAGTTTTTTAAGCGACCCTGCCAGTGCGTGTTTAGTAATGTCTGACATTTTCTCACCCACAATAAAGATATTTGAATACGCCACGCGCCAAAAAAGTGCATCGTGGATATAGTTTGCTCATTCTAACACGAAGGTTTCTAAAAATCAATGTGCAAAAATTGACTCTTTGTAAACCGATTCCATCCGATGCTATTACCCGTCGGCAATGTTCTCTTGTAACAGCGGAAGCTTCCAAACTGAATATTGCATGGAGAATCAGCGCCGCTTTATCAGACCCAAAAGACGCATACCACCAAGAAGCTCTTCCAACTTATTTCAATAGTCGAAAAACGTCGTTTGCAGTCGACTTATCTTTACATTTTGCTGATATGTAGTAAAATATATGTACGGCAACATATTGGCAACCATCAAACAGCAGACTAAATTACACTACCTTCGAGGAGACAATATGAGTTTTCGAAATATAAATAAAATTTACAAGCACGACTGGAAACGCATCTTTAAAAATCCGATAGCAATGATCGTTCTGCTGGGCGTTTGCGTCATACCTTCCCTTTACGCATGGGTGAACATAAAGGCGTGCTGGGACATCTATGAAAACACACAGAACATTCCGGTTGCCGTAGTCAACAGTGATCAGAATGTCTATTATAAGGGCAATAAGATTAATGTCGGGGATCAAATTGTTGAACAGCTGAAAGGGAACAACAAGATTAAGTGGGTATTCACAACAACCGAGGAAGCAAATCTCGGCATTTTGGACAGTACATATTTTGCGATGATTGAAATACCGTCCGACTTTTCCGAAAAGCTTCTTACGCTGCTCTCTGACAATCCGCAGAAGCCGCAAATACTCTACAAAGTGGACACCAAAGCAAATCCGGTTGCAAGCAAAATCACCTCCTCCGCCAACAGTACGCTTGTTCAGCAGGTCACGAGCGAATTTGGAAATACTGTTAACCAGACGGTTTTCGGATATTTAAATGATCTGGGGCAAACTGCAGATGAGGGCAAGGAAAACATCCTAAAGTTGAAGGATTCCATGATCCTCTTAAACCGCAATATGGACACAATTAACGGTTCTCTGCAAAGCATTGAGACGAATTCCGACAATTTAGACGGACTTTTGGAAAGCATCAGCGCTTCCATGCCTTATGTGCAGAGCGGCCTTGAGGCCGTGGGAAAGCTCAATTCCGACAATCAAAAAGCCCTCGAAGATTTGCAGAGCGCTATGGAGAACTCTTCAAAAAACATCGATATGAATTTAAACTACGCAAAGACCTCGAACGACAAGGTAAAAGCTTTGTTCGGCAGCTTGAATGATTCGGTAGCCAGCGCGAACAACACAAAGCTCAACACGATAATTCCGGTCATTAACGCACAGCTGGTTTCTGTTAACAGCTCTATAGATGCTACCATTACGTATCTACAGCAGTGCCGAGATGCCGATATAAATGGTGATATCGACAAAGCAATTACTGACCTGCAAAATCTAAAAACCGCGCTCACCGATATGAGAGCCGCCCTTGTTCAGATGCAGACCGACGTAACTAAGCTTCACACTGATGTAGATAAGCTATATGACTCGCTGGAAAAGAATAAGGATGCGATAAAAGAGGCAACAGAAAATCTGGATGCCGCGCTTGAAACAGCAATAAAAGATTTGACGGAGCTTAACAAGTTATATCCAAATGCAAATTTGGAACAAGCAATCGCCGCTCTGCAAGCGCTAATGAACGCCAACATAGGTGACAGCCTGTTGAAACTTGTGGAAGACATTTTGGCCTCCAGACCCGCTGTTGATGCCGCGCTCACTTCTCTGAGCAATACAATTGCAACCACAATTACTCAGATTGACTCCGCGCTCGTCCATATCAACAAAACAATTGAAATCCTGCAAAAGCTAAAGGTCACGAACACTACTGTGCGCAAAGAACAGCTGAACGATATTATTATCGAGCTGAGTGCGATTAAGCCTTACATCGCGGATGAGCAAAGTCAACTTTCTACCATTCGCAGCAATCTCGTTTCCGCTAACGGCATCGCCAAAAGCACAGCAGATCTTATTAATACGGATTGCAACAAAATAGCCAACCAGTTGGACAGTGCTATACTCCTTTACAATTCCAGCGTAAAAGACAATGTGAAAATTATCGGCGATAACCTTATAGTCTGCGTCAAGGGTGCGGGTGAGCTTATTGAAAACGCTCAGGGTTTGAGCACTCAGATTACGAATATGGTAAAGACAGCTCAAGAAGGCAATGCGCTCTCGTCCGAATTTTCCAGTAGCCTGTACAGCAAACTGCAACAGTTTAAGGACGTTATCAAATCGCTTGGCGGTAAGCTTGAGGAAGTCAACAACGACGATATTGCAAATATCATAGGCATTATGCGCAATGATCCTAAGTTAATGGGCGATTATGTGTCAAATCCGTTTGAGATTGAAGAGGAAAAGATATATCACATCCCCAATTACGGTACCGGCATGACGCCAATCTACACAACACTGGCGATATGGGTCGGCTGCCTTGTGCTGAACGCCATATTGAAGCCGGAGGTTGGGCGGTTCAAAGGCTACCAAAAGCTTACGCTACGTGAAAAGCACTTTGGAAAGATGCTCTTGTTCTGCACCTTGGCGACTGTTCAGGGGCTTATTGTGGCACTGGGCGATATATTCATTCTGAAAATATACGTTGTTGACCCCGCGCTGTTCATTTTCTTCTGCGTGTATTCTTCAATCGTCTATTCAATCATTACATTCACACTTTTATCATCATTCGGCAACGTTGGCAAGGCGCTATCCATCGTTTATCTTATACTTCAGGTTGCCGGAAGCGGCGGCGCATATCCCATTCAGATTGCGCCGACCATCTTCCGCATACTTCAGCCCTTGTTCCCGTTCACATACACTCTCAGCGGTATGCGCGAAGCAATAGCTGGGCCGCTTTCGGGTGGCGTGACAGGCGATGTAGTGGGGCTCACCGTGTTTGCGGTACTGTTTCTTGTGGGAGGCTACTTCACGGTTGACCGCCTCAACAGGACCTTCCATCAGTTTGAGCTTGGTTTCAAACAATCCGGCCTTGGAGAATAGAATATGAGTATTAGAAGCATACATACAATTATAAAGATGTTTTGGCACACGCTTTTCAATAAAATCAGGTGCGGTATTAAGCCAGTGTTTCTCATTTTCCGTAACGACGTAAAGACAATTTTCAAAAACCGCTACACCGTGATTATCATATTAGGGTTGTGCTTGTTGCCATCGCTTTATGCATGGATCAATATTTATGCTTGCTGGGATCCGTATTCCAAAACTGGAAATCTTCCTGTGGCGATTGTCAACAAGGATCAGGGTACTGTTTACAACGGCAAGGTTGTAAACGTCGGTGACAGCGTTATTGAAGAGATAAAAAAGAACGAGTCGATTGGCTGGGATTTCGTTGATGATTGGCAAGCCAATTATGGCCTGAACCAAGGCAAATACTACGCACTCATTGAAATACCTGAAAATTTTACCGAGCAGCTTATAACTCTGACCACGACTACGCCGCAAAAGCCGGTAATCATATACCGCGTAAATGAGAAGCTAAACTCCATTGCGACGAAGATTACGGATGCTGCAAAAAACAAGCTAGTGGACAACATTAAGACAAACTTTGTGAAGACGGTTACCTCCGAGGCCATAAGCACCTTAAAAATCGAGATGGAAAACGCGAATATCGACATGACAAAGATAGGCAGTGTGACGGAAACTCTCACGAAGATGAACGTCGACATTGCAAAATTGAAGAAATATATCGCTGATACAAACACAGACTCCAAAAATTTTCAGTCGTTCATAAATGAATGTTCAAATGAACTTCCGAAGGTGAACGAACAGATCAGCAGCCTGCAAAAAATCATACAAGCGAACAAGGCCCTTGCGCAGACCACAGAAAAGACCATAGAATCCATTTCCACTGACCTCAATACCGACATTCAACAGCTGAGTATTCTGGACAGCTATAACCAGCAGCTTATTACACTGCTGAAGCAGGCAAACAACAACAAGCTTGATTCGGATACTATAGAGGTCATGAAGCATTGCAGCAGCATCTGCGCTTCCACGGACATCCTGCTTAAATCAGATGCTCAGAATTTACAGGACATCAACAGCACCTATAACCTTGCAATGTTGGGCCTTGCTAAAGACGGCCTCGATTATATAGACAATCTTGTTCTAAGTGAAAAACAAGCTCTGGATACACAGATTCCTATTTTAAGTGCCGATACATCCAGCTCATCGGTCGCCGCTGCGCTTACCAGTCTTTCGGGGCTGAGTACCGAGATCACGAAGCGTATCATTACGCTATCTGACCAGATTCAGAGCAATGCCATGCCGACGCTCAACAATCTCGTAACCGATTTCGAAATTCAGATGGACGACGCTGGGACAATTGCGGAATTGAGCCGTGCTCTGGTGCCGCAGCTCAGTGCACTCGCTGTATTCAGCTCAGCAAGCGGTCAGCTTTCAGTTAGGCAGCTGAACGAAATGAGCGACAAGCTTACTTCAATCCAGGACAGCCTCAATGTTCTAATCACGAAAATCAACGGCATTTCAAACGAAGATTTAGAATATATAGTCGATACTGTAGAAAACCACCCTGATGAAATTGCGGATTTCATTTCGTCACCCATCACAGTAAAGGAAGTCGACGTTTACAATACGGGCACGTTTGGTGTCGGACTGACCCCGTTTTACACAGTACTTTCCATATGGATTGGCGCACTCCTAAGCTGTGCATTGCTCACAGTGACGTGCAGGTTAAAAGTAATCGGCGGCTTTTCTCTGAATTTGTGGCAGAAACACTTTGGCAAAATGCTTCTGTTCCTAAGCCTATCTCTTATACAGTCTATAATTGTCACGCTCGGAGATGTCTACATTCTGGGGGTAACTCCCGTAGACCTCCCGCTGATGCTGGGGCTGACGGTTCTGACATCATTATCGTTTACTGTTATCATTTTCACGACAGTCTCGCTTTTCGGCAACGTTGGCAAAGCAATCATTGTGGTAATGATGGTGTTCCAGATTGCCGGAGCCGGAGGCATATATCCTATTCAGACCAACCCGGAAATTTTCGGCTTGCTTGAGCCGCTATGGCCATTCACTTATGCCATCAACTATTTCCGCGAGGCGATAGCCGGGCCTGTCCAAAGCACGGTTATCTCCAACGTGCAGTCAATACTGGTCTTTGTTTTTGTGTTCTTATTGCTAACAGTTCTCAAGAAAAGGTTCCACAGCGTGAACGAAAAGCTTGAAGACATCTATGAAGAAAGCGAAATATAAAGCGGTAGTTTTTGGAGCTTTGGTCGATAACAATATCTAAAAATCCCCCAATTCTCAGCTTTGAGAATTGGGGGATTTCGTGTTAAGCAAAGCTTATTTCTTTATCATTTTATCCTGTGCCAAAAGAGCTTGTTATCAAAAAACTCACCCACTAGAGCATCAGCATCCTGAAGATAGGAGATATATGAACGGACTATGCTGCTGATTACCAAGTAGAGATTGAAATCCATTGAATATCCCAGCTTGTCCATAAGGTGCTTCATAATATCATCAAAGCTTTTGGGCGTATCACAAGCTTCCAGAATTGTTTCCACGACATTATTGACGCAGTCAGCGTTAATCTTTGCAAGACTCTTCACCTCGGTTTTGGCTGAGGTGTGAGAAGGCACGAACATCTGACCTTGCAAGCGTTCAATTTGTGATAGACTTTCTAGGTAAGCTTTTACGTCGTATAAAAAAGCAATGTAATTGTTGTTAATGAACGTCTCACTTATCATGCTGTCTGCCAAAAACCAAACGTCATCAGGTGTTTTTAGCCCAGTCATTTCGAATGAGTGACCAGGGAGGTTGATCATCTCAAAGCCCGAAGGAAGAGCCTCCTCTGTAAGAACAGACGCTATGCTTCCTTTTGCGCAGGTGCATTTTGCCTTCAACGCTCTGCTTGGATACGCACCGTACATGACGGTTCCCTCTTCAATTGGACTACCAACGAAGCCCAACTCGCCAAGGCTGAAATATACTTTGCAGCCGGTTTTAGTTTGCAAAAAGTGGTTGGCACCAATATGGTCAGCATGAGAATGAGTGTTGATTATCCTGTTCAGATGCCAGTTGTTATCGTCCAGTATCCGCATTATTTTTTCGCCATCGACCTCAAAACCGCTATCAATGAGGCAAACTTCTCCGTCGCCCATTTCATAAATGCCGATTTTTGAAGGGCTGTTTATAAAATACGTGTGAGCTCCTGCTTGTTTCAATTCGAACATTCTTGCACCATCCTGATATGTTGTAATTCCAGATATATGGGTCACGCAAATATGCGCGTTGGGGACACTGCTCGATTTTAATAATACCAGTTATTTATATAAAATCAACTCTCTTATCCTTTCAATTTTCCAATTGTGGCAAAACAAGGCAACTTCTCCCCTGTTTATACTACAAATCTCTGCTTTGCAAGCACAATATCCGGTTCGCAGATATGCTGTTACACAAAATACCCTTAGTCGAAATAAACCTTAGCAGCACAAATCAGCATAACTTCACCCCGCGCATTTTAGGCTTAAAGTACCTAAAACACGCGGGGTGAAGAATTATTTGCTATGCAGATTAGTGTGCATCAACCTATCGGGTACCGATTTTGCATTTTTTCCAAAATTGAAAACTGCTATTAGATATCGGAAAGGTTGAACTTCGTTACCATAGATTTCAGCAAATCTGATTGTGCGGAAAGCTCCTCACTTGCAGCGGCACTTTCTTCTGCCGTAGCAGAATTCAACTGAACCACAGAGGATATTTGCTCAACGCCTATCAAAATTTGACCGATGTTTATAGATTCGTTTTGCGCGGCAATTGAAATATCTCCCACAAGTTTATTCATGAACACCGTTTTTTCGCCAACCTCTTTAAATGCGGAATTTGTATTGTTGGCAAGCTCAACGCCCTTCTTGACGGCAGTGATGGTTCGTTCAATCATTGCGGTGGTGTTTTTAGCAGAGTCAGAGGACTTCTTCGCAAGGTTTCTGACTTCGTCTGCAACGACGGCAAAGCCCTTGCCTGCTGCTCCGGCGCGAGCCGCTTCTACCGCGGCATTCAGCGCAAGAATATTTGTCTGGAATGCAATGTCATCAATCGCCTTGATAACCTTGCCAATGTCCATTGATGCTTTCGAAATATCATCCATAGCCGTGAGAAGCTGACCCATGTCTTCTAGGCTTTCACCCATCACAGTGCTGACCTCGCTTGTAATTTCAGAAGCTTTATTTGCGTTTTCAGCAGAACTGCTAATCTGCTCAGACACTTCATTAATGCTTGCCGACAGCTCCTCAATGGATGCCGCTTGTTCTGTCGCTCCCTGAGCAAGTGCCTGCGCTCCTGCCGACACCTGATTCGAACCAGCAGAAACTTGTTCGGAAACCGTACGAATTTGTAACAGCGTTGAGCTGAGGGTTCTGATGATGTTTTGAAGTGCAGTTAGGATGTTGCTGTATTCGCCAATATACTTTTCTTTGTTTTTTGATGAAACGCTGAAGTTGTTGGCTGACATTTCACCGAGAATGTAGTTTATGTCCCCGATAATCAGCCGTAATCCTTCGGACATATTCATAAACGAGCTGGAAAGCTGACCAATTTCATCTTCGGAGTTTATGTCTATGTTAATGTCCAGATTTCCGCTTTCGATTTTAGCTGCGGCATCAACAATATTTGCTACGGGCTTGAGCTGTTTCTTTACGGAGATAAACGTAGTGAAGATTATTAGAATCGCACCGACTAACGCCGCAATTATCAGGAAGAGAGTCAATCTGTTAACATCAGAATTGAGGTCGGATTTTTCCAAAGCTGTCTGCGACCACCACGTTGTTCCCATAACCTGTATGGGCTCGAAATAACGAACCTCTGTTTTTCCGTCGATGTCCTTCGTTTCTTTAACGAAGGCGCTGCCTTCATCGAACTTCTGCAAAACTTCTTTATACTGTGCTGGATCCGCGAAAAGAGTTTCAAAACCTTTACCAATGTTTTCGCTGTCCTTACTGTCGAACATCATCGTTCCGTCTGCGGATACGATACCCGCATACATCGTCGGGTGCGCTGAATCAGTGGTTTTGATAGCGGAAAAACTGTCCATGCTGATGTCGGCAATTACCGCGCCGATAACCTTTCCATTGACTTCAATGGGGTAGGCAACCGATACCATGTAGATATCACCATACATAAAGGGTTTGGTAATGTTCACTTGATTTGTTTTAACAGCTCCCTGATAGTAAGCCGCCGAATAATAGTCATCTGTATACATAGCAATGCTCTTGTTCGCTGCGGCAGTTTCGTCTATGTATACTGCATAGGTTTCAATATCACTGTCAAATGCATGCGGCTCAAAGAATATACCTAGTCCGATAAGGCTTTCGCTGCTTTTGACCATTCTCCAGCCTGTGTCAATAGTGTATGATTCAATAGCTTTATTAGTTTCCGAGAGTTTTGAACCGTATAGCACACTCGGCTCACTTTTAGCCTCGCTGGAGGCGGCACCCTTAAAGTTTGACTGTACGTACGACTGCGTTCCTTCGGCTGCATCGCCAGCCAAGTCAAGCATTGACTTGATTTTTATCGCGTTTTGTGATGCGACTGCGTTAAATTGGCCCTCTGTTGCAGACGAAACGGACTTGGTCGACATTATCGCAGAAATCGTTATCAACGCCGTCATACCCACAAGTACCATAATTGCAACTGTCATCGAAATTTTTGTAGAAAGATTTTTCTTCATTCCATTGCCCCCTTAGATTTTTTGTTTTTTATCTCTATTTTTTATTTATCTCTTTAAAAGGCGAGACGCATTTCCCAAAAATGTGACCGAGATATGCGGCGGAAACAGAGTTGTACAGCCTTGATTTCACCTCGCTTCAAGGATTGAAAACTATAATTGTTATACTACGATATAACAGCTCAACAACCTCAGTGGGTCATTTCAAATCAGATTTGTAGGATTAAACAATTAGAGTTTCTTGCTATTGGTGCTTTATTATATTGTATAAATATACCATGTTCTGCATTAAACCCTTGTGTAAAGCTCCCAATGCAGCATGAATGTAAGCCACATTATAAAATCAAAAAACGAACGGAACAGGGTTGCTCCTGTTCCGTTCGTTTGCGCTGCGTGGTCTAAAACGTTGAAAAACAAGTATTATTTTTTCTCTGAAAACGCCTCGGGCTTAACAAACCGCAACGCAAGGTAGTCGGCAAAAAACTATGTCTGCAATTTGGCAGCTACTTTAAATATAGCGCACGACATAGCCGAAAACCAATTCGTTTTTCTTGTAACCATATTTGTATTGTGTTAGAATAATTATTCAATCATTATAGTAACAATATTCTCATCAAAGAGCAGAAAGGAGCATTGGCCAATGATTAATATTGCAATCTGCGATGATGAACCGCAGCAGCTTGAACGAGCTGATGGTTTGCTAAAGCAATACGCCGACAGCCACCCGCAATATGAAATTGAAATCGCGCTTTTCTCCGTGCCTTTAGAGTTACTTGCTTATATCGCCGCAAATGGCGGATTTGATGTGCTGATGCTTGATGTTTATATGCCCGGTATTCTCGGCACGGATACGGCAAGGGAACTGCGAAATTTGGGCGACAACTGCCAGATTATCTTTCTGACCACCTCGCGTGACCACGCAATAGATGCGTTTTCGCTTGATGCCGCGCATTATCTGGTTAAACCATATTCCGAAAATGAGTTCTTCTCGGCACTTGATAAGGTGATGGATAAGCTCATAAAGAAAGACGGGGCTTATATTACCGTCAAATCAACGGACGGTATCAGCCGCGTGGTTTTGAACGAGTTAGTATTCTCTGAAACAGACAACCATTTTCAGATATTATATATGTGGGACGGCAAAACAATCATTATTCGCAAATCCTCAACCGAGCTATTCGAGCTGCTCGAAGAAGACCCGCGCTTTTACAAATGCGGCAGCACCTATATCATAAACATGGACTACATCGTTGAGCTTACAGCCAAAAGCGTTTCCTTTTCTTCCGGTGCCAGAATTCCGATACTCAGCCGAAAATACGCTGAGTTCAAAAAAGTGTACATGGATTATATCTGTAATCGCTGAAGGAGGACTCCATGCCTTAAATTACCTTCACGGTGATACTGCTTAGGTTTTTACAGGCCATTGCCTACACCGCCGATCGATATAACGGAATGGTGAAATATTCCGCTGAGAATGGCGTTTTCAAGACGCGCGTTTAGCTCCACTTGTAATTTCTAATTCCAAATTATAGAAATAATTCGACATTTACG
The DNA here is from genome assembly GCA_964560435.1 of uncultured Oscillospiraceae bacterium. Classification (GTDB taxonomy): domain Bacteria; phylum Bacillota; class Clostridia; order Oscillospirales; family Oscillospiraceae; genus UBA2658. Next base: position 19,866 of record CAZLLK010000030.1, read on the forward strand.
CCAAATACGCCACGGCCGGTTTTCGGCCGTGGCGTATTTGAGATTGGCGCATTAGTCGCTTTTCGGGAATTTCCACCCCCAGAGAACAGAAGTTTTTGCATTTCTCTTGCATTTTTGAGGGGATATTATGTCAAACCGTGTCGTATACTGTATTAAGCGCGATAGTACATCTGATATGCGTGATTCATTTGGTTTACATTGAAAGGATACATTACGGTGTGTGGTTTTACAGGATTTATAAATAAACAGAATTCTCTTTATAGCTTTAGTGTTTTGAAAAGAATGACAGACACAATAGCGCATCGCGGGCCCGATGACGCTGATTACTATTGCGATGACGAGATTTCTTTGGGCTTCAGGAGACTTAGCATTATCGACCTTGACGGTGGCAGGCAGCCGCTTGAAAACGAGGACTCCTCGATGGTGCTTTGCTTCAACGGCGAAATATACAACTACAAGGACCTGCAACGCAAACTTGTTTCCAAGGGTCATGTTTTCAAAACAGGAACGGATTCCGAGGTCATTTTGCACGGCTATGAGGAATACGGCGAAACCGTCTTGAATATGCTCCGCGGTATGTTCGCATTTGTAATTTGGGACAAAAACAAGCAGGAGATGTTTGGCGCAAGAGATTTTTTCGGCATCAAGCCTCTTTACTATACAAACACAAAAGGCGCATTTATTTTTGGCTCTGAGATAAAATCCTTTTTGCCTCATCCATGCTTCAATAAAGAGCTTAACACTAAGGCTCTGGAGAGCTATCTGTCCTTCCAGTATTCGCCCGATGAAGAAACGTTTTTCAAGGGTGTTTACAAGCTGATGCCCGCACATTACTTCATCTATAAAAACGGAGCATTGACAACGAAGCGCTATTGGTCTCCCGACCTCAGTCCCACAGAGGGCAAATCCCACGATTACTGGGTTTCGGAAATTGACAAAGTAATGAGCAATTCCGTTGAAGCCCACAAAATCAGCGATGTAGAGGTTGGCAGCTTTCTTTCAAGCGGAGTAGACTCTAGCTACATAGCGAGCATATCAAATGTAGACAAAACCTTTAGCGTCGGATTTGGCGAGGGGGAGCTTTATGATGAAACAAGCTACGCAAAAAATCTGTCTAATCAGCTCTCGATAAAAAACTATAGCCGTACAATTTCGCCTGAAGAATTCTGGAACAGTATTGAAACCGTTCAGTACCACATGGACGAGCCTCTTGCTGATCCGTCTGCGATTGCACTTTATTATGTTTGCAATACTGCGTCAAAGCACGTTAAGGTCGCTCTTTCCGGTGAAGGTGCAGATGAGCTTTTTGGCGGATACAATATATATAACGAGCCTTTTTCCGTCAACGCCTACAATAAAATTCCATTTTTTATTAGGAAAGCAATAGGTGCTTTAGCATCGCTGTTACCTCCGATACGCGGAGTAAACTTTCTGGTTCGCAGAGGCAAAAAAATTGATGATCGCTTTATTGGCAACGCTAATATTTTTCCCGAAAACGAGCGTAAGTCAATTTTGAAAATTAAGACCGATGCAAAATCACCCGCAAAGGTAGTAAAGCCGATTTACACCAAGACGAAGGGCCAGGACGTTGTCACAAAGATGCAGAGCGTGGACATAAACTACTGGCTCACGGGAGATATTCTTTTGAAGGCCGACAAAATGAGCATGGCGAACTCGCTTGAGGTACGTGTACCGTTTCTTGACAAAAATGTAATGGAGGTTGCAAGGTATTTACCTCTACAGGAAAAAATAAACGAGGGCACCACGAAATATGCTCTTCGTCAGGCCGCATCGAATCACCTTCCCAAGCAGTGTGCTAATAAGAAAAAGCTCGGCTTCCCCGTGCCAATTAGGGTTTGGCTCAGAGAAGAAAAGTATTACAACCTAGTCAAGGAAGAATTCACAGGAGAAATTGCAAAAGAATTTTTCCACACGAAAAAGATTATGCGTCTTTTAGACGATCACAAAAGTGGCAAGGTTGACAACAGCCGCAAAATCTGGACTGTCTTTACCTTTATAGTTTGGTACAACAGGTTTTTTGTAAAGGACATAAGCTGCATTTCAGAATCAGCAATAACTTTTGGGAGTGATGTAAATGTTCAGAAATACCGCCGTATCGGTTGATTGCGACACACTAACCGATAACGTTCGAAATATCACAGAAAACTACAAATACGAATTTTATATAGGCGTCGTAAAGGCCAATGCCTACGGGCACGGCGATTATATTGTCAACAGCTTGGTTCGAGGTGGCGTTAACTATCTTGCCGCCTCTTCCCTCGAGGAATGCCTGAGCATACGGGAAAAAAACACCAACATTCCGATATTGTGTCTCGAATCAATAAATGTGCAATTTCTTGATATTTGCTCCGAAAACAATATCACGATTACGATACCGGACATTGATTATTATTGCGAAATTACCTGTAAAGCCGCTCTGAAAGTACATATCAAAATCGATTGCGGAATGAATCGTCTTGGTTTCAAGGACAAGCATGAGCTGCAAAAAGTTGTTGACGATATTTCAAAAAGGGACAATTTGCAGTTGGAGGGAATTTACACCCACTTTGCGACAAGCGGAATTCAGGACAAAAACTGGGACAACAATTTGAATAGCTTTTGCGAGATTACTTCCCTGATTGACCTCTCAAAAATTCCGATTGTACACCTCGGTCGCTCACTTACAATGGTGAACCACGACAAAATTCCTTTCGCAAACGGCATACGGATTGGGATTGTCATGTATGGATTTGAGCAAAAAATGCAAGAGCCGACGGGGCTAAGAGCGATAAAGCGAAAACTTGTACTGAAAAAAAATAATATTAGCGACACGCATTTTACAAACAATTTGAACCTCAAAACCGCTTTTACTCTGCACTCGGAAATTATGAGCATTAAGCGTGTAAACAAGGGCGAATGCATAGGCTACGGAGCCGAATACAAAGCAACGGAAGAAATGCTAATCGGCATTGTCCCGATTGGCTTTGCCGACGGCTTTTTGTCAGGCAATCTTGGCAGAAAAGTCACCATAAACAACGGCAAATACGAAATTGTCGGCGGTATTGGTATGGACATGACAATAGTCAAAATAGACGAAACCGTAAGTTTGCACGACAAAGTGGTTCTCTATGATAACATTACGGAAGCTTCAACACACATAGGCATCAATGCCTACAAGCTGCTTACATCCGTAACAAATCGCGTGCCGCGAATTTATAAAGAGGGCGACAAATATACAGAAATCAACTATTAAGGTGAGACTTTTGGATTTTGAAGTAATAATTTTTGGCAGTGATGCCAACGCATATTATCTGGCGAGGTGTTACCACGAGGCGTACAAAAGAAAAGCTCTGGTCGTTGGCGCGCAAAGCATGAGCTTTGTTAAGCATTCACGTATTATCAATGCAAGCTTTGACCCAAAGCTTTGGTCACGGGAGCATTTTGCCGATTGGATTAACGACTATGTAAGCAAAGTAGATGCTGAAAAAATCGTTTGTATCAGCTCCAATGAAGCCTATGCGAGCCTGCTTGTAGCAAACAGGGAAAAGTTGGACAGCCGCATAATGTTCAACTATGTTGACACGCCCTTTCTCGAGTCTCTGATGATGAAGGACAAGTTTTATGAAGCATATAAAGACTCTGGCTTGCTTCCAAAAACCTGCGTGTACAGCTTTGATGGTGAGCCGGTTTTTGACTTTGGATATCCCGTTATCATTAAGCCCGCAAACGTAATAACTTACGGCAGAATCAGCTTTAACGGCAAAAAGAAAATCTACAAGGTTGAAAATCAAGCTGAGCTTACCGAAGTGCTAAAAGCACTCGAAAGCAGTGGTTACAAGGACAACGTAATCCTTCAGGAATACATCCCCGGCGACGACAGTGCGCTTTACGACGGAGTAATCTATTGCAATAGCCGAGGCAAGGCGGAGCTTTTCGCCTTTGCGCAGATTGGGTTGCAGGAGCATGAGGCTTGCATGATTGGTAACGCTGCGTGTCTGATAAACGGCTTTAGTACTTTAGGATACGACGAAAGCGTTGCGCTGGAGTTCAAGAGCTTCATGGAATCAATAGACTTCCGCGGTCTTGCGGAGCTGGATGTTAAATACGACTGCCGTGACGGAAAATTCAAAATCATGGAGATTAACGCAAGGCAGGGTCGGTCGAGCTACTACGTTACGGCCACGGGATATAACCTTGTTAAATATTTGGTTGATGATTTGGTATACCGCAGGGATAAAGATTTTGTACTTATAAAAGACAAACTTCTTCTCACCTACGTGCCAAAGGGGATAATCAAAAAATATGTAGTCAACGAAGCCTTCAAGAAAGAAGCCTTGAAGCTTTACAGTCAAAAAAGGGTATGCAACCCTATCATATACAAAAAGGATATGCCAATTATGAGAGCTTTGTTTCTTGTGAGGAAACAGTTGAGGTATTATAAAGCTTTCAAAAACAGCACTTGGAAATATTGAGGTTAAAAAATGTGTGGATTATGTGGATTTATAAACAACAAGGACAAAGACGACATTAAGGCAATGAACAAAGCCATTGCCCACCGCGGGCCGGACGAAGAGTCGTACTATACAGATGAGGATATTGCAATTGGATTTCGGCGTCTTAGTATTATTGATCTTAACGGTGGTAGCCAACCAATTTCAAACGAGGACAATAGTCTTGTTATTGCATTCAACGGGGAAATCTACAACTTCCCCCAGTTAAAAAAAGAACTTCTGAAACTCGGTCATGTTTTCAAAACGAAGACCGATACAGAGGTTATTTTGCATGGCTATGAGGAATACGGTACCGATGTTGTAAACAAACTACGCGGTATGTTTGCATTTGTCATTTGGGACAAAAACAGAAAAGAGCTTTTCGCTGCCCGTGACCACTTTGGGCAAAAGCCGTTTTACTACGCAAACATGAACGGAACATTCCTATTTGCCTCGGAGATAAAGAGCCTTCTATTCCATCCGGATTTTATCAAAGAGATTAACAAAGACGCTTTGAAGCCTTATCTCACCTTTCAGACCTCTGTTTTGGAGGAGTGCTTCTTCAAGGATGTATATAAGCTGCTGCCGGGACATTTTCTTGTTTTTCGCTTCGAAACCGGTTCGTTGGACATCACAAAATACTATCAGGTCAGCTTCGAACCAGTCGATCAAAATGAGGATGAGCTTGCGCAAAAAATTGACGATGCCGTGACCTCCTCAATTGATGCCCACACCATAAGCGATGTTCCCATAGGTTCATACCTCTCAGGAGGAATAGATTCCTCTTATGTGACTTCATATCTAAAGCCGGACAAAACGTTTTCCGTTGGCTTTGACTTCAAGGATTTCAACGAAGTTCCGTATGCAAAAGACCTTTCCGATTTGCTTGAAATTGAGAACATTAACGAGATTATAGATTCCGATGACTTTTTTGAATGTATCGACAAGGTACAGTATTATGCGGATGAACCGACGGCCAATCTATCGGCTGTTCCTTTGTATTTTCTATCTCGACTTGCCAGCAAGCACGTTAAAGTTGTTTTGTCCGGCGAAGGTGCGGACGAGCTTTTCGGCGGATACCCCTTCTATCAGGAGGATGCTCTTCTACTTAAGTATCGCAGTATTGTTCCCGGCTTTGTCCGAAAGACTGCACAAACTCTCGTTTCACCATTGCCGAGTTTCCATGGCAAAAACTTTTTAACAAAGGGCGGCAGCCGTGTTGAGGACTATTTTGTAGGCAACGCATTTGTATTCGACAACAGAGAAGCAAACCAGGTTCTTTCTCCAACATATAAATCGAAGGTCACTTTTCAAAACATCACAAAGCCGTATTTTGACGAGGTAAAGGGCAAAGATGACCTCACAAAAATGCAGTATCTTGATATGCATTTTTGGCTCCCCAACGACATACTGCAAAAAGCAGATAAAATGAGCATGGCAAACTCGCTTGAGCTTCGTGTGCCGTTTTTGGACAAGGATGTTTTCCAGATCGCAAAAAACATTCCAAGCGACGAAAAGCTGAGCCACGGTACCACAAAATACATACTTCGAAAAGCCGCTTCAAACAGAATTCCTGAAGAATGGTACAAAAGACCCAAAATGGGTTTCCCTGTTCCAATTTTGCAGTGGTTCCGTGAGGAAAAGTATTACAGTATTGCTAAGAAAATGTTTAACGCCCCCTATGCGAATGAGTTTTTTGATGTGAAAAAGCTCAACAAAATGCTTGATGACCATTATTCTTGCAAGAAAAACAATTCCCGCAAAATCTGGACCGTGTACACATTCCTTGTGTGGTACAAGGTATACTTTGTGGACTTTGATTTGCAGAGGGAAAACTAATATGTCAAATTTACTTAAGCGCCTTAAGCCCAAGCTACTTATATGCTTGGCTGCTTTGGTTTTTGCATCGGCTTTCTGTGGTTGTATTTTTTCGCCAAAGTTTGCTGAAGGCACTTTTTATGGCTCAACCGACATTTCGGGGCTTACGGTCGACGAAGCAATTCCTGTTGCTCAAGCGGAAATCGAAAAAACGCTCGGTAACATTGAAGTAAGCGTAAGCTTTGCAAAAAGCGCCGAAGATGCGAACGCCGAAACAGCCTCCGTTTCGGGCAAAAGCCTCACATATTCAACCGAATTAGAGGAATTTTTGAAAAGTGCTATAAAAACAAAAGAGCGTCAGCGCCTAATACCTGAATACAAAGTCGTGACTGATGAGATTGTAAGTCAATTAAAACCCGCCTCAGAGAGATTTAAGACCTTGCCGAAGGATGCCAAGGCTACAGGTTTCGACCCCGATTCTGTGAAGTTGATAATAGACCCTGCTGTGAACGGATATACAGCTGATGTTGAGGAAACCGCAAAAGCAGTTGCGGAAGCTATCGAAGCTGGCAAAAATTCAAAAATTGATGTTAAGTCTATCGTAACCGAGCCTGCCATAAAGGACGAAGATGTTGATGCACCTTATGTTTTGCTAGCAACATACAGCACCATCTCCACAAACACAGAAAACGGCAACCATAATATGCAGCTTGCACTAAGTAGAATAAACGCAACGGTTCTTCAGCCTGGGGAGGTTTTCTCTTATAACGACAAGCTTGGTGACAGCACCACTGCAAAATCCGGCTTTTTGCCTGCTAAAATCATTGTAGACGGGGTTCTTACTGATGGCTATGGCGGTGGGATATGTCAGCCCTCCTCGACTCTATATGTTGCTGCACTGAATGCAGGCATGGAAATCACTGAAAGGTACTGCCACATGATGCCCTCATCGTATGTTCCAATCGGAATTGACGCAATGGTTAGTTATGGCAGTGCTGATTTAAAATTAAAAAATGTTCTTGATTATCCCATATTTATCTACGGAAGTATGTCAGGCAAAACCGTTACTACTTCAATTTACGGTGTTCTCCCAGATGAGTGGGATAAAATTAAAATTTCTTCAGGTTGCAATGCAACAATCGCCAAACCAGCCCAGCCGGTATATATAGTTGATAAGAGCTTGGCGAAGAACGATGTAGTTCTCGTCAGCAAAGGCCACGACGGTTACAAGGCTAGTGCAAAGAGAACGTATTACAAACAGGGTGTTGAAGTAAAAACCGAAGCCCTATCATCCTCAAGCTATTCTATGAAGGCAGAAACATATAAGGTTGGTCCGGGCACGGATACATCAAAAATTGTCGAAGGAAAGTATGTAGAGCCAGCCCCCAGCCCGACGCTCGAAACGCCTGCCGAAGCTTCCCCCGAGCCAAAAAGCAACGAATTGCATTGAATGCATCAATAGGTGACTAGTCGATTTTCGCTGTGAAAACGAACCTATCGGAAGGCGAAAACAAGAACAGAAGCGAAGCCAAACGGCTTCGCTTCTGTTCTTCAGACTGTCGAAAAAGTCACGCACCGTAAAAAGCAGGGCTAAGTAAGGTGTGAGATACAGGCTTATCTTGATAATCCAAACTGCTTTAATAAATAAAAACGTAACGGCTAGAGCCGTTGATATTGAACGCTTTATACTTACTTCGAAAACGCCGCTCTGCTGTATCAATATACATCGACGGGCGGCGTTTTCTCGTCTGCGAGCCTTTCTCAACCTCTGACAGTCTGTCGAAAAACTCGTTTTTCGACAGACTGAGAACAGAAGCGAAGCCAAACGGCTTCGCTTCTGTTCTTATTTATATCAGTTGTAACCCCACAACAAATTTATTCCGCTGAATTTTTTGTTAATTGCGTCGTAAAACACTGCTATTCCGCAGTTTCTCACGCTTGATAACAAAAGGACCTCTTTTCCGTTGGTTAAAATAAGTTTGCTGCCATATTTATAGCAATCATTAAGGGAGTAGTCTTCGTTATAAAAATCCTCTACCATATCAGACGTCGAAAACTTGCCCTCTGCCTGCATCATCAAATAAAGCAATCGGGTTGCCTCATACGCTAAACCGCTTGCGTACTCCGTATTATCGTCATTCAAGCTTTCTACCGAGTTAAGAAATGACTCTAACCCCTGATCATCTTTTTCAATGATTATTTGCAAATCTTCTACGGCAGTTTTAATCTGTTCTTCTGACGGGGCAACTGCTGGTCGACAGTAAAATCCATATAATTCGCCATAATTATAGGCTGTTGTGATTTTATATTCGCCATCGTTTACAGTCGCATCTATTACGAGATATTGATCGTTGGTATAGATATAATTTTTCTGAAAAGCTTTATCAGGAATAATGCTTTGATTGGCTGTTGATGCAACCTTATAAATCATTCCGACAGGGTCTGTATCCCCTAAATAGTATTTTTTATCACTTTCCGGAATATCCGTTGCTTCCCGCGACTTAGCCTCAATTAGAGGATACGCGCAGCGCGAAATCAATTCGTTTGCCGCCGTTTGCATCTCATCAGAATTGTCCGTTTCCTCGTAAATATCTGCCCCTGCTTCAATAAACCCATTTGTCATAAGCGAAAGCGAAAAATAACCCGCTATAACAATTGCAAGAGCAACACATATTGTAATGACTGTGTATTTGTTTTTCATTGTAAATTTCCTCCTTTTACAAGGGGAAATTTCAAAGTTACGCTTGTTCCGACATTTTCTGTGCTGTCAATATTTATCGTTCCGTTATGGGCCTCGCATATTGCCTTGCATAGCGCCAGACCTATTCCGGCACCGCCGGCCTTTCTGGAGCGGGCTTTGTCCGCCATATAAAACGCCTCAGATACGTGTTGAAGCTTATCCTTTGGTATTCCGACGCCCTCATCGGTGATTGTTATGACTACGTTATTGCCTTCACGGGCTTCACAAAGCCTTATCGTACTATCGGTGGGCGATGCCTTTATGGCGTTGTCGAGGATATTGTAGATAAGCGATTTCATGAGCTCCTCATCCATGTACATGATGTTGCTTTGCGCTAAAAATTCCAGCGACAGTTCTTTTGCCTTTAAGGTCATATTCATGCTTTCCGCGACCGTGTAAAGAACGTCGTAAAGATTTAGTGGCTTTGTTTCAAGTGTTGTGTTTTCAATCAAAATTAGCTCCATCAGCTTTGATGACAGCTCCTTTAGCCTTTTTGCCTCACTTTCTATAATAGACGAATATTTCCGCCGTTCGTCTGCGGAAATAGAATCTTTGATTTTCATGATGTTGGCAAAGCCCAATATGGAGGTCAGCGGTGTTTTCATTTCATGAGTCATATTTGCAATAAACACCCTACGGTTTTCCGCAAGCTCCTCAATGTGTTTGATGTTTTTTTCGATTTCCGTCGCCATAGTATTCATATTTATTGAAAGCTCATTCATTTCACCGCCGCCGATGACGGCGATTCGCCTGTCGTATTTACCTGCGGCAATTTCCTTTGTGGCATCGTTGATTTGATGCAACGGACGCATGATAAGCTGAATAAGGACAAGCAAGATCGATGCAATTGCAAGTCCGATTGTCGTTCCTGCACGACGCACATAACTGATATTGCTGTAAAACTGAGTGAAAAGCGGTGTTATATTTTTTGTCGCGGTAATGCAGTAGACCTTGCCATCAAGGTAGAGATTTCCGCTGCTTTTAATATAGTGATTTCCGCTGTCGTCTTCGAACAAACAAGTGAAATTTTTGTTAACAACTCCACTGTATACAACGCCGCCGTCACCAAAGTCTACTTGGAATTCGCCATTTGAAAATTTTTCACAAAAGTAGTTAACAATCTTAGTATCCTCAGCTTCAGTCAAAGCTAAAGCTTTAGTCTTCTGTCGCTTTTGGTATGCCGCTGATTCAATTTTGGTGGTAGCATTCGTCGTATACAGCGTGACCCCTTCCTTCGTGCTCTGAAGGGCAATGTCAAAACCTTTTGTAATCAAAACATAGGATACCACATTTATTCCGAGAATAACGGTTACCAAAGTAACCAAAAACACCTTCTGCCAAAGTCGCATCAGTCACTTCCTGTCAGTTTGTAGCCGTATTTTGGCACAGATAACAACTTGCCCCTCAATCCCATTTTGTTCCGTACCTGCTGAACATGGGTGTCAACTGTTCGGGTTTCACCGGCAAATTCAAAGCCCCAGACTGCCCCAAGCAGATGATCACGCGATATCACAGTGTTTTGATGCTGGACAAAATAAGTAAGTACTTCAAATTCCTTTGGTGTTAGCGAAATCGGAGCATTGTTTAGGGTTGCACTATGGCTCATAACATCAATTTCAATATCGCCGTAGCTAAGGGTGTCTTTCACCTTATGATTACGTCTGAGTACGACTTCTATACGCGCCAGAAGTTCAAGTGCTTCAAAGGGTTTAACTATATAGTCTTCCGCGCCAAGGCGCAACCCCTTAACCTTGTCGGTAATGCTCTGCATGGCGGTTAGAAAAATCACGGGAACTCCAACCCCTTTTATCCTTCTGAGCACCTCAAAGCCATCAAGCCCTGGAAGCATGATGTCAAGCAAAACGAGGTCATAGCTTCCGTTTGTAATCATCTCCACAGCTTGCAATCCGTCGTTTGCAATTTCGTTTGCATAATCTCCCATAACGAGGCAAGTCTGAACATACAGTGCAATATTCTCATCGTCTTCGACGATTAGTATTTTAGTTTTGGGATTATCCATATATATTACCATTCCTTTCGCATACTTAAGGCACAAAAAGGCCATGAAATGGAATGGCCATAAAGTGTGCAGGTGTTGCAGTTGCCCGCAGGGCGAGCAACACGCACTTTGAAATAGGATAAGTTTGAAATTTATTTCAAACTTCCCCCCTTATATATAATCAATATTATACGGCGAAAACAAAATTATAGCAAGGAAACAAAGCATCAACCCAAGTCTCACAAATTTACTGCCAACACGAAATAAACGGCACAGGATTATTCTCGTGCCGAATATTAAACTCGAACACACCGGCAAAGGTTACGGGGTTAAAGACAACGGAGTAGGTGCTGTTCGTAATGCTGTTGATTTTTGCGTAGTTCTTACCGTCAATTACCACGATTTCCGTTGGCACGTGGCGTAAGGCTCCGTTGGCCTCGAGCACAACACCAGTGGTTATCTTTTTGGGGTCTACGCCATCAGGGATTGCAACCGTTCTCTCAACGTAGCCGTCGAATTTGCTGACATCAACTGTCCTGTTGCCGCTTGTATCGGTGGTTTTACCTGTTCCGCCAACGGTGTCACTCCGACCTGATACCGTGCTGTCGTAATAGTTGGCGGTAAAGGTGCTCCGTTGCTTTCACTCGCTGGAACGTCAACGCCCAGCAAACCGCCAACAGCGGGTAAGGTGGAGCCGCCGATAAGTTCAACTTTTCCAGCCGCGTAAGAATACGACATAGTTGAGCCGCTCATTTCACCGACAAGTCCGCCGACCTTTTCCAAGCCGCTTACATCAGCCCTGGAATAACAATTTGTGATTGTTCTTCTAGAAGTAACAATACTTCCGACCATTCCGCCTACACAAGACGTTCCAGATACCTTTCCGGATACATACACCTTTTCAATATGGACATTTTCCGCGGAACCTGCCAGAATTCCAACAGCTTTGCCGCCAACGACATCAGCGTTTGTAATAGCCAGATTCTTAATGACGGCTATCGGCTCGTCGTTCTTGTCGTTCACAATAGCCCCAAACAGTCCGGTTTCGTAGTCATCAGCCTCACTTATTTTCAGTTTGCTGATGGTCTTTCCGTTTCCATCAAAGGTTCCCATAAACTCCTCGATAGGTTCCCATGTTCCGCCATTAAACGTAGATAAGTCAATGTCGTTTTTCAGAACGAAGCAATATGGTATATTTTTATCAGCATAAGTAAATAGTTTGCTCAATTGCGCCGCTGTTGTAATCTGGAAGGGGTCTGTTGATGTTCCGCTACCCCCGGCGAAAATATTGATGTGCCGACTGCGTTTTCATCATATCGGTGTTTTGGCCAGCAACGCCGGTTAAAGGATCTTGAGAAGCCTTTGCAATTGGGGAATCATAATAGCAGCCGCTGATTGTGCCTTTGGCATACGTTCCGCAAAAAGCCTGAGATTTGCTCGATGCGCCAACCTCAGCGCGGGAATAGCAATTTTTTATATTGGTTGTGCGCTCACCTTGCATAATCGCCCCCGCAAAGCCCCCCAGCCATTTTGCTGTTTTGCCGGTTTCTACGGAAATGTCGCCACTGGAGTGGCAGTTTTCAATTGTTATAGCACCCATCATGGGTGCTATGCCACCCGCAAAAGCGCCGCCGCTCTGTCCATCAACGGAAATGGTTGAGTCCGAGTAACATTCGGGAATGCTGCCGCCCATAATATAGCTGGCCACGCCGCCTGCCGCCACGCCTGCCACGCTGGCGCTGGCGCTACACTGCTTCACTATTCCCGCTGTAATAATTCCTACAAGACCGCCCACCACAGCCTTTCCTGCAACCGTTCCTGTGACGGAGCAGTTCTGGATTGTGCCACCGTTTGCGCTGGTCAAACCACCCACATATTCGCCACCGTTAGCGGTAATGTTTACATTAACAAGCTTTACTTTTTCAACAACGGCCACCTCAGCAACACCGCCAAACAGGCCTGCGTTTCCGTTCAGAGCCGCACTAACGGACAGATTGCTGATGGTTTTGTTATCGCCGTCATAGTGTCCCGCAAAAGCTTTTCTATAATCAGCACCATCTCCAAATTTAAAAGAGCCGATTGGTGCCCAAGCCTTGCCGGCCATATCAAAATTTTCCGTCTGCTTAAAATATTTACCCGCATAGTGTGTGTTGCTCTCATCCTCAACATTGACCTGCTGGGCAAGATACGCCAGTTTGCCCGCCGTATCGATAATGATGGGGTTTCCAGCGGTATCTCCCTTGCCACCTGTTATGTCAAACGCATAGGCTTTGCCGTCCCAAGTCGTTCCATCTACGGTGGGCTTCAATACGGTAATGGTAAAGTCCTCTGTAACAGGGCTTGCACTTCCCTTTGCGATGGTGGCAGTCAAGGTCACCTGCGTGTCAACGCTCGGCTGTGTCACTGTTGCGGTACCGCCAGTGATGGATACTATGCCGGCAGAAGCCACTGCCCAAGTAATCGTACTTCCATTTTGCCCCGTAACCGGAAGCAGGAAATTGCTCTTGACCGAGTCCTTTGTGCCGCCGGAGGCAAACTTGAATTTGATATTTGCAAGCCATTCCTTGTCCGCCGCCACTGCCTCTGCATCGGTCATGGGTGCTTTAAACATGGGATAACCGCTGTTTTTGTCGCTATACAGTGACCACTCGTTCCATGTAGCATCTCTGCCTGTATTGAGTGTGTCCACAAGCGAACTTGCTTCCCCTGCCGCCGCTGTCATTTGTGTGGTGGTCAGTCCAGTGGTTGACGTTACTTTGTCACTACTGTTGAGTGTGCTATCCCAATAGCATTTCGAGATAATGAAGGGTTCGGTAGATGATTCAGCTCCAGCAAACGCTCCCACCGTTGAACCTGTGCCACCTGTTGCTGAATTTCCCGCATAGCAACTTGTGATGGCAGCACTCTTACCAGCTCCTACAAAACCACCGATTATAGTCCCTGCGTTTGTAGATGTTGAATTAACGGAGCCTGTTGCATAGCAGTTTTCAGTCGTTCCTCCACCAAGAGAACCAGCAAAAGCACCGACAGTTACTCCACTGCCCGTATTTGAAATCGAAGTTTCCGAGCCGCAGTTTTTTATGCTGCCGTTTGCACTTCCAACCAGCCCGCCAACCGTGTTGCCGTCGCCAGTGTTATTTATTGTACCGCTGGAGAAGCAATTCAGAATCGTGGATTCGACTACAGTGCCGACAAGCATTCCCAACTCTCTTGTTGCCACAATTGCTCCGCTTACGCTGAGGTTCTTTATGCTTGCCCCCGATGCAAGCTTACCAAACAGCCCCACATTATCCATGCCGCTCGGCGCATCGCTGGTTCCAATGGCAAGACCCGTGATTTTTTTCCCATTGCCGTCAAAATTCCCGCCGAAGGGTTCGACGCTTATTCCAATTTGAAACCATTGCTTATTCTCCAAATCCAAGTCCGCTGTCAGTTTAAAATACTTTCCCGAATAGTTTGTGCCAGCATTGACCTGCTGGGCAAGATACGACAGCTTGTCCGCCGTATCGATGATGTACGGGGTAGCTTGGGTGCCGTCACCTTCCGCGAACTCGGTCCAGGCGTGGCCGTCCCACGTTGTTCCATCCACTGCGGACGCTTGTATGGTCATTGCCGGTATTAGCTGTAAGCACATCAACAAGGATAGCAAAACAGCCATGGTCTTTGACATTATTCTCTTTTTCATTCGCAAACCTCTCTTTTTTATTATTTTCATCCACTAATTGAACACAGAAACCAACCGTCAGCTTCAACGGCATTTTCCCTATTGTCCAAAAAAAACACACCTGTAATGACACGCGCAAAAAACGTAATCTCCCCCTAATCAGGCTCCGGATTATGCTCAATCGCATTATTTTCGCTTTTTTGCAGGGCTCTCCGCGACACTGATTGCGCAGCAATCCACGACGCAATATCTCCACTTTATTGGTAATATTATGTATATATGAGACGATTCAAGTCGGCTTGTTAATATTGTGTTTTTTCTCCTTGCTAAAGTCCATAATCATTCTCCCTCAACATTTTTTCATTAACTAACACTGTATTCTTGCAACTACTTTCAAGCGAATAGGCTTTGATATATATTAACCTAATTATTCCAATCAAATCTGACAGAAATCTTAATCTAGCGACATTTTCACATACTCCAAAAGCAAAAACTTTTTTAGCAACCGCCACCGCCCAATCGTATTTTTTTAGTCTCTCCGCTTTGTGGCACGTTTTGCAACGGAAAATCGCCATCTTTTTCATTGGAAAACTCAATCTATTCTTTTCAACATTTAGAAATATCCCTGCTTTATTTTGTAGAAAAAGAGAATAATGCGCCCACATTTCTAACAATACATACA
>CAZLLK010000031.1:0-31740 GCA_964560435.1 uncultured Oscillospiraceae bacterium
TTTTGACTGCGTCCATCATAATGTTTTCCGTCGCCATAAAAGGAAGCTCTTCGGCCAAATGCTTATCGATGACCTTTTCGTATACCTTAATTCCCGATGCTACGTTGATGTAGATATTAAGAAGCGAGTCAACAGCCAAAAATGCCTCAGGTACTGAAATGCGTTTGTTTGCGGAGTCATCCAAGGTGCGTTCAAACCACTGGTTGTACGAAGTCATTGCAGGATTTTGCGCATCGACAATAACATAGCGTGCAAGCGAACAGATGCGCTCACAGCGCATGGGGTTACGCTTGTAAGGCATTGCCGATGAACCGATTTGGTTGGATTCAAACGGCTCCTCAAGCTCCTTAAGATGAGAAAGAAGGCGCATATCAGTTGCAAATTTGCCCGCGCTCTGCGCAATTCCTGATAGCGTAGCCAAAACTGCGGCGTCTGTCTTGCGCGAATAGGTCTGACCCGATACGGATACGCAAGACTCGAAGCCCATTTCCTCGGCAATAAGACGCTCAAGCTCCACGCATTTTTTGTGGTCGCCGTCGAAAAGCTCCAAAAAGCTTGCCTGAGTGCCCGTTGTTCCCTTTGAGCCAAGTAGCTTCAAGGTGGAAATACGGTATTCGACCTCGTCCAGGTCGAGCAACAAGTCGTTAATCCATAACGTTGCACGTTTACCGACGGTTGTGAGCTGTGCCGGCTGGAAATGCGTAAATCCGAGTGTGGGAACTTCCTTGTATTTATCTGCAAAAGCAGCAAGACGGTGGATTACGTTGACAATCTCGCGGCGAACCTGCTCAAGTCCGTCGCGCATGATGATTATATCGGTGTTGTCGCCGACATAGCAGCTCGTTGCTCCCAAATGAATAATTGGCATAGCAGTGGGACATTGCTTTCCGAATGCATGGACGTGTGCCATTACGTCGTGGCGAAGCTTCTTTTCCATTTCTGCGGCATATTCGTAGTCAACCTCGTCTGCATGAGCCTCCATTTCGCTGATTTGCTCCTGCTTTACGGGAAGACCGAGCTGCATTTCTGCCCTAGCAAGAGCAATCCACAGCTTGTGCCAGGTGGTAAACTTTTTGTCAGGTGAGAATATATACTGCATATCACTGCTGGCATAACGTGAGCACAGCGGGTTTTCATAGGTGTTTTTCATTGGTGCACAACCTTTCCAAATCGATTATATTTGTTTGCGCTTAACAAAGCAATAGCTTTATTAAAGAACAAGACTTTCGGCACCAAAAACCTAAAGCCTTGTTTTGAGCATAGGTATGACCAATTCGCAAAATGCGGATTGGTCATAAAACATTATATTACGCCTGCAAAAACTTTTCAAGCCTGTTAAGTCCTTCACGAATGTTTTCCATTGATGCGGCATAGGTCCAGCGAACGAAACCGGGTGCTCCGAAGCCAGAACAAGGAACCACGGCAACACGTCCCTGCTCCAAAAATGCAACCGCAAAATCATCGTCGTTCTCGATAAGCTTTCCGCCATAAGTCTTGCCGATAAGCTCGTTAATATTCATCATTACGTAGAAGGCACCATCGGGAACAAGGCAGCTCACTCCATCGATTTCGTTCATGCGCTTGACAATATAGTTGCGGCGAACCTCGAACACCTTGCGCATTGCCTCAATCCCGTCCTGAGGACCGGAAAGGGCTTCGATTGCCGCAATCTGATTCATGGTTCCTGGCGCACCTGTGGAGTGACTGAGGCAATTCGCCATAATCTTTGAGATTTTTGGATTTGCCGCGGCATATCCGATGCGCCAGCCTGTCATTGCGTATGATTTTGAAACACCATTTATAATAATCGTGCGCTCATATGCGTCCTTTGAAATTGTTGCAATGCTTACGAACTCCTTGCCGTCGTAAACGAGACTGCTGTAAATCTCGTCCGCTATGATATAAATGTCGTACTTTTTGCAGATTTCGGCAATATCTTCAAGCTCTGAGCGCGAATAGAGCATTCCCGTCGGATTTGAGGGGTTATTCAAAATGAGGGTCTTGGTTTTGCTACCTATCGCAATTTCAAGCTGTTCGGGAGTGATTTTGAAGTTCTGCTCCTCCCCAGCTTGAACAATAAGCGGGGTTCCACCTGCGAGGTGAATCATTTCAAAGTAGCTTACCCAATATGGTGCCGGAAGAATTACTTCATCACCGGGATTGAGTAAAGCCAGAAGTGCGATATAGACACTGTGCTTTGCTCCGCTTGCTACAGTAATCTGTGTGAAGTCGTAGTCGAGGTCAAAGTCAATTTTCATTCTGGCTGAAATAGCCTTTCTTAAATCGACAAGGCCTGCTGCCGGGGTGTATTTTGTTTTTCCGTCGTTGATTGCCTTGATTGCTGCGGCTTTTATATTGTCGGGGGTATCAAAATCCGGTTCTCCGGTTCCAAAGCCGATGACATCCAGTCCTTCGGCCTGCATTTGCTTTGCAAGCGCGTCAACTGCTAAAGTTGTTGAGGCTCTGACTTCCCCCGCGATTCTAGATAATTCTTTCATGAAATGCACCATCCAATACATACTCGATATTGAAATTATTATAAGCCCAAATCTTCATCTTTGCAAGCAATTTAGGCATTTTTGCTTATTATGTATATTATTCTGCATTATTTCAATTCCGAACAATGCAAATTGACATCTTACAGTTTATTATAATCCAGTTTCTAGATATTTGTTAAAGCCAAAAGTAACTGCGGCCCGATTATGAGCCGCAGTTACTTTATTGTTTGAGATGTTTTGAGTCGTTATTGATTTTCTTAATCACAATATTTTTGCCATCAATTTTCGAGTCGCATACTCCACAGGCGTTGCAAGAAGAGCAATCGCCGCACGAACAAAAGCTTTTGTTCCCCTTTTTTACAAGCTTAACGATAATGAGAATAACAACGGCTAAAACGACTGCTCCAATGATAATTGAGCTTATGTTTTCTGTAATGAATTCGAGCATCTACTCACCCGCTTTTTCAGTCTTCATTTAAGGGTTTTTTCTAACTATCATATATACCAGACCTAGCAATAGTATCAACGCAATCGCTGTCCAAATTCCAAAGCTGCCGCCAATGAACAGGCGTCCGATTTGGTTGAAAATCAGGCAAATGATGTATGCGAATATGCACATATATGAAATTGCCGCCCATGTCCACTTGCTGTCGTTCATCTCGTGCTTAATCGCACCCATTGCCGCAAAGCACGGCGCACACAGGAGATTGAACATCATGAAGCTATATGCCGTCAGGGCTGTAAAGTCCTGCGCAAGGCTTGGAAGGGCTCCTGCACTGTTTGATACGGCGGTGGAGCCATAAAGAATTCCAAAGCTTGCGACGATGTTTTCTTTGGCCAGAAGCCCCGTAATACTTGCAACTGCCGCCTGCCAGTGACCGAAGCCAAGAGGTGCGAAAATCGGAGCGATGAACATTCCAATATAGGCAAGAAGACTTGAGTTGTTGTCGCTTATCATTCCCAGCTTGCCACCGGAAATTCCGAAGGCCTGTAGGAACCATAGTATGATAGAGGAAATGAGAATTAGCGTGCCTGCTTTAACTATGAAAGAAGAAACTCGTTCCCACGTTGCACGGAAAATGTTTTTGCCAGATGGCGTATGATACGGAGGGAGTTCCATTATAAATGGGGCTTCGTCACCCGCAAAAGGTTTTGTCTTTTTTAGTATTATTCCCGAAAAGATTACAGCCGCAACCCCAATGAAATATGCCGATGTGGCAACCCAGCCTGAACCTCCGAATAATGCGCCTGCGATTAGTGCGACGAAAGGCATTTTTGCTCCGCAAGGAATAAACGAGGTGGTCATAATGGTCATTCTTCTGTCGCGCTCGTTTTCAATCGTCCTGGACGCCATAATGCCGGGAACGCTGCAGCCTGAGCCGATGAGCATGGGGATAAAACTTTTTCCGGAAAGTCCGAAACGGCGGAAGATTTTATCCATTATGAACGCAATTCTTGACATATAGCCGATGTCCTCGAGCAGTGATAGCATCAGGAACAGTATAATCATCTGAGGTAGGAAGCTGAGAACCGCGCCGACCCCAGCAATAATTCCGTTTATAACAAGGCCGGATAGCCACGGCACTACATTTGTATTATCAAAAAGAACAGAAATGCTTCCACTAATGATATCCTTAAACAGCGTTTCTTTTACCCAGCTCGAAGCCCAGAACCCTAGCGTGCTCATTGATATGTAGTAAACGAAGAACATTACAAAAGCAAAAATCGGTAGAGCTAGAATGCGATTGGTAACGATTGCGTCAATTTTGTCTGACACCGTCGCGCCGGAAGTATCATTCTTTTTTGCACAGGTTAATACTACTTTTTCAATGTAGTCGTATCGCTCAATTGTTACTATGCTTTCAGCATCGTCGTCCAGCTCTTTTTCGCAGTCCTTGATATGCCCGTCGATATGTGCCCATTCAGCCGCGTCGAGGTTCAGCTCTTTAAGAACCTCCTTGTCTCTTTCAAAAACCTTCACAGCGTACCAGCGAAGGTAACGCTCGGGGACTAAATTTTCCAGCGATTCCTCGATATGCGCAAGTGCGTGCTCGACATTTCCTCGAAAAATCGGAGGATTTTTCACCGCACAACCTTCCGCTGCAATTTTTACTGCGTATGTTGCCGCGTCTTCCGAACCCTCGCCTTTTAATGCGGAGGTTTCAAAAACCTTACAGCCCAAAGCTCGGCTCATGCACTCCAAATCAATTGTGTCACCGTTTTTGCGTACTATATCGATCATATTCAGCGCAATTACAACGGGTATGCCCAGTTCGATAAGCTGAGTCGTAAGATAAAGGTTTCGCTCAATATTCGTTGCATCGACTACGTTTATAATCGCGTCAGGCTTGTCGTTTACAAGGTAGTTTCGAGCCACGACTTCCTCCAGCGTGTAGGGAGACAGCGAATAAATTCCGGGCAAATCTTGAATAATTACGTTCTTGTCAGACTTTAGATTGCCCTCTTTCTTTTCAACCGTTACTCCGGGCCAGTTGCCGACATATTGGTTGCTTCCTGTAAGCTCATTAAACATTGTGGTCTTGCCGCAGTTTGGGTTGCCGGCAAGAGCAATTTTCACGCTCATTCGCGTTCCTCCTTTCAACATTCGATTAGAGGCCTCTAACTAACCCTCCAAAAAATAAGGAACTTGTTCCTTATTGTACTTCAATCATTGCCGCATCTGACTTTCTAACGGATAGTTCATATCCCCTAACTCGTATTTCAATCGGGTCACCAAGCGGCGCGACTTTTCTAATATATATCTCGGCGCCCTTTGTGACGCCCATATCCATAATACGTCTTCTAACGGCACCTTCACCATGAAGCTTGACAACCTTTGCGCTGCCGCCAACACCAACGTTTTTAAGCGTTTTCATAATCATTCTCCTATCCAGTTACAATGATGTAACTATAAATTCGAACAGTTAGACGTCTCTAACTCCATATATAGAATAACATTACCTAATTATTTTGTCAATACCTAATTCATACATTTCCTCTTGCAATTAAAAAAAGCGGAAAGCCGGAGGGACAGCTTTCCGCAGAACTCATAATCTACTTGTTTTCGGTATCTTTGCTTTTCTTTTTGGTGAGGACAGCAGTCAGGACGACAGCAATCAAAATAGCCGCGGCAACGCAGAAAATTAAAACTGTTGTCATGTCGTTCGTTGACGACTGAGGCTTTGAACCCGGCTCTGGAGAATACAACGCCGGAGTTTCGGCATCAATTGCTACTATCTCGGAGTTTGTTGGTTCAGACAGACAAATCCAAAAGTTCTTAATCGCGTAGTAGTAACTCACGAAACCCCATTTACGTCCTTCGGAATCGGTATAAACTGATTGAACAGCAAAGTTTTCGCTTATTGCTTCAAGTGTACCGTTGTTCTCCCCGGAATTTGGGAACGTCCACATTACGATGCCCGTTTTTCCTGCAAGCTCCGAATAGTCGCCATTATAGGTCGTATACTCAGAGCTATGCTTTTCGTCAAAGCTAATGTAATCAAATTTCACTATGGTATCGCTCAATTTTATCCAGCCAGTTTTATTTTCGCCATTACCAACGGGAACAAGCTTGCCGTCGCTCTCTTCATATTCGACGACGCCCCATTTTACATCGCCTAGCTTGTAGCTGAACTGAACATGAAATACTCCGCCGTTATCGGCAAAGCCAAGACTGCTTCCGCCAGGCTCTGTGAAAAGCTCCATGTATCCGCTCTCTCCGTTTGCGTAATAGTCGCGGTTAACGTATTCGCAATCGCTTGAGTGAGAAGAGTAAAAGTTGTCATTCGGTTCCATAATCACATCTGCAAGCGCAAACCCGCTTAGCATGGATACCAACATGACGCAAGTGAATATCAAACCTGTGATTTTGTTAAGACTGTGTTTTTTCATTTTATATACCTCCCTATATGATGCTCAGAATTAGTAGACCGGAAAAATAAGAAAATGCGTTTGCACAGAGCGAAAACAATAACGGGCGCTTAATATCTTTGGCATAGTGCCTGTAGTATAGACCTTCAATCAGGACTGCCGAAATTTCCAAAACAAGAACTATTAAGATCTGCGGAAAGTCGGTGTTTTGCCTAAGCAAATGATTTAACAGCACGACCGGCGGATTTGTAATAATGTTAGCAAGAACGACCAAGGTGAAATTATAGGCACCGCGAAGCTTGAAAATCAAGCAAAATACTTGTTCAAGAACTATAGTCATCGCGAGCGAAATAAGAAGCGTCCAAATGAAATCAATACCCATACCTCCGCCCCTTCAGAAGCATTTTGCGTTTGTGTGGTATGCTTATGTGCTTTAGACGCAGCTAATTTCTATTTGTTCCCAATAAAGAAAAAAGTCCGCAAAAGCTATATTTTGCAGGCTTTGTTCTTTGAGTATCCAATTATCAACTGCACGGTGGCTCCTGCAATCCAAAAAAGCACTATAAAAAATGCGCAGTGCATAAAGAATTCGCTTGGCAAGATTCTGATTATTTCATCCAAGTTGGGGTCAAAAATCCAGCTTGTCCCAGCGAAGAATACGGAATGGAAAAACGTGAATGTCCAATCAAAATTGGTTAAGAGTGAAACGCCAAAAATTGCGGGGATAGCCAGCGTGACTGCGCCAGACATTCTGAGAGTTCGTTTAGAAACCACCCTTAAAATAATTAAAAAGACTAGCATAACCGCTGCTGCAAGTCCGAGCAAATAGACGTTATGGAACATGGTCTTGCATTCAGCAAAATGATAGCTTCCTTGATCTGTGTATTTCAAAGTCGGAAGAGCAAATTCCTTACTTGAAAACGGAGAAAGATATTCAATAACAGCGTTATAGTTTAAAAGCACTTCTTCGCGAGAATATCCTGCGTTTTCACTTATATTGAGTAAATCAACATCTATGGCGTAAGGGAAATTGGTTATGTGAATTACGGCGAGTCCCAAGGCCGTCGAAAAAAGCAGAACGACAACGGCAACGAGAAGACCTAAAACAGCTCTTTTCATGCAACAACCTTTCGAACAACTAGTTTCTATCTGAATACTTTTGCTTCTCATCCCAGAAAATATTCCCCCTGGAGCAATCAATACAGACTGTTAAGGGCAATTTATCAACGACGAGACGCTTAACCGATTCGCAGCCCAAATCGTGAAATGCGATTTCCTCAGCTTCAACGACATGGCTCGCCATTAGTGCACCTGCTCCTCCGACGGCGCAGAAATAAACGGCGCCGTTTCGTTCTATTGCGTCACACACGGACTGTCCCCTCTCGCCTTTTCCGATTATGCCCGAAAGCCCCAAGTCTAAAAGCCTCGGAGTAAATTTATCCATGCGAATCGAGGTCGTCGGGCCGCAAGAGCCGACGGGTTTGCCGTTTTGTGCAGGGGTTGGGCCTGTGTAATAGATTACGGCTCCTTCGATATCAAAGGGAAGCATCTCTCCCCTATCCAGTAGCTCAAAAATTCGCTTATGTGCGGCATCTCTCGCCGTATATACTGTCCCAGAGAGTAGAACTCTATCGCCTGATTTCAGGTTTTTTGCGACATTTTTCAGTTCGTTAACCGATAATTCTATCATTTTAACACCTCGCTAACTCTGAAATGGTAACATAAAAGCGGACAGCTGTAAAGCTGTCCGCATAAATGATATGGTAATTTAGCTGAAAATCAGCATTATGCCTTCAGAGCAGCCTTTGCCTTTTCGGTAAGAGCTGTGAAAGCTTCGGGCTCATGAATTGCAACTTCAGAGAGCATCTTGCGGTTCATGTCGAGTCCGGCAAGCTTGAGGCCGTGCATGAAGGTGGAATAGTTCATGCCGTTCATCTTGCAAGCTGCGTTGATACGGGTAATCCAAAGCTGACGGAAATCTCTTTTCTTCTGCTTACGTCCGACATAAGCATATGTGAGGGATTTCATAACAGCCTGGTTAGCCATTTTGTAGTGAGTAGACTTTGCGCCCCAATAGCCCTTAGCCATGCCAAGAACTTTATTTCTTCTTTTGCGCGTCATCATCGCGCCTTTTATTCTAGCCATCTTTAAAGATCCTCCTTATTTGTAGGGAATCATGCGTTTAATCGCAGACTCGTTTGTGGCGTCGGCATAGGTTCCCTGACGGAGATGTCTTTTGCTCTTTGTGGTCTTTCCGTGACCGTTAAGAAGATGGGAAGTGTAAGCGTGTGAACGTTTTACCTTGCCGGACTTTGTGAGACTAAATCTCTTTTTTGCTCCACTATGTGATTTGAGCTTAGGCATAACGGTTTACTCCTTTGAAATGATTATTTGTTAGCCGCCGTTTGTTTAGGTGAAATAAACATAGACATATTACGTCCTTCGAGCTTAGGTTCTTTGTCGAGGACGGCAATTTCAGAACATTTTTCCGCGAATTCTTTCAGCAGTATTTCGCCCAAATTCGTATGAGCCATTTCTCTGCCTCTGAAACGGACAGAAACCTTAACACGGTCACCGTCAAGGATAAACTTCTGTGCGCTCTTCAGCTTAACGTTAAAGTCGTTTTCGCCGATACCCGGTGACATTCGGATTTCCTTGACCTCGACAATATGCTGATTCTTCTTTGCTTCCTTGTCTTTCTTAGCCTGTTCAAAACGGAACTTACCGTAGTCCATAATTTTGCATACAGGCGGAACAGAGCCGGGAGCAATTTTAACCAGATCCATATCTTTTTGCAACGCAATATCCAATGCTGCCTGCAAGGACATTATTCCGAGCTGTTCACCCGTATCGCTGATAAGACGAACTTCCTTATCGAGTATTTCCTCGTTGATCTGATGAGCCAAGTTTGCTATATTTAACACCTCCAAGCGTAAATGGCGGGGCAAGCCCCATAGAAAATGCGGGTGCAACGGCACCCGCATAATAATACACATAATCAGCCAATGGCTAAAGATGGTTTTATTAACCCAGCGCACCAATGTGGCGAGGTGAGGACGGATACCAACCGAACCTACTTTGTTCTAACTCATTGAGTTTAACAGCAATAGTAGATATTGTCAAGCTGTTTTTTTACTGTTTTTTAAGTGTTCTGTTTCTTAACATAAATATTGTTATTAGAATTATAGCTGCAACAGCAAAAGCAACTGCAAGCAAATCAGGAACAGCAACGATAAATCTGTCTACCAAAAGGGTGCCACTGGCTAAAAACAGTCCCACTATCAGCATCCATAAATCTTTTGTTTTCATTACTTTCTGGCCTCGAGCATAAGCTTAATAAGCCTGCTGGTGCCGAGCCTGTCCGCTCCTGCGGCAATCATTGCTTCGGCGTCCTCGAAGCTGCTAATTCCGCCGGCTGCCTTTATTTTAGTTTCGGGAGCGCACTCCTCACGCATGATTTCAACGTCGCGCACAGAAGCACCGCGCTCTGCAAAGCCTGTAGAAGTTTTTATATAATCCGCGCCGGAGCGTGAAACAACCTTGCATATCTCACGGAAAACAGGCTCAGGAAGCTTGCAAGTCTCCACGATGACTTTGAGTGTCGAACCCTCGGTTGCCTTTCTGATTTGCACAAGCTCTTCTTCAACTGCGTCGTACTGCCCGTTAACTGCCCAGCCAAGGTTGATTACGACGTCAATTTCGTCGGCACCCTCCTCTATTAGATGCTTTGACTCAAAAACCTTTGTCGCGGTGTCGTTATATCCGTTTGGAAAACCGACAACAGTACAGATTTTGAGCTTGTCACCGCAGAGCTTTTTTGCTTCATAAACATGACTGGGTGCAAGGCACATTGAAGCACAGTTATACTTCATGGCAAGTCTAAGGTTTTCAGCTATTTCATTAAAATCTGCGTCGGTGCGTAGCACCGTGTGGTCGCACATTTTGAGGATGTCTTCTTTTTTCATAATGTCACTCCTATTACGATTTAATTGATACATATTTGAAGCTTACTTGATATATCGCGATTTTTCATTTATAATTCATATAATAAATAACGATATTCCGAAATCTCGGAGGAACCTATGGACGAAATATTATTCGATTCACGCAACGAGCTTGATAAACTGCCTTTCGGTGCGATAAAAGATGGAGAAACGGTCAGGTTCGGAATAAGAACAGCCGAATCGCTCGAAGTCACCGAAGTGATACTCGTGGTTATAAATGACCTCGACGGAGAAATAACCGAATTTGAGCTTCCGCAGGTCTGGACAGAACACGGATATGTGCGCTTTGAGGGCAACGTTACTTTTGATACTAAGGGGCTTTTTTGGTATCATTTCGAAGTGGTTGCCGACGGAGTTATCCGCACTATCGAGAAAACCGACAAAGGCGCAAGCTTCTCAGAAAACGAACCGCGTTCGTGGCAACTTAGCATTTACGCTTCTGATTATACCACACCCGAATGGATAATGGGAGGGTCTTTCTATCATATTTTTGTGGATCGCTTCAGAAAATTCGGCGACCGCCCTGTAAAAGAGGGCGCAGTTTTGCGAAACGACTGGGGTGGTGTCCCCTGCTACCTACCTAACGAAAAGGGCGAAATCAAAAATAACGATTTTTTTGGCGGAAATCTCGACGGAGTTATTGAAAAGCTCCCCTATCTTCACGAGCTAGGAATCACCTGCATTTATCTCAGCCCGATTTTTGAGGCGGCATCGAACCACAAATACGATACTGCGGATTACGGTAAAATCGACCCATCCTTCGGCGACGACGTTATTTTCGAAAAACTTTGTGCGCAGGCGAAAGAATTGGGTATCAGAATAATCTGCGACGGCGTATTTAATCACACCGGGTCTGACTCCGTTTATTTTAACCGTGAAAAGCATTTTGGCAATGGTGGTGCATATCAGTCCAAAGATTCACTATATTACGAGTGGTACCATTTTGCCGAATATCCCGACAAATACGATGCTTGGTGGGGAATCAAAACCCTTCCACAGGTAAAAAAGAACAACCTGAGCTTCCAAGGCTTCATTTCAGGCAAAAATGGAATACTTCAAAAATGGATGGCACTTGGTGCTTTCGGATGGAGACTTGACGTTGCCGACGAGCTTTCCGAAGGCTTTCTTCGCGCAATTCGCGAGTCGGTAAAAACCGCAAATCCCGAAGCGCTGATTATCGGCGAAGTATGGGAGGACGCTTCAAACAAAATCGCCTACGGCAACCGCCGACACTACTTTGAAGGCGAAGAGCTTGACGGCGTTATGAACTATCCTTTTAAGGACGCTATAATTAGCTTCGTTAAGACCGGAAACGCCGAGCAAATTTGCGAAGTCGTTGAAAGCATCTGCGAAAACTATCCAAAGCCTGCGCTGGACTGCCTAATGAACGTCCTGGGAACTCATGATACCGAAAGAATTCTGACTGTACTGGGCGGAAAGCGATTCGAAACACGCGACGAAAGAGCGCAAGCTGTTCTTTTGGAAGCTGAGCGCAGGCACGCAAAGTCGCTCCTTAATATTGCTTCGCTCTTGCAATTTACTTTGCCCGGGGTCCCCTGCATATATTACGGCGATGAGACTGGTCTGGAGGGCTTTGAAGACCCTTTCAACCGCAGATGCTATCCGTGGGGCTCCGAGGATTCCGAGCTTATAGACTGGTACAAAAAGCTACTCCACGCGAGGAACAGCTGTATTTCCTTTGCTGGCGGTGATTACAGAACTCTCCGTGCCGAAAACGGGGTATTTGTTTTTTCCAGAAGTCGAAACTGCGTGAAAGCCTTAATTATCGTTAACATGGGAAGCGAAGAGGTTTCTGTTGAGCTTTCGAAAACGGAAAAAATACTTGTTCAAAGCAACTGCGAAAACAAAAATAACAGCCTGCGTATTTTCAACGAAGGCTGTGCTATAGTAGAAACTGGCGAAGTGTAATTATTATGCTTCGCCTTTTGCTTTTGCTTCACAGTATACACAGCGGTATACTCCATTTTCTTTGTCCGTCAGATGGAAAACTTGAGGAAGCTCCTGCTCAACCGATGTTATGCAGCGAGGATTTTTGCACTTAATAACTCCCGTAACCACATCAGGAAGTGAAAGCTTCCGCTTCTCAACTATTTTGCCGTCTTTAACTATGTTAACGGTTATACCCGGGTCGATATAGCCCAGCACATCGAGGTTAATGTCAATAAGCGAATCAATTTTGATGATATCCTTTTGACCCTCTTTTTTGCTGGTCACGTTTTTAATAATTGCAATCGAGCAGTCAAGCTTTGAAAGCTCCAAAACCTTGTATATCTCCATACTTTTCCCGACTTTTATATGGTCGAGAACAATGCCGTTTTTAATTGAATCTATCGTCATTTTAAAATCTCCCCCTTTTCTATTCGATTCCGAGAAGCTTCAAAATCAAAGCCATGCGGATATACTTTCCGTAAAGAACCTGTTTGAAATAGCAGGCACGCTTGTCGTTGTCCACCGCGCGTTCAATTTCGTTTACTCTCGGCAGCGGGTGCATAATGCAAAGGTCTTCTTTTGCGTATGAAAGCTTGTCCATTGTGAGTATAAAAACGTCGCGCAGACGCAGATAGTCAGCCTCGTTGAAAAATCTTTCACGCTGTACTCTCGTCATATAGAGAATGTCAAGCTCGGGCATATCGTCCCAGTTATCTGTTTCTTTATACGGAATATCATTTTTAACAAGTACGTCTTTTTTGATATAGCCCGGTAATCTCAGTTCTTCGGGAGAAATCAGGACGAAGCTGTTCCCTTCGTAACGTGACATCGCGGAAATCAGCGAGTGAACCGTTCTGCCGAATTTGAGGTCGCCGCAAAAGCCGATTTTAAGGTTATTCAGTCTGCCCTTTTCACGATAGATTGTTAAAAGGTCGGTAAGCGTCTGAGTGGGGTGGTTGTGTCCGCCGTCACCCGCATTGATAACAGGGATGCTTGCCGCATTTGCCGCAACCAGCGGAGCACCTTCCTTGGGGTGTCTCATGGCGATAATATCCGCATAGCAGCTTATGGTAAGCGCGGTGTCGGCAACGCTTTCACCCTTAGAAGCTGATGAGCTGCTTGCTTCGGAAAAGCCAATTACGTTTCCGCCAAGCTCGAGCATAGCCGCTTCAAAGCTTAGGCGTGTGCGAGTAGATGGCTCGAAAAACAGCGTTGCGAGCTTTTTCCTTTTGCACTTATCGCAGTACTTATCAGGGTTCGCGATAATGTCTTCAGCGGTATTTATTAGTTCCTGAAGCTCTTCGATTGACAAATCTGTGATGCTAATTAAGTCTTTCATTAAACGTTACCTCCGTTTATCCAGCTTTCGTCTGATGGGTTATCGCGGAAAGAAAGTATCCGCAGTATGTCTTTTTCAGAAATAATCCCGTCATCTGCCGCCACTTTTGTAAGAGTATCAAGGTTTGTGAGGCTGTAATTAATTACGTTATCTTCCTTGAGGCGGACAAGTCCCTTTTTCATGTTGTAGGTAAAAATGCTGACAACGCCGAGGACATTTGCTTCGGCTTCTCTAAGGACATCCACTACTTCAAGAACGCTTCCCCCTGTTGAAATTAGATCTTCTACGACTACGACCTTAGCGCCTTTTTCGAGCTTGCCCTCAATCTGGTTTTTGCGTCCGTGGTCTTTTGCACCACTGCGTACATATCCCATAGGCAGCCCCATAATGTGTCCGACTATGGCGGCATGAGCTATGCCGGCAGTACTGGTGCCCATCAGCACCTCGCAGTCGGGGTATTTCTCGCGGATAAGGTTTGCCAGAGAATTTTCAATCTCCGTGCGTACCTCTGGCGAGGTTAAGGTGAGTCGGTTGTCGCAGTAGATAGGGCTTTTAATTCCGCTTGCCCATGTAAAGGGCTCGTCCGGTCGAACAATTACCGCGCCAATTGAAAGCAGCGCTCGTGCAATTTTTTGTTCCATAACAGTATGTCCTTTCTTTATCTCAAAGCCGAAAGCATAATGCTTGAGGCTAATTTTTACCCCAAAAACTCTTTAATGCAGCGATTATAAGCTGATACAGGGTCTTCTGCTGCCGTTATCGGTCTTCCAACGACGATGTAATCGCTTCCCAGTTCCCGTGCCTTTTCCGGTGTTGTGACACGCACCTGATCGTCGGCCTTGCTGTCTGCAAAACGCACACCAGGCGTAATGGTTAAAAAGTCTTTTCCGCAGCGCACTTTGACTTTGCCTGATTCAAGCGGCGAGCAGACGATGCCGTCCAGTCCGGCGTTTTTCGTGTTTTCCGCATAATGTAGAACGGTTTCCTCTAGGCTTTCTCTGATTAGAAGTTCCTTTTGCATACGCTCTTCGCTAGTAGATGTAAGCTGTGTAACTGCAATAAGGAGAGGACGAGTCCCGTCTGGACGTACTAAGCCTTCGAGCGCAGCTGACATCATTGCTTCCGTTCCTGTCGCATGAACGTTGCACATATCTATATCGAGTGAGCTTAGCACCGACATGGATTTTTTCACTGTGTTTGGAATGTCGTGAAGCTTTAGGTCGAGGAATATTTTGTGTCCGCGCGCCTTGATTTCGCGGACTATGCTCGGTCCTTCCGCATAAAACAGCTCCATTCCGATTTTCACAAAGGGCTTATGGTCCTTGAATTTGTCCAGAAAACTTAGAGCCTCTTCCCTGCTGCTAAAGTCGCAGGCTATGATAACGTCTTTTGCCATTTGGTATGATCATTCCTTCCTTTATTTAGATATATTATGCGACCATATTGGAATAGTCATTAAAATTGAGCATCAATTGCGGTTACCGTGTAAACGGTGAGCAATTGGCGCGTTGTACACTTGATTGAAGTGTTTATGAATGTGCAACTCCGATAATTTCGCTTAGACTGTTGATTTTATATTTCTGCATTACACGCGGCAAATCCTCGATTATTTCTTTGCAGGCGTAGGGGTTTTTAAGATTAGCCGCACCGACCTGGACGGCGGTTGCACCTGCGAGCATCATTTCGATTACGTCCTCAGCGCTTGAAACTCCGCCCATTCCAATTATCGGAATCTTTACCGCTTCACAAACCTGATATACCATTCGAACCGCTACGGGGAAAATCGCACTTCCCGAGAAACCACCCATTTTGTTAGCTAGGACGGGCTTGCGGGTTTTTAGGTCTATTCGCATAGCCAGAAGCGTGTTAATTAGGCTCAAGCCATCGGCTCCCGCCTCCTCACAAGCAACGGCGATTGAAACAATATCGGTTACATTCGGACTGAGCTTAATATAAACAGGCTTTGTCGTAACCGCCTTGACGGCTTTAGTGACCTCTGCCGCTGCTTCGGGTGAAACTCCAAAGCTCATTCCTCCACCGTGGACATTAGGGCAGCTAATGTTGACTTCGATAATTCCGACATTCTCCTGCTTGTCCATTGCCTTCGCGCACTTAACGTATTCCTCAATCGAAAAGCCGCTAATGTTTGCGATTACTGGCTTTGTGAAAATCTTTGCAAGGTTCGGAAGCTCATGCTCACAGACCGATTTTAGCCCGGGGTTCTGAAGTCCCACTGCGTTTATCATTCCGCTTTCACATTCCGCTATTCTCGGTGTCGGATTACCGAAGCGCGATTCAACGGTTGTACCTTTAAATGATATGCTTCCGAGGATGTTTATGTCGTAAAATTCCGCAAATTCCGCACCAAAACCGAAGGTTCCGCTGGCGGGGATTACCGGGTTATCTAGTACAATCTTACTTAGCTGAACCTTTGTGCTTACCATACTATTTCCCCCTTTTCCAGAACCGGTCCGTCCTTGCAAATTCTCTTATTCCCGTATTTGGTCTTGCAGCTACAGCCCATGCAAGCACCAAAACCGCAACCCATTCGCTCCTCAAAGCTGTATTGACCATCGGCAACCGAAGCGTTGTAAACTGCTTTCAGCATTGGTTCGGGACCGCAGGAAAATGTGTAGGTGTAATCTCCGCATTCTTTCAAAGCGTCCGTAACGAAGCCCTTCATGCCGTAGCTGCCGTCAACAGTTGTAACGATAACTTCAATTCCCAAAGCGCGAAATTCGTTTTCGCAGAATACATCGGATTTTGTGTTGAAGCCTAGAACCGCAATCGGTTGCGTTCCTTGTGAGATAAGTTTTTTTGCAAGCAGATACATTGGCGGAACTCCAACTCCTCCGCCTATTAGAACGGGTTTACTTCCGCTCTTTGAGGTATCGTAGCCATTTCCAAGGCCCGTAAGCACATCGAGCGTTTCGGCCTTTGTCATGCGGCTCATTTGCTCAGTACCCTTGCCAACAACTTTGTATATGAGGGTCAGAAGCGTACCGTTTACGTCGCAGACCGAAATCGGTCTGCGAAGATATAGCCCCTCAATTTCTATGTTGACGAACTGGCCGGCTGATGTTATATCGCCCGTATCGCCGCAAAGTATCATTTTGAATACGTCGTCTGTCAGTTTTTCGTTGCCCTTAATAGTGAAAAGACCTTTTTTCATATCAAACCTCACCGCAATTTCCAATTTTACCGAGCCGTTCTTTGTCCTCCCAAGCAGGTATTCCACCGACCAGTGTCAGCAGGCATTTTCCGAAGACCATTTCGCCCTCAAAGGGTGTTGACCTTCCCATCGAAAGAAAATCTTTCGGGTCAATCGCATATTCCCCACATAAATCAAAGACCGTTAAGTCCGCAGGCTCGCCGATTTTGAGGCTTCCGCCTATTCCGAAGCGTTTTGCCGGGTTAACCTGCATAAGCTCAATTAGCTTTTCAAGTGTGATAACTCCGGTTTTCACAAGCTTCGTATAAAGAATCGGAAACGCGGTTTCAAGTCCGACAATTCCGTTCAAGCTGTTTCGCAAACCTCTCGATTTCTCTTCGGCAGAGTGCGGTGCGTGGTCGGTGGCTATCATGTCGATGGTTCCATCCTTAATCCCATCAATCAGCGCGTCCCTGTCCTCCGCACTTCTAAGCGGGGGGTTCATGCGAAACCGTCCGTCATCCTGCAAGTCGTCGTCGCACAAAACGAGATAATGCGGAGCCGTTTCGCAGCTTATCGACAAACCCTCGGCCTTTGCTTTGCGAATCAGAGCGACGCTCTCTTTCGTTGACACATGGCAGACATGATATTTACATCCAGTTTTCCTTGCTAGATTAATGTCACGATCAACCTCGCGCCATTCGCTCTCGGAGGATATTCCCTTATAACCGTTTTTGCTCGCGTATTCCCCATCGTGTATGCAACCGCCGTTTAAAAGTTCGTTCACTTCGCAGTGCGCGACGATTATTTTGCCCAATTCTTTCGCCCTGCGCATTGCTTTTTCCATCATTTCAGCGCTCTGAACTCCAACACCGTCGTCCGAAAATGCGCACACAAGATCCGCAAGATTTTCCATGTCGGAAAGCTCCATTTGCTTCTCTCCCACTGTGATGCTTGCGTAAGGCAAAACGCGAACTGTGGCGTCTCTCTTGATGATTTCAAGCTGAGTATTCAAATGTGCCGTGCTGTCAGGGACCGGATTCAAATTCGGCATTGCGCAAACTGTCGTAAACCCGCCGTGCGCCGCAGCCATGCTACCGCTAAAAATGGTCTCTTTAAAAAAATAACCCGGCTCTCTTAGATGTACGTGAACATCTATAAGACCGGGGAAAATGAAACAATTATTCATATCATAAACGGCAACGCCGGAAACGTGAGGAATATAAGATTTAATGTCGGCAATAATACCATTTTCTAACAAAACGTCTTTTCTAATAAAGACACCGTTGGAAAAAATAGATGCGTTTCGAATTAGGTGTTTCACCCGACAGCCCTCCCATCAGCCTTAATTTCACGATATGTTACCACGAGTCAGCGTCTGTGTCAATGATATTTTTGTGAACTTCATAATTTCATTCAATATCTTCTCCGCAAGGGATTCAAAGAACTTTACTTTATTTTCGAATAATACATGCTAAATTGATGAAATAGCATATATTCCGTCACTTATATATCAGATAAATCAACAAACACCGTATGTTGTACCATCAACACGTAAAGCGTCCTCCCGCAAAAACGGGAGGACGTTTTTATATGGCTTAGCCCAAATCGTGGCACGCAGCCCAATGCCCTTTATCATATTCCTTGAATTCGGGGACGGCTTCCTTACATATCGGCTTTGCATAAGGGCAACGTGTATGGAAACGGCAGCCTGTCGGAGGATTCATAGGACTTGGAATATCGCCCTCAAGCACGATACGGCGTCTTTCGCGAGACTTTTCCGGATCAGGAACCGGAACCGCGGACAAAAGCGTCTTCGTGTAAGGATGGATGGGATGCTTGTTCAGTTCATAGCTTTCACCAAGTTCAACAAGAGAACCGAGGTACATGACACCGATACGGTTGGAAATGTGCCGAACAACCGACAAGTCGTGTGCTATGAATAAGTAGGTCAAGCCCAAATCGTTCTGCATATCCTCGAGCATATTGACAATCTGTGATTGTATCGAAACGTCAAGAGCCGAAATTGGCTCATCGCAAACGATGAACTCAGGCTTAACGGCGAGTGCACGAGCAATGCCAACACGCTGTTGCTGTCCGCCGGAAAACTCATGAGGAAAGCGGTTTGCGTGCTCTGTGTTAAGTCCAACGTCGCTGAGAAGAGATTTTATCATGTCGGCTCGTTCGGATTTTGACTTCGCAAGTTTGTGAATATCGATTGCTTCACCGACAATTTCGCCAACAGTCATTCGCGGATCGAGTGATGCGGAGGGGTCTTGGAAAATTATCTGCATTTTACGGCGATAAGGGAGCATATCTACCGCAATTTTCTTAGCATTTTTAGTAAGCGGCTTGCCATCCTTGTCCAGTACCTGCTTGCCTTTATTGTCGCCGCTGTCGAATATCGTTTTGCCATCGTAAACTATACGACCGCTTGTAGGCTCGTAAAGACGGAGAATAGTTCTGCCTAAGGTGGTCTTGCCACAGCCGGACTCACCTACCAGACCGAGAGTTTCACCCTTTTTGATTTCGAATGAAACATTCTCGACTGCTTGAACGCCGGGGCCTTTGACGCCTTTTACCGGAAAATACTTTCGTAGATTCTGTACCTGAAGAAGCACCTTATCATCCATTGCTCTGCTCCCCCTTATTATTCATATTTTCCTGTACTCTTAACCAGCAAGCACTGCGGTGACCGTCGCCAAGTTCAACATAAGGCGGTGCCTTTTTAAGGCAAATTTGCATACACTGCTCGCATCTGGGAGCAAAAAGACAGCCTTCGGGAGGGCAGCACATATCGACAGGCGTTCCCTCAATAGGAATAAGACGCTCATATTCCTCAGCGTCAACGCGAGGCATGGATCGAAGAAGACCAATTGTGTAAGGATGCGCAGGCTTATAGAAAATGTCGTTAACGTTGCCCTGCTCAACAATTCGTCCAGCATACATAACGGAAACCTTATCACAGATTTCCGCAACAACTCCGAGGTTATGTGTGATGAATACTATTCCCATGCCGGTCTTTTTTTGCAGAGATTTCATAAGCTCAAGAATCTGAGCCTGAATTGTTACGTCCAGCGCCGTTGTAGGCTCGTCGGCAATTAGAAGCTTCGGCGAGCAGATAAGTCCCATAGCAATCATAACTCTCTGGCGCATACCACCGGAGAATTCATGAGGATACTGCTTCATACGTTTTTCGACATTGTTAATGCCAACAAGCTCGAGCATTTCCATAGCCTTTTTTTCCGCATCTGCGGTTGAGACATCTTTGTTATGTGCACGAAGAGCCTCAACAAGCTGATTTCCGACAGTGTAGACGGGGTTGAGGCAGGTCATTGGATTCTGGAAAATCATCGCGACCTTATTGCCTCGGAAATCAACCATTTGCTTTTTATCGTACGCAAGAACGTCTTCGCCCTCGAAGGTTACCGAACCTCCGATAATCTCGCCCGGAGACTGTAGCAGACCCATTATCGAATAGGCCTCAACGCTTTTTCCGGAGCCGGACTCACCGACAATTCCCATTACTTCGCCGTAATTTATGTCATAGGAAATGCCTGAGACGGCTTTAACCTCCCCAGCGGGAGTAAAGAAGGAAACCCTCAAGTCCTTGATTTCCAACAATTTTTTATCGTTTGTGTTATCCAAAGCTATGTTCCCTCCTCTCTATTTTTTAAGTCTCGGGTCAAGAGCATCGCGCAGTCCATCGCCGAAAAGGTTGAATGCAAGAATCATTACGCTTAAAAAGATTGCGGGTATTACTAGACGGTAACCATATGTCTGTATGCCGCTCAAAGCGTCAGACGCCATGGAGCCGAGACTCGTCAAAGGCGCAGAAACGCCAACGCCGAGGAAAGAAAGGAACGACTCAAGGAATATGGCTGACGGGATTTGCAGACAAGTAGTAACAACAATCTGACCTACGCAGTTTGGAAGCAAATGACGCTTAATAATGCGTCCAGAGCTTGCACCCAAGGCTTGCGCGGCAGTGACAAACTCCTGCTCCTTAAGCTGAAGAATTTGGCCGCGGATAATACGAGCCATCGTAACCCAGTATAGAAGGGCAAAAGCTATAAACATCGAAATAATGTTTGGGCCGAGCACTTCAACCATATTCTGAAAGAATCCGTGTCCTCCTCCGCTTTTGGAAAAGGCAACCAAAGCAGGTTTAAGAGCTGTTGAAAGAAGTAGAACAACGAGCATTTCCGGAACGGCATAGATTAGCTCAACAATGCGCATCATTACTGCGTCAACCTTGCCTCCAAAGAAACCGGAAATCGAGCCGTACGTTGCGCCAATCAAAAGAACCAGCAGAGCGGCAAGAATACCGATTAGCATGGAGATACGTGTTCCAATCATTAGACGTACCATGATGTCGCGGCCAAAGCCGTCGGTTCCAAACACATGAGGAAACACTTTTTCCCCTGCTTCAATACGCTTCAACTCATTAGTTGAATATCCAAAAAGCTGTGTATGGATGTTGTTTTCCTTTTTGAATTCGTTTATGTCAATTTTTTTGCCAACAACTGCTTTGAGCGTTGCAAGTTCAATAGAATCAAGCTTCGAGCCTTTTTCTTTTTCTGCTTTTTCTATAGCAGCTGCAAGTTTTTCCTCTTGGTTTCCGGATATACTATCGATCTTTGCTTGATCCTCAAGCGAATAGTGCCAAGGATAAAGATCATCAGCACCTTCGTTAAATTGATCATATCCGTAAGGCACTAGAGCAGGCCCGAGAAACGCAAACAAAATCAAGAAAACGATTACACCCAAAGCGACCATAGCGACTTTGTTCTTTTTGATTCTTCTCCATGCGTCCTTCCAGTAAGACGTGGTTTCACGGTCAGAAATAAACGATTCCTTTTGCGCATCTGTGGCGGGGGCGAAATCTGCGGGAGTCAATTCAAGAAGGTTTTCGATGTCTGGCTGGAATGATCCGAATTTCGAGCGCTTCATTTTTTTAGCCATTCTTATTTACCTCCCTCAAATTTGATTCGTGGGTCAACCACTTTGTACATGACATCAACGAGGAAGTTCATAAGAATAATAAACGCCGCAAGGAAAATCGTTGTTCCCATAATAAGAGGATAGTCACGGTTCTGAATACTCTGAATGAAATAACGTCCGAGTCCGGGGATGGAGAAAACTGATTCAACGACAAAACCGCCGCAGAAAACATAAGCAATTTCAGGTCCAAGGTATGTAATGACCGGGATCAGTGCGTTTCTTAAGGCGTGCTTAAAAATGATTTTCGGTGTTCCCAGTCCCTTTGCGCGAGCTGTTTTGATGTAATCCTGACCTAGAGAATCAAGCATTGACGATCTTGCTTGACGCGCTGTGTAGCACATCGGATATAGACCGAGAGCAAAGCACGGAAGAATATATGCCTTAATTCCTAATGAAGAATCAAATATAGTCGGGAAAAATCTTAAAGCCTCGTTACTGCCAGCAAAAGTCGTCAGCAACAAGGATGCTATAACAAAGCTTGGCAGCGAAACACCTATGGTACATATTATTCTAAGCAAGCTATCTACCCATGAGCCTCGTTTATAAGCCGCAATGCATCCCAATGGCACTCCCAAAATGATTGCCCAAAGTAGTGCAAAAAAGCCGACTTTTGCGGATATCGGAAACATGGTTTCGATAATTTCAACGACAGGGCGGTTTTTTTGCATTTTGTATGAAACACCCATATCACCCTGGACTACATTTTGAAGGTAGATTCCGAGCTGAGTAATTTTAGGCTTATCAAGACCATATTTTTCGTTTAGAGCCTGGATTGTTGATGCCGAAAGAGCCTTTTCCCCTTGCCACGGACCTCCGGGGACACTGCTCATCAATAAAAAAGTCAGGCTTGCGACAATTAATAAAGTTAAAATCGCTAACCCAAGCCTTTTTAAGGTGTACTTTGCCATATCTTCACTTCCTGTTTTCATTTGCTTTTTCGACGTTTTAGCTATTCTTTTTTTCTCAATCTTGGAACCCAAAAAACAGCATCGAACGCGAAACGTATCTATGGAATTTTATATCAAATTTACAATTCAGTCAAGCTCTTCTTGCAAAATAGATTTTACCATAATGTACATTTTGAGTAAAAATTATAATTATCGACACTATATACACCAATCTGCTGTGCTAAAGCGGTGAAAAGGCACACTTTCTGGCTAAGATTTGCAAGTATAATTTCATAATAATTCAAATCCTAATAATTTGGATTTGAAAAATGCAATTTTTCATTAAACGCCGGCTCATATTGGGGGGCTAAAGAAATAAATTTGTATCATAAAATAAACCGAATTTTGTTTTTATTGAGTTTATAAAGGCGCGTATGTATATCGTCAAAAACAGCTGAATATGCTTTGGTAACCGTAAGGACAACTTGTGAACAATATTGCCCTTACTGAGTATTTACTGTTTTTGCGGTTATGTGCGAAAGCAAAATTTATGAAAAAGCCGGAGGTAGTTATGGAAAAGAGCACAATAGGAAACACAACACGGCTATGCGGCAGCGTAGACGGCAAAGCCAATTTTTCGCATATCAGCCGTAACAGGAAATTTTATGTTTTCCCTCTAAGGGTACCAAGGC
Source organism: uncultured Oscillospiraceae bacterium (assembly GCA_964560435.1). Classification (GTDB taxonomy): domain Bacteria; phylum Bacillota; class Clostridia; order Oscillospirales; family Oscillospiraceae; genus UBA2658. The sequence goes on from CAZLLK010000031.1 coordinate 23,396, forward strand.
TTTCCGGTGCCGAAGATGTGATAAATGTTATCTGCGACGAGGAAAAAATGCGTTCTCTTGAGCTTGACGAAAGTACAATGCTTCGGGTAACAGGAGAACTCCGCTCCTATAACAATAAGAGCGGAGTCGGTAACAGGCTTTTATTATTTGTCTACGCAAACGACTTGGAGCTTTGCGATGAGGACGCAGAAAACTCGATTACTCTTCGAGGAACGGTTTGCAAGCAGCCAAGCCTTCGCACGACACCCTTGGGGCGTGAAATCTGCGACATTCTCGTTGCTGTCAACCGTCCATTTGGAAGGAGCGATTATCTTCCCTGCATCTCTTGGGGACTAAATGCCCGCGAATCGGCGCTATGGAGCGTTGGTGACACCGTTGAGCTTGAGGGAAGAATTCAAAGCCGTAACTACATAAAAAACGAGGAAGGTAAACAGGTACGAAAAACAGCATATGAAGTTTCCGCCTCGACGATTATGAAGGTTGACTAGATAAGCATTGCTTCTTGCACTTTCAAAAAATCAGAACTTCAAGGTGGCAAAATAGTCATCGGGGGTTTCGGCTCTACGTATAAGCTTTGCCGAACCATCCTCGTGAAGCATGACTTCCGCGCTGCGAAGTTTGCCGTTGTAGTTATAGCCCATTGAATGGCCATGAGCACCAGTGTCATGAATCACCAAAAAGTCGCCGTTATCGATTCGTGGCAGCCAGCGGTCAATTGCAAACTTGTCGTTGTTTTCACATAAACCGCCAACGATGTCGTAAAGATGATCGGCAGGGGCGTTTTCCTTGCCCATAACGGTGATATAGTGATATGCACCGTACATTGCTGGACGCATCAGGTTGCAGGCACAGGCGTCAACACCGATGTAATCCTTATGAATGTGCTTCTGGTGAACCGCAGTAGTTACGAGGCAGCCGTAAGGCGCAAGCATAAATCTGCCAAGCCCGGAATAAAGTGAAATGTCGCCCATTCCGGCAGGTACAAGAATTTGGTTATAAACCTTACGGACACGCTCGCCAATATCGAGAATATCAGCGGACATTTGGTCCTCGCGGTAAGGAATTCCGATTCCGCCGGAAAGGTTAATGAAGGATATGTGCACATCCAATTCGTTCTTTAGCTCAACAGCCAATCGGAACAGCACCGCTGCAAGCGTGGGATAGTAGTCGTTGGTAACGGTATTACTGGCCAAAAAGGCGTGGATGCCAAATTCCTTGACTCCCTTATCTCTCAAAAGGCGGAAGGCCTGAAACATCTGCGGTTTTGTAAGCCCGTATTTTGCATCTCCCGGGGTGTCCATTATCGTGTTAGAAATCTCAAAATTTCCGCCGGGATTATAACGGCAGCAAACTTTCTCAGGGATATGTCCCACGGTTTTTTCAAGATAATCGATATGCGTAATATCATCGAGATTGATTATCGCGCCAAGCTTATCGGCAAGAAGAAAATCTTCAGTCGGGGTGTCGTTTGACGAGAACATTATGCTCTCTCCTGAAATTCCGGAGCGCTCGCACAGCATTAGCTCTGTGAGTGAGGAGCAGTCCATTCCGCATCCCTCTTCGTGTAGGATTTTCATGATTTCCGGATTGGGAGTGGCCTTAACTGCAAAATATTCTTTGAACCCCTTATTCCAAGAAAAGGCCTTGTAAAGCTTTCGTGCGTTCTCGCGTATGCCTTTTTCATCGTAAAGATGATAAGGAGTAGGAAATTCTTTGGAAAGCGCTTTGAGCTGCTCAAGCGATACAAACGGCTTTTTCATTGTCTTTTCTCCTTTGTTTTATTGGTTAGTTTACTAAAGAATAGTACATTCTAAAAATATAACAGAAATTACAGCAATTTGCAATTCGGAAAATGTTCTGAACCTTAATCATTTTTACACGGTAATTTGTGATTTTCGTCTGTTTTTGCCAATGTTGTCAACCGCATTCTCAAGAAGGTCTATACGAACAAGCTTAAAGAACTTTTCAGCAAGCCAGTCACATAACGTGCAAACAGAATATATTGCGACGGCAGTTAATATTACTGCAACCACCGTGACAGGAATTGGGTACTTTAAATATGGGACAAACCGTTCAGTGAGCAGGTTTCCCCAAATCAGCGGATGAGTGTGAATAATATAGACGCCGAAGGAAGTCCTTGCAAGCATTGATATGAACTTTTGCGAAAAGGGAGAGTTAAATTCAAGCCTTTTGAAAAACTGAAGCAGCATCATTGCAGCAAACAAAATAAATGGTGAAGTGTATGAGATGACTCTCGGAGAATTCAAAAGCTCCATAGCTACCCATGCGACAGCTACACAAAGAAAGTATGATGCAAGAAACCAGTATTTATTGATGCTCTTTTTTATCTCAATATTCCTCATACACGCGCCAAGTACATACAGGCACAAGAGCCATAGGAACCCATAGCCGCCATGAAGAAAGAAAATATCCGTATTTAAAGTGTTACCGAGAAATGAAAAAACTATTACAACACTAATACCGAGGCTGGCTATCTCACGCTTTGAAAGCGCTTTTATCATTTTGTTTATGTACGGAACAAAGAAGAAGAGAGCAAAATATGCTGTAAAGTACCAATATACACCATGGACAACAGGTGTAAACACTTTTATCCAGTCATTGGGGCCGACAGTTCCTCGCACAAGAAGCGCAAAAGCAGCAGTAATTATCAGGGACTCAAAAACAACTCGAAGCCAGAGCGAGAGCAAACGTGAGCGCCTGTAGTGTCCTTTGCAAAGAACATATCCGCTGACAAGACCAAAGCAGTTGACTGCGCAAATATTAGCGGTTTCAAGAAACCAAGCGATGTTGTTTGCTGCTGTGCCTTCCGTGGTGGCGCTGAGTATTCCCCCAACGCCCAAAATGTGCAGCACAACTACCATCAGCATAGATACACTTTTAAGTAAATCAATTCCGTAACTGCGATTTTTCAAAATGACCATTCCTTTCGCCGCGCATTAGGTACCAAACAGCTGAAAACTAATGACTGTTCTACACGTTTATCTGCTCTTGTCGATTTATCGGTAAGCAATTGAGCTGTTTTGGGCAGATTGCAATTATTATAAAACAAAAAAACGATTTTGAACATAGGAAAACGAATAAAAAAGAAAGGAGCCGCACTAAAGCGGCTCCTTATTGTTAAACTAGATTATGCAGCAGCCTTTGTTGCATAAGCAAAGAAGTAGTATCCAAGTGGGGTATAATATACGCCCTTAACTGTGGGATCAAGCAATTGCATCTGAGTGTAGAAATAAACAGGAGCAGCTCCGGATTCCTTCATCATGATGTCTTCGGCGTCATGGAATGCCTTCATACGAACTGTCTGATCAGGTGAACCCTTAGCAGTTTTAAGTAACTTGTCGAATTCAGCATTGCTGTACTTGGAATCGTTGTTGCCGTTGCCGGTCATAAACATATCCATAAAACAGCAGGGATCGTTGTAGTCGGCTACCCAGCCGTTACGAGCGATAGTATAGTTGCCTTCTCTACGAGCGGCAGTGAATACGCCCCACTCCTGATTGTTCAGAGTGACATTAACGCCGAGCTCTTTCTTCCAATTGTTCTGGAGAGCTTCGCCAATTGCTTTGTGACGATCGTTTGTGTTGTAAAGATACTCAAGTGCGGGGAAACCTTCTCCGTTGGGATAGCCTGCTTCGGCAAGAAGCTGACGAGCCTTTTCACAGTTAGCTTTATAGTCATCAGCCTTAGCAGAATAGTACTCTCCGCCTACTTCACGGAAGGTTTTGCCAGTGGGGCCTTCGGCATCAAAAATACCAGAAGGTACATATGCGGTTGCAGGTACTTCACCGGTCTGTGTGACATTTTCAACGATGAAGTTGCGGTCAATAACAAGAGAGAAAGCTTCACGGACGCGAGCGTCATTGAAGGGTGCCTTCTGGTTGTTGAAGCAAACGTAGTAGGTGCCGATCTGAGGATTAATCTTCAAAGTGCCTTCTGAGAGAAGTGTGGGTATCTCGTCAACCGGAGCTTCTTTGATGAACTGAAGAGTTTTGCTCTGGAATGCAGAAAGCTGGGCGTTTGCATCTTCCATAAGCTGGAATGTTATGGATGTGGGGCCAAGCTTTGCAAAATCATAGTAGTTTTCGTTTTTTACAGCCTTGATGTAGGAGCTGTGTTTCCACTCGCTCATCTTGTAGGGGCCGTTTGAAATGTATGTTGCAGGATCAAAAGTCCACTGGTCGCCAGCCTTATCAATCATGTCCTTACGAACGGGGAAAGTTGAGGGGAATGCACAGATTTCAACGAAATATGGGCAATCGTAAGAAAGTGTTACAACTAAAGTCTGAGCGTCGGGAGCAGCAACACCAAAAGTGGAAGCATCTGCATATTCCATAACAGGAACTTCAGCGCCGCTTTCGTCAGTTGTCTTTGCTCCTGTGTCGGTGCCCTTTTGAATTGCCTCATAGCCTACTACCATGTCAAGCTGCGCGGCATAGGGAGATGCGGTGGCATGGTCGACAAGACGCTGCCAGCTGTATACGAAATCTTCAGCAGTAACAGCCTTTCCGTCACTCCATTTTGCATCCTTGCGGATTTTAAATGTATAAGTTACGGTTCCGTCTGCGTTTACGACCTTGTCAGAAGATTCTGCCTGGCCTTTTACAAGTGTTGCGGTACCTTTTCCGTCGTCAACCCACTTCATCAAGCCTTCAAAGAAGTGGTGCTGCATATTGCCGCCGTCAAGTGAAGAGTTGAGAGCGGGGTCAATGGTTTCTGGCTCAGAAGCAAGGCATACTGCCAAGTCAAAAGCTTCGGCTGCAGGAGCTTTTTTGCCGCAACCGGCCATTACTCCGACAAGCATAACAACAGCAAGAAGCAGTGCAAGGTATTTTTTCGTGTTCCTCATTATTTTACCTCCAAAGATTTTTTGCGTCTGCAACGCCTTATTTGCCCGATAAGCATAAGTGAAAGCGCCTTAGACTCAATTTGAATTATTTTACCATACCAGTATTTCCTTGTAAAGGAAATTGTTACGAAATTATTAACATATTATTATTTTCGTTCGCCTCTTTATCGTGTTATTTGCATTTACGCACAAAGTTAGAATTCTTGCAATGCTAATCTTTTGGTGATAAAATCTTCACAGCGTAGTTTTTCTGGTTCAATCTTCACAAAACTGAGCAATATTTTATGAATGCTGAACTGACTTGCTTTTTTAGGTGAATTCAAAATTGAGAGGTTGATTTTATGGTCATATATTTCACAGGCACGGGCAACAGCCGTTACGTTGCAGAGGGCATTGCTCTTCGGACTAGCGATAAGCTTGTAAGCGCAAACGAATTCATCAAGGCGAACAAGGCGGCGGAATTCACATCCGATTCCCCATATGTTTTCGTCTCTCCTACTTATGCGTGGAGAATTCCCCATGTTTTTTCGAATTTCATCGAGAATGGAATCTTTAAAGGAAACAGCTCTGCGTACTTTGTAATGACCTGCGGCGATGACATTGGAAGTGCAGGTGAATTTATCTCAGAGCTTTGCGACAAGAAAAGCATGAAATACATGGGTGTCGCGCTGGTATTGATGCCTGAGAACTACGTTGCTATGTTTGGCGTACCTGACAAGGCAGAATCGGAAACGATTATCGCCAAAGCTGACAATACGATCAGAACTATTTCCGAAGTTATCAAATGCGGAAAAGCTTTGCCGGTTGAAAAGAAAAGCAGTTTTGCAAATCTGAAAAGCCGTCAAATTAATCCGATGTTCTACAGCCTTTTTGTTAAGGCGAAGGGTTTCCGCGTAACCGATGAATGTATTAGCTGCGGCAAATGCGAAAAGCTTTGCCCTCTCAACAATATTAAATTGTCTGATGGAAAACCTGTCTATGGCGAAAGCTGTACCCATTGCATGGCTTGTATATGCGGTTGTCCAACCGAGGCTATCGAATACAAAAAGAAAACGGTCGGCAAGCCTAGATATTACAATTCGGCAAGCCCTGTTATTGATGTAGAATAAAAATGCTGGCTGCGGGTTTGCTATCGAGAGTTCCTATCCCCTGTTTCAGTGCTTTCTCGGGTTTTGTAACGCAAGTGTAAATTGACAAAATAATGCCTTTGGCATAAAATAATATCAATCTTAATTAATTGGTGGTGTCTGGATGTCGGTTCTTTAATAAGTCTTTTAGTATCGCAAAACTCTAACGGTGATAACCGTTTATTTGTTGCGCCTAAAATTCTTATAAGGAACAGTCGACGGATACCTGTTTTATTAAAGCAGGTGCGTTTATCGTGCCTGCTTTTTGCTTTATAGTGAGGCTTTAGGCCAAAATGAAAGGAAATCATACCATGAAAAACTATATGGAAAAAGAATACGTTTCGCAAAACCTCATGGGTCCCAACGCCATCACCTTGCTTGAAGAGGCTATGTGCGCTATCAATTTGGACTCTGCCGAGCGGATACTTGATCTCGGTTGCGGAATGGGACTAACCTCTATGTATCTTGCTGACCACACTTGCGCTACGATTTATGCTATGGATCTTTGGATTACTGCTGCCGAAAACTTCAAGCGATTTTGTGAATGTGGCTTTGAAAACAGAATAATTCCCATACACGCGGACGCAAATGATTCACCGTTTGCAGACGATTACTTTGACGCAGTTTTCAGCATAGACTCCTATCCCTACTTCGGGCGCGAGGAGAATTATCTTGATAAGCATTTAGCACCGCTGGTTAAAATGGGTGGTTTAATTGTCCTCTGTATTCCAGGCATGAAAAAGGAATTGGGTTATTTACCTGACGAGATGTCAAAGTCATGGACGGCGGAAGATATTGAATCAATCCGCAGCCTTGACTGGTGGAAAGCTCTATTGCAAAAATCAAGTTTGACTGAGATAATTTCGATTTCAGAAATGAATTGCTTCGAGGAAAGCTGGAATGACTGGCTTGCAACCGACAATCCCTATGCGGTTTCCGACAGAAAAGCAATGCACGCAGGAGCTGGAAAATACATGAACATAATAAAAGTAATTTGTAAACGAAAATAACATCAAATCTTTGGTGAGGTGTTCGTTTGAACACCTCACCCTTCTATTGCGATTACAGGAGCTATTAGTTATGACTTTTGCCATTTCACTTTGGTGTAATTCATACCGTCTTGAAAATTCCCATTATTGTGGAACAAAAATTCTGGTTGCTCGTCTTAACGAACATAAAAGGATTTTGCAAAGTAGATTCCTTAAAGGAGAAGATTAAATGAAAAATACCAAAAGCTTTTTAATGTCCATACTGATTGTGTCCATGATACTTGTTATGATCCCGTCGGGGGCTATGGCAAAAGACAACTTAATCGCCCCTGCACCGGCAAATGACTACAGCGATGTTAAGGGCAGTTGGTGTGAAAAATGGGTCGCAACGTTCGGTTACAAAGAAATTTTTTCGAATGGAGAAGGCAGTTTCTATCCTGAGCAGGCAATGACCCGAATGGAGTTTGCTCGTCTATTGCACAAGGCAATGGGAATCAGTATCAAATACTTTGCAGCAACCGATATCAAGGAATACTATAACGATGTTGCAAGCAGCGACTCCGGCGCAGGTGCGCTTTACGACTTGGTGACCTGCGGTATCATTGACACAAAAACCAGTTTCCGTCTCGCTGAAACATTAAAGCGAGAAGAGATGATTCACTTTATAGTAAACGCTTGTTACTATGTAGCGGGAAATGACTTTGCTGTTCCGGCAATATACCACGTGCCCTTTTCTGATGAAAACAAAATCGACGCGAAATACGTTTCAGACGTGAATATCGCAGTTGCAATGGGACTTGTAAAAGGAAGAGAAAACAACATGGTGTCCCCATCTGACGCTTCAACACGTGCAGAATCAGTTGCGATTGTGGGGCGGATTGCCGAGTTCAAGCAGCAGCATAAATCCGATGTCACCGTTAAGGCGTCGACGGTGCAAGCAGATGGAGCACTCGATTTGACGCTCTCCATTCTTAACAACACCGACAAGACCATTACTATCGACCACAACAGTCAACAAATATTTGATTTTGTATTTTTCGATAAGGCCGGAAACGAACTGTATCGCTGGTCTCAGGATCGTATCTTCACCATGATGCTCGTGTCCACGAAAATCGCCCCGGGTGAGGAAAAGGAGTTTTCGGATTCTATCGACGCAAAGACATACACTTCCATCAAAGGGAAAATCGCCACCATCAAAGCATATGTTGTCGGCACTTCTTCCGACTTCACTATCAATCCTAACGGATATTTTGTAGCGGAAATTGTTTAAACTGCTAGGCCATAAAGAAACAACAGCGGACAGAACGAATGAACTGACCCCTAAAAGTTAGACAAATATTTAGAATAAAAATTGATTAAGCA
>CAZLLK010000032.1:0-31677 GCA_964560435.1 uncultured Oscillospiraceae bacterium
CCCCGTATGCAGCCATCCCAAGGCATATTTTGAGATTAAGGCAGAAAACTATTAATCTATAATTCGGTTTTCAGATATAAACAACGCGGACGGATCACCGTCCGCGTTGTTTAACATTTACTTTCTCTTTCACAGTCCGCTCTTTACAAAAACAGCCTTCCGTGCATGTCCCGCTCATTAAGATCACAAGTCTTTTTATTGTGTTTTTAATGAGCGTGTCGTATTATTGTTTTACCTATCAAAAGAAAGTAGCCATGGTGGCTATTATAATACTCGGAAGGAACCCGAATAAATGGATTCAGACTACATTTCACGCTTCAATATGTCACAGCCTGCCGAGAGGCAACGAAATTATCTTCGTCCTGTCACATGGGCAATTAGCTTTCCTGCGGTGTGGAGCCATAAAACGAAAATAACAAGGTCCAATGTCGAGGGCTTGAAGCCTCCTTACATACTCCTTTGCAATCACAACTCTTTTCAGGATTTCAAGGTTGCTACCGCAGCGATTTTTCCTGCCCGTGCAAACTATGTTGTGGCGATTGACGGCTTTATCGGGCGCGAATGGCTCATGCGAAAGGTCGGATGTATCTGCAAGCGCAAGTTTACGAATGACGTTACGCTTGTTCGTCAGCTTAAAAGAGTTGCAGACAATGGGGACGTAGCCGTAATTTACCCCGAGGCGAGATATTCACTCTGCGGGACGAACTCGGCCTTGCCCGAATCTCTTGGCAAGCTTGCAAAGCTTCTTAAAGTTCCTGTTGTGGCCCTCATCTGCCACGGACACCATGTAAATTCGCCGTTCTGGAACACCACAAACCGTAAGGTTAAAGGTACGGAGGCGGAGCTTACCCAAATTATCACTGCGGAAGAGCTGAAAGAGCTTTCCGTTGAGGAAGTCAACCGCCGCATAAACGAAAAATTCGTTTATGACGATTTCGCTTGGCAAAAGGAGCGAAACATAAAGGTAAAATATCCGTTTCGGGCAAGCGGACTGCACAAGGTGCTTTATAAATGCCCAAACTGTGGCAAGGAATACCGCATGACCTCATCCGGCAAAAAGCTTAAATGCCGAAGCTGCGGCAAGGAATGGGAGATGACCGAGCTGGGGGAGCTTCAAGCCTTGACCGGAAAAACGGAGTTTCCCCACATTCCGGACTGGTACGAATGGGAGCGTGAAAACGTCCGCATGGAAGTTGAAAGTGGAAGCTACTCTTTCAAAGCGCCGGCAAGAGTTTGCTCACTGCCCAACTCAAAAGGCTACATTAAGCTTGGAAAAGGCACGCTGACGCACGACAAGAACGGCTTTGTGCTTGAGGGGAAATACGGAGGGCGCCCATATCGAGTTGAAAAAACCGTGCCTTCACTCTATTCCTGCCACATCGAATACAACTATCTACAAAAGCACGGTGACTGTGTTGACCTCAATACGCTTACCGACACCTACTACATATACCCCTATGACTGCGATTTTTCCGTAACTAAAATTGCGCTTGCCACAGAGGAGCTGTATTATGCCGACAAACGCGAAAAAGCCGCAAACAAGTCTCTTTCGGTATAGATTAAAGCCGAAAGGGCTTACCGCCTGTTCTGCACAGACAGCAAGCCCTTTCGGTTGCTAAACTATATTTCGTCAAACTTTTGGGGTTCATTTTAATACGAATAGTACCTTTTAATATTCTTCCGTAAAGATGTAAAAGGCGGACTTACATTATTCCATACCGTGGTCTTTTGAAAGATTATAAGGCTTGCGCAGCTGGGCAAAAGCTGAGAAACAGCCGCTCACAATTATCATTGTGTAGAAGTTGATAAACCTTGAAAGTAACATTGCGGTCATAATTGTGCTGCCAAAGATTGAGCCAAACAGCATAACGAATCCGCTTTCCGCCGCGCCTACCGCACCGGGAAGTGGGAACAAAGCAACCGCCACATACAAAACTGCGCTGATTGCAACAAAGTCAAATAACGAATAATCGTTAAAGCCTAAGGCTCTGTAAACAAAATAAGGAATCATATGGTATAGCAAAAAGTGTGCAATCGTTGATAATAGAATAAAGAAGAATCGCTTGCCGTTCGTCTTTACCAGCTCAATTCCGCTTTTGTACTCTTCAAGGTATCTATCAATTCCGCGGAGAACTTTTTCAGGTCTTTTAATTATTTTGATTTTACTAAAAAAAGACACAACGCCTTTAAGTATCTTCTTAAGAAGGTTTTCAGAAAACAATACGCCGACTAGGACAAGCAGGATAAACAGATTGACGCTCAGTCCCAGTAAAAACAATATTGTGACAGCACTGCTCACACTTGTTACAAATTTTAGCTTTGCGAAGAACATTATAAGTCCCAACACCAAGATGACAATTTGATAAGTCATGTTGGTAATGAACAAGACAAGTGTTGCGTTTGACGGACTCATCTTGTCGCGGCACATATGATAAAACTGCATGGGCTGTCCGCCAACGGAGGACGGAGTAATCCCGCTGTAAAAGAAGCTGACAAATGAATATTGCATCATTTCCCACACCGTAAGCTTGGTTTTTATACATTCCGCCGACAAGCCGATAACAATACCCTGAAAAATGATGAAGCCAATCATAGCTAGTATTCCTGCGCCAACATATGGCAGGCTGACATTTTTGAGCACGGCCCAAATATCGTAAATGGAGGTGTCTTTGAAAATTACATAAAAGGTAACCGCCATCATCACAATGAGAAATGCGCCGCTCAGCAGGTATTTGCTACTTTTATTTTTTTTCTTTTTTGGGGTTTCGAAAGCCGACGAGCTGGCTTCATCGCCGCAAAAGTTTGATGAGGATTTTTGTTCTTCCATAAAAGAATAGTGTCCTTTTGTTATTTCAGCAGAGCTGAATCTACGTTTTTATTTTTACCCATTGTAAAGTGTATTTGATAAAAGAATGCTCGAATCATTTAACAGAACGTAAAATAAGTGTGAAAACGAACAACACATTTTACAACCATTATATGCTATTATACAGAACATAAACGAAAAATTCAAGTGCAAGTCATCAATTAGCCGAAAGGCCAGCTCCTCAAGAGAATTTGAAGAGTTTTGCTGTTTAGGTACAAAAAACAGTCGCAAATAAATGTTAAAATCTTTTTTGTTTTGACAAAATTTCCATTTATTTTACAAAATTTTCTGTTATAATACTTGAACAAGCTTTTGCACAGAATGAAGATGAGAGTTTGAAACAAATTTTAAGTGCGTGCTGCTCGCCCTGAGTGCAGCCACAACACTTGCACAAAATGGCACTTCCTTGTCAGTGTCATTTTGTAACTTGAACGAAGAGAAAGGAATGATCCTAATGATAGGATATACTGTTCGCCCGATGGAAAAAGCCGACTGGGGCCAAGTCGTTGAGATTTTTTATCAGGGCATTCAAACTAATAACGCCACCTTTAACACCTCCTGCCCGTCTTATGACGATTGGGACAAGACCCATGTCAAGGAGTGCCGCCTTGTTGCGGAGCTCGACGGCGACGTTGTCGGCTGGTCAGCGCTTTCTCCGTACTCAGTCCGTGAATGCTTCAAAGGCGTCGCTGAGGCAAGCATTTATGTCAGCACGAACCACAGCGGCAAGGGAGTTGGAGAAATGCTCCTTAAAAAGCTTCTGGAGGAATCGGAAAACTGCGGCTTTTGGACAATTCAGTCCTCCATAATCCAAACCAATGCGGCAAGCCTAAGGCTGCACGAAAAATGCGGCTTCCGCACGGTCGGATATCGGGAACGCATTGCCAAGGATCGCTTTGGTATGTGGAGAAACACAGTTATAATGGAACACCGCATTACAAAGGACATAGCCGGCGGATGTGACTGCGAAATGGTTAGGTCAATGCAAAAAGAGAGCTAAATAATATGGACTAGCTTCAGAATAATAACAAGGGATACCGCTAAACGGTATCCCTTGTTTCAGAGTATTGAGAAAGTCGCGCACCGCAAAAAGCAAGGCTAAGTAAGACGTGAGATAAAGGCTTATCTTGAGCATCCAAACTTCTTTATTATATAAAAATGCTACGGCTGAATCCGTTGATATAGAATGCTTTGTTCTTACTTCGGAAACGCCGCCCTACTGTATCTTTATACAGCGACGGACGGCGTTTTCTCGTATGCGAGCCTTTCTCCACCTATGACAGTCTGTCAAAAAACGAGTTTTTCGACAGACTGAAACAAGGGATACCGCTAAACTGTATCCCTTGTTTGCGTTTTCTAGCACTCTCTATGAGTATACTCTGCGACGCGAAGAGGCGGGTATGCCCAGCTCGTCGCGGTATTTTGCAACGGTTCGGCGGCTAACAGATATGCCCATATCTTTCAGCGTGTCGACGATTGCCTCGTCGCTCTTGGGTGACTGCCTGTCCTCGCCGAGGATAATCATTTGGATGCTGTTTTCGATAGTGTTTTTTGTCATCATTGGGTGTGAATCAACGGAGGGCTTCGGGAAGAAATAATCTGTTGAGAGCATTCCCCAATCGCACTCGACATACTTGTCCTTGAGTGCTCGGCTTATGGTTGATTCGCTTCGACCAAGCTGTTCTGCCATTTCCTTGCGGCTGTAAGGAAGAAGGTATTCCGGCCCATAGTCAAAAAACGCCTTTTGGCTCTTAAGCAATTGCGTTGCGCAAGCCATAAGGGTTACGCAACGCTGCCGAATACTGTCTCGCAGCCACTGGGCCTTTTTCATGTTGTCGCCTAAAAAGGTACGAACAGTGTCGTTATCCGTTTCCTTAAAGATTTTTGAATATGTGTCGTCAATTATAATACTGTCGGCGTTGAGCTGGTTTAGCTCAACGGCGAAGCTTGTTTCCTTTTTAAATATTCTTATATCGGGGGCAACATACTCGCTACTTCTATGCGTTGTCTCCATTACAAGAGGCTTGGGGTTCAAGGTTCTGATAAGTTGCTGGGCGTTTACCACGCGGTGCAAAGGAATTCCGGATTTTTTTGCGATTTGCGGAAGCTGATTTTTCCCCAAAAGCTCCAGGTGGTCCTGGGCAACCTTCCATGCGTCGCTGCCTTTCAGTCCTTTTCTCTCAAGCTGGAGCAAAATACACTCTCTCGGATTGAACGCGCCCACACCTGCCGGTTCGAGGGATTGCAAAAGGTCTATCGCCGTTTTAATATTATCAAGCGAGATATTGGAGGCCTGAGCCAGGCGCTCGACATCGTCGTAATATAGGTAGCCGTTTTCGTCCAACAGGTAAATCAAAGCGTAGCCTATGTGCTCAACTTCCGGAGAGGGCTTTAGCATTGAAAATTGGATACGCAGAGAAACTATCGGGGAACTGTTGTCGTCTCCAATAATGTCCATTAGTTCCGATTCATCATTATCACCGGTGACATAATGGGAATTTCGGCGGCATTTTTCGGCATAATCAATGCTGTCAAAGGTGATTACAGGGTTTTCCTCAAGCTCTTTCATCAGATAATCGTAAAGCTCTGTAGACGGCATCTGCAGCACACGCAGGGACTGCATCATGCGGGGAGAAAGGATTTGAACCTGCTCCTGCTCTTGTGTCTGATGTGCGCCGAAACCGTTTTCCATTGGCATTACCTCCTATCTCAAGCATTGAAAAGCTCGCCTGTGGTCTGTTATAAATCTCGCCGATACGCATTCACGCACTAAAACGCTGTAAGCTCAAACGGAAATTATTTGTGTTAATTTTATTCTGTCGAATGTTACAAACATTTTTATTCACATCAAAAGATTATAGCATATTAGCATATTTTTAGCAAGTCGGCACTTTTGATTGATAAAATAACGCCACAGTTCATTTTGAACTGCGGCGTTTCATTTATTCAGGCTTGTTTTTGATGAAATTGGTTTTTAAGTACTTTTTCAGAAGCATAAAAACAGCAAAGGAAATGAGCGTTCCGACAATCATGCCGGTAAGAACATCGCTCGGGTAATGAACTCCGACATAACAACGGGAAGCCGCTATCAGCGCCGCGGGGATATAGGCCCAAGCACCCTTTTTGCCGAAAGCTAGAGTAAGCGCCATTGCTGCCGCAAAGCTAGAATTTGAATGCCCCGACGGAAACGAAAACGACGATAGAGGCTTAACCAAAATCTTCAGACCCTCAATCGTGTCATAAGGTCTGGCTCTGCAAACTAGTTCCTTTATGACTAGGTCATTTATAATGTATGCCACCAAAAGGCACATCAGCATTTCAAAGCCACCGCGTCTTGTGCGTTTTGGGAAGAGCAGCACAAGACCTAAAGCTATCCAGAGCAAGCCCGTGTTTCCGATTATTGAGAAAAACACCATTATTGCGTTCAAATAGGATACGCGGATGAAGTCCTGAATATATAGCAGAGCGTTGGCGTCAAAATTCTGTACCACGTCTATCATGGTTTAAGCTCCACAATTTCATTTTCTTCCATTACCGTATTATGCTCGTGATAGACTCGCTTGCAGGCTGGAATGAAGCCGCGGACATTTGTGAGGGGGTAGACCCAAGTATGTGGTCCAATATGGGTTCCCGGCTGTGAAACGGCGTTTGCGCCCAAACGCGAGCTGTCTCCCAGTATACAACCAAAGAAGCTGTCGCCAAGGTCAACGCGTTCCCCTTCGACCTTAATGGTCGCGTTTGTCTGATTGAATTTGCGGTTTGCAGTTATAACACCGCTGCCAATACGTGCTGAAGCACCCAAAATACTGTCTCCCGCAAAGGCCAACGACGCAATTTTTGAGCCGCTGAACATTACGCAATGCTTGACCTCGCTTCCGTGACCGACACTGCAGCCGTCAGCGATAATCGTGTTCGGACGGATAACTGCGCCCGGCATGATTTCGCAGTTTTTTCCAATGTAAACGGGGCCGATTATCGTAACGTCGTTATAGATGACCGTTCCCTCGCCGATGTAATAGTTTCCATGAAAATTCGGAGCGTCACCGCGAATTTCTCCGTGATTCTCCTTGATGTCGGTAATTACAAGCGCTTCCTTTAAGTACAGTTTTGCCTTTTGAAGTATCTCATAGGTTTCTGTAATTCCCTCAAAAAAGTTGGTGATGGGGAACTTATCGAGTTTTGTGAAATAATAATTTATTTTAGTGGACATGAGGATATTCACCTTTCCAAACCTTAGAATTCTTTTGTATTATTGCGGCGCAGCACCAAAAATCGGCTATGCGACAGTCTGCGCCGTTAATTTAACCGTTTAGTGGCATTCGTACTTTCCGCCGCCCAAAAACTCGGTCAAAAGCGAATCGGGTAGCAGAAGCTTGGGGTCAATGGCTTCGAAAAGATCAAAAGCCGGTGCAATCGCTTTCAGCTCTTCGTAACGATCCGTTTCTTTGGGAATGTTAGCGAAAAGTTGCTGTGCAACCATTTTCATAACGCAAACTTCATAGGGAAACGACGAGTCAAACTTCCAGTCTGCCTTGTCTTTGAATGGACTGATGTTGTTCTTTTCTCCGCAGCGGATATTCCCCCACAGACTGAAAGTGTATTCAGGAGAAGCCCCTCTGAAAAGCTGATCTCGCACAATACGGCGCACAAGACGCATCCAAGTCCCCTTAAAACAGACCTCACCGTTGTTTTCAACATTAGAACGAGCACTAATATAGAGCTTCAGAGCGTCAGGGTTAGCTTCAGTCAAGTTGTCGTTCAAAGCGTGGATTCCCTCAGCAACTACGATGTCGTTTTTGCCAAGCTTAATCGTTTCCGAGGGCACATCTGCTCTTCTGTGCTCTGCAAAGATATATTTTGGAACATCAATGGCCTCGCCTCGTGCAAGACGGCGAAAATGCTCTGATAACAGATCCATATCTACGCATTTCGGAGATTCAAGGTCGAGCGCACCCTCAGGCGTTTTGGGCGAATTCTCGTCAACCGTGCGGAAATAGCTATCCATTGAGAGTGCGCGGGTGGTAACTCCACGGCGGAGCAACTCCTCCTCGATTTTTTTCGAGGTTGTAGTTTTTCCGCTTCCCGAAGGTCCGGACATGAGAACCACGGGGCTTTTCTCACGGTTTTCGATTATAATATCCGCGGCAAAGCGAATTTTAGCGTCATACTCCGCGTCGCACTCACGAATAAAGGCTGCGGGGTCACTTGTTGCTTTCCTGTTGATGTCTTCTAATGAGAATGCCATTGGGTTAACCTCCCGTGCGTTGTAATCTTGTCTCTGCCAGTGTCAATCATAAGATTGTTTAGAAAAAAATATAGACAGACGAATATAGAACATGGGTCAACAATCTACGATTAGGATATTATCTCAAGTATTTTTCTCTTATCGGATATTATTTTTTCAATGCTTTCGATATACTCGGCGGGATACTTCGGGTCGTACATTCGCTCGATACGCCCTTCATCCAAACAGAGCTTTGTCGATGCGCCACCACCAACGGAAATAATTGAGCAAAGCTCCTCCATTATACATATGTTGTAAATATTCTCCGTGTGCTCGCGCTGCCATCCGATGTTTTCAAAGCCGCCCGACATATATTTCTGGCGGTAAAGATAGTATGGCTCATATCCCGCTGAAAAAAGCGTAGAGTTTGCGAAATCTATCATTTTTCCGACATCCTCCGATGATGGGCGAGGTGTGTCGGCAAGCGTTATTCTCGAGCCTTTTTTAAGAGCCAGCGTGTGGACTGTAATATTTTCTGGACGAAGCGCCAAAACTGTGCCCAGCGTTTTTTTGAAGCTTTCGTTCGTGTCAAGCGGAAGTCCGGCAATCAAGTCCATGTTCACAGCAAAGCCACCAACGTCTGCCACGATGTCCAGTGCGTTCAAAATGTCCTGAGCCGTGTGCTTCCTACCGATTGCCTCCAAAACTGCATCGTCCATCGTCTGAGGATTGACGCTTACACGCGTGACTCCGTGCCGCTTTAAGGCTTCAAGCTTTTCCCTTGTAATGGTATCGGGTCTTCCCGCTTCGACTGTATATTCACGCACAGCGGAAAAATCGAAGGTTGCCTCAAGCCGAGAGCAGAGCTCGTCGAGCTGAGGTGCCGATAAAGTTGTCGGCGTGCCTCCGCCCATATAGACCGCTATGGGCCGCAGCTTCAATTCGCGCACCACGGATGCCGTTGCGTCAATTTCACGATACAGGGCGGCGAGAAAATCAGGAATAAGCTTCATACTTTTTTGAACCGACTGGCTCACAAAGCTGCAATATGAGCAGCGTGTCGGGCAGAACGGGATTCCGACATAAAGGCAGATATCCCCAGAAGTGAGGCTCTTTGCGCAATCTAATCCAGCGTGAGCCGTGTGCAGACAAAGCTCCGCACGCTCGGGACTAACGTCGTTTTCTCGTATGAACCTTGAAACCGCGGCTTTGTCGCTAATTCCCGATTCAAGCAGATTTGACAAAAGCTTTCCGGGTCGGATTCCCGTGAGCGCTCCCCAGACCGGCTTTGCCCTGCCTGAGCGAAGTGCCGCTCGGTAAAACGACATTTTGACTATCCTTTGAAGACATTTTGTCTTCGATAATTCGTCTGTAATTAGAGTCTTGTTCACCGTTGCCAAACCTCTGTATTCAAGGCCTTCAAAAAAGAGTCTGCACACAGCGGTGAATTTTTCTTTGCCCTCATTTACGCAAAGCTCCGCCCGCTCCCCCGCTGGCTTCCCCTGAGGGTATTCAGGGCGCTCATCGGGAAACAGTGTCACAAGCATTTGCTCAGCGGCATAGCGATATTCGTGGTTTATCAAAAACAGTTTCATATTATAATAAGATACAATTTCTTCGAGCTTACGTCAAGGTATAAAAAATGAACACTAAACGAAATGCCTGATTATTACTCGATAGAATCTATATTCAAATCAGTTTTAATGGGTCATTTACCATTAAATGGTTAACATAAGAATTTTTGTATAGTATTCATCTGTATTTTACTGTCATACTCTCTTGAAAAGACTCATATTTAGTGGTAATATACAAAAAAACATATAAATACCAAAAAGCTTTGCGTCTGACATTGGGAGGGAAACTTGTTTTGAGAAAAACTAAAACCAGCAGACGTAAAGCGTCTGTGTTTTATGCCATCGCAATCACATTACTGCTTTGTGTTCCCTTTTTCATTTCCCTCCGCAGCACTAATGATAAGTATTTGGAATACCAACAGAATTGTGAAAACACGCATTTCACCTATGTTGCAGCGATGGGGAAACAACTCGTTCTTGATTGTATAGATAATCAAATCGAAAACGTTTACAATGCAGGGCTAACGTTGTCAATTATTGGCACCGACTTCGCTAACGTAGAAAACTGTTTTCATCAGTTGTATAAAAGCACAAATGCAGATTTAGGTCTTGTGTTTTCGAGCGACGCAACCCTCTTATATGGGGACACAAAGGCTGGCTCACTTTTCCTTGAAACAGCGCGGGAAGCTCAATCTTCGGGAAAGAGCGCCATTTCAGAGCTTACCCTATGCAATGACGGAATAAAAAGAGTGGGCATCGCCTCACCTTTCACGACACCTGATGGCGCCACAGCGACAGTTATTCTGCTATATCGCCAGTCCGCGTTTCAGCTTACGCCTGAAAGTCAAAATCTTAACAATGATGAAATACTCTGCATTGTAGATTCCAATGGTAGCCTTATTTTTTCCCCGATTGCAGAAGAACCGTTCATAGCAGAAGGGCAACTCACGGTTGACAAATCAAATGTCCTTAAGGAGCAATTGGTGACACTTGCCGGAACGGAAGAAGGCAAAGGGTATTTGGCCTACTTAAAACCTGTTGGAATAAATGACTGGCTTGTTTTATATGCGGTGCCGAAGGAACATCTTGATGTTGAAGCATATGTAGGGCTAACTACGACTCGTGTTATTGGCTTTACTGCATTATTTGTATTAATTTTACTTGTTGTGTTTAGTTTTCACAAAGCTGATTTAGGCTCACGGCAAATGGAGCTATTCAAAAAGAAATTCCGAATTGCCACCAGCCAATCGGCAAGAGCGGCATTTGAATACGACAGGAGGACTGACAGGCTCACATTTATCAGTCAATCTGAGCACGTTAAGCTTCCAAAACCATATATTTCTCTTTCGGAGCTTAGGGATATTGTTCACCCCGATGACCGTGCAGCTTATTTGCAATCCGTTACCGAATTGCGCGAGCAAGGGACAACGTCGACAACAGTTCGAGTTTTAAATTTCTGCGGCAAGGAGGTTTACAGGTGGTATCACGTAACTGCCACGCGCCTTACGGACAAGGGTGAAGGCAAAGCGCTTACCATCGGCAGTGTCGAGGACATAGATGAGCGCGAAAATGAACGTCTTGTTCTTTACGAGAAGGCAACGACTGACAGCCTTACGGGACTTTGGAACCGCTTCGAGATAGAAAAAGTAGTAACCGAGCGGCTGTCAAGACTTGAACCAAATGAACACTCGGTCTTTGCGATACTTGACCTTGACGATTTCAAGGAAATAAACGACGAGTTCGGACACGATTGCGGAGACAAAGCTCTTATATTTTTCGCCGAAAAGTTAAGATACACATTCAGGTTCGGCGATGTGCTGGGACGTTTGGGTGGAGATGAGTTTGTAGTCTACATGACACTCACCGCAGAAAGGGAGATTGTAGAACGCAGGCTTCGAGAACTAATGGAAAATATGCTTTCGCGCAGCGACGATGACTACAATATGCCCCCAGTTACTTGTTCAATTGGTTGCTGTGTAGCCAGCCAATACGACACCTTTATAAGTGTCTATAAGCGGGCGGACCGTGCTCTTTATAAATCCAAAACCTGTGGAAAACAACATTTTACAATAGTAGATTAAATAATCGTAAAAACACCCGACACGTTTTCGTGTCGGGTGTTTTTTATAGCAGCATCCCATATTCCGTCTC
Source organism: uncultured Oscillospiraceae bacterium (assembly GCA_964560435.1). GTDB lineage: Bacteria > Bacillota > Clostridia > Oscillospirales > Oscillospiraceae > UBA2658. Next base: position 11,816 of record CAZLLK010000032.1, read on the forward strand.
GCAGGTTTACGCAAAATTCGGGACAAGCTTTTTCTTATTGCTCATCGTCGCTTTCGGCAACCTTCATCATGATTGCGCATTCCATGCGTTTTTTGAATAACTCACAGCCGTATTCGTATGTTCCGGTTATGTCGCCCGTGGCATGGTAGGCGTTAGCCGCACAGCCGCCGCTGCAATAGAGCTTTGCCCAGCAATCGGCGCAGGAGGGTCTGGCGTAAGCGTTGCAACGCTTAAAGTTGTTGCGAAGCTCCGTGTTCGTAACCCCGTCCCAAACATTGCCCATGCTGTATTTTTCGTCGCCTACGAATTGGTGACAGGGATAAAGCTCGCCCCATGGGGTTACGGCAAGGTATTCCGTGCCGCTGCCGCAGCCGGAGATACGCTTATAGATGCACGGGCCGCCCTCAAGGTCAATCATATAGTGATAGAAGGTGAATCCTCTGCCCTCTTTTTTGCGCTTTATCATCTCTTTTGCGAGGATTTCATACTGCTCACAAAGAATCGGCATATCTTCCGCTGTTAAAGCATAGGGATCATCGGGAGCGCAGACAACCGGTTCCATTGAAAGTGCAGTGAAGCCCAAATCCGCCATGTGAAAAATGTCCTTGGTGAACTCGACATTGTTGTGCGTGAAGGTGCCGCGCATATAGTATTCTCTGTCCCCGCGCATTTTTGCGAATTTTTGGAATTTGGGGACAATCAATTCATAGCTGCCCTTGCCGTTGGGAGTTTTGCGCAGACGGTCGTGAATCTCCTCGCGTCCGTCAAGGCTAAGAACGACGTTGTGCATTTCTCGGTTCGCAAACTCGATGACGTCATCGTCTACAAGCAGACCGTTGGTCGTGAGGGTGAAACGGAAGCACTTGCCGGTTTCTGCTTCACGAGAGCGCGCATATGCAACAAGCTGCTTGCACACATCCCAGTTCATAAGCGGCTCGCCGCCGAAGAAATCGACCTCGAGATTTTTTTGATTTTGAGAATTTGCTATGAGGAAATCGAGAGCCTGTTTGCCAACCTCGAAGCTCATGATTGCTCTTTCACCGTGGTATTTGCCCTGAGCTGCAAAGCAATACTCGCAGCTAAGGTTACAGGTATGGGCAACGTGCAGGCAAAGAGCTTTGACAGCCTGACTTTTGTTCTTAAAGTCGCAGGCATGGCTCTCGTAGCTGTCCGCGGTGAAAAGCTGGCCGTCAGCCTTCAGCTCTTTTATGTCAGATATGCAGCCCAAAATCTCCTCGCGAGTGATTTCAGAGTCTCCCGCATATTTTTCAAGCATTTGACGGACGATGTCCTCTTCCGAGCAGGCTTCGAAAAGCCCAATTATGTCATATGCCAAATCGTCAACCAAGTGGACAGCTCCGCTAAAAACGTCCAGCACAACGTTGAAGTCGTTTAATTTATATTGATGTATCATAGGTACCTCTGAAATAAATAGATTTTGCGACGCAAAGCGTCACTTAAAATGTGCAAACAGGGAAAAATGCTGTTCGACCGAAAACAGACCGAACAGCATTTGATACCCGTTTCAGGTAAAAGCCAAAGGCTTATTTGCACTTCTCGCAGACCTGATTTGCAACTCCGCAGGAGGTTTTGCACGCGGACTGGCAAGATGTCTGGCACTCGCCGCAGCCGCCTGTTTTAAGAGTTTTTGTAAGGTTACGGGTGCTGAGAGTTTTAATTCTTTTCATGGTGACAACTCCTTAATGAATTTTTGCTAAATATAAATATAGAATAAATTGAACCGATTGTCAAGGGCGCATGGCGTATTAATGGCAAACGGCTTTCGTCGTGGGCGAAGATAGCTTTCGGCTAAGTAAGCACTCGCAGCGTTTTTGGCATACCGCCAAAGGTACTTCGCAGTGAAACGCCTGCCTCGCGCTGGATGATGAGGCTTCTCACGGTATCCTCTGTCAATTCCTCGCCGGGAACGACAAGCGGAATTCCAGGCGGATAAGCCCAGACGTACTCTGCGGAAATCTTTCCTTTTGCGTCCTTAATGGACATAAGCTTGGATTCGCTCTTGCGCGCTTCCGATACACTCACCCTTCTCGTTGGAATTTTTGCCGCCGTGAAAGGCAACCGCGGAGCCGTTCCGCGAATTTCACCGTCGAGCGCGCAAAGCGCTTTTGCGAGCCGCTCAATATTCTCGCTGCTGTCAAGAATTCCTGTCATCGCAACGACATATCCGCAGGCGGCCATCTCGCATTCGATGCCATAGCTTGTGCGAAGCTCATTCATCAGCGAAATTCCTGTGGTGTCCGTCCCCTCGCAGGAGATAAGGATTTTACTTCTGTCATATCCGTAAACTGCGCGGCTCTCGATACCGCGCTTAAAATAACCCGGAAGGCCGTCCTTTTTCTGGCATTCGAACAAATCACTATGCCCCGGGATTTTCAAGTTTTGAAGAGGGGAAACCAGCGTATCGAAGCGGTCAAGACGGCGGTTCCAAGCCTTGAAAAGCTCGGGGCCGCGCTCCTCCAAAAGTTCTCTCGTTCCGTCGATGGAAGCCATCAGCAGATACGATGGACTACTGGTTTCAAAAACCGCAAGCTCACGCAAAATGTCATCGGGAGAAATCAGCCCGCTGTCGAGGTGCAAAAGTCCGGTCTGAGTAAGCCCTGTCAGGGTTTTGTGCAGGCTTTGAACGACAATGTCCGCTCCGGCGCTGATAGCGCCGCCTGAAAAATACTGTGACAGATTGAGGTGTGCACCGTGCGCCTCGTCCACTATAAGCGGGGAGCCGTACATATGGCAAATCACTGCGATTTCAGAGATGTTGCTAAGAATTCCTTCGTATGTAGGGCTTGTCAGGATAACCGGAGTGCCAGGATTATCCCGAACTGAGATTTCTATGTCCCTTGGCGAAATGCTTCCGCAGAATCCAAACCCCGCAACAGGTGGCGGAATTATATAAATCGGGGTAATGTTATTCAGCTCGGTGGCATTATAAACAGACTTGTGGCAGTTGCGCGCCATTATCAGCTTGCCGTTTCCGTTGAGCTTAGCGGCAGCACTCACAGCGGCAAGAATGCCGCAGGTTGAGCCGTTTACAAGGAAAAAGCAGTTTTCGCTTTGCCAGAGCGACGCCGCGCTTTGCATTGCCTCCGACAGAATTCCGTGCGGGTTGTGAAGGTCGTCAAACCCGTCGATTTCCGTAATATCATACTTTGCGCCAAGCTCTTCCAGAAACTCGATACCGCCGACATTGCGCTTGTGACCGGGCATATGCATGGGCGTAGCACCGTTTTCGGAATAGTCCTTCAGTCGGTCAAAGAGAATTGAAAATTGTTTGTCCTGCATTATAACCAGCTCCTTTAACCTAAATCGAACAGCATAAATTTGCGTAAAGTTAGTGTGGCAGTAGCGGGGGGAATGTCGCTGCCGCCGATTTTAGTTGTTACTATTACGTTTATTGGTATTCCTGCTCCTAAATTTTGCTCGGCAGTTGAGTCTAATTGCAGTATTTTATTCCAGACTGCGTCAATTTTCACATAATACAGCTGACCAGAAATCAGACTGTCATAGCCTAGAGTTTTTTCCGTTGTGCCCGACATGTAGTAAATCGGAACCGTTATTTGATGGTTGACATTGAGGTCAATGTAGCTGAAAGCAGCAGTTATTTTCTTCATTCCGCTGTTTGTATCGGTTACAGTGAAATAAAGATTTCTGTCTGTGCTTTTGGAGTTGGTTATTGTGAGTACGCCGTAATCATCGGTCGGCATGAGGAAGTTTGCCACAACTTTGTTGCCGGTGATATCGGAAAACTTCACATCGGGCTTAGTTGTGGTACTGCGGAAAGCGGCGATTATTGTATTTATAAAAAGCTGTGCCTCTGAACTGGAATCCGAAATATCGCTGATAGTATGACCAAAGCCCGAGAATGTGGCATTCCCATGCGAATAGATGTATGCGGCGTTTGCAACATCTCTTTGACTAAGGCAATACCATACAGTGGTATCCTTAGAATTCATGTTAACCTGATAATACTGTGAGTGAGTACTGGACATGGTTGCCGATGCACCGTTTTCTCTCTCAAAAATGCCCGAGTTAATGTCGAAGGGAAAGCTCGTTATTTGTCCTTCGTTGACCTGCCACACCTTGGTAGCATATGAAGTTGTGAATGCATTGGTCGCAAAGCCCTGAGTTGTGACCACAGGGGTTCCGCCGAGTCCAGTAGTATTAGACCCGGGCTGATACGCTACGCTGTAACCGGCGTTAAGGAGGTCGCTCGTTTGTGTTTCGCTCATGTTCGGATAGTCGTTTGATGCCACAATTCCGCTGTTGGAAAAGCCTAAATTAGACATAGCTGTGTGACCGTAGGTGTCGTTCGTAACTCCATAGAGGTCAAGCCCGAAGGGGTCACGTAAAATATTGTTGATATTATAGCCGTAAGGGTATGCACCCTTGTAGTTGCTACTTGTTGATGAATCATACTCCGGCGGTACGTTTGCCAAAGAGGTAGTATCATGAGTAAACAGTACTGGACGGGATTTTAGATATTCGGCAATTGCTTTGGACGTAGTTTCAGTCAAGTCGTAGTTAGAACCGCCAACGCCCAAAAGTATCATATCAAAGGAATTGATGAATGATGTAATGTCTGTATAGGCAGTGTTTTTTCCGTCGAGCTTGTTAATAATACTGGTTGAGCTGATAGTATTTACACTACCCGTGTTGACGGTTTGGATTTTGATAGTATAATCGGACGAAACTTGACCAAAAAGTTTTTTGAAATTGGTTCTGGAAGGGCTGGAAGTGAATGCTGCACCTGTTGTGTCAAGGGGAAGACCGGTGCTTGCGTAAATTTGCAGAATATTTATTGCTCTGGCGGTGCCTGCAACGTGGGCGTAGTCGATGACTGACGCGTGCACTCTAGCGTCGTCATTCTTAACAACTTCAAGCTTCCAGGGAATAATTCCCACAATAGAAGCTGGCAGGGTATAGGAGAGGTAATACTTTGTATTGTCAGACTTAAGGTTGCCCGAATTAACAATTGCGCCGGTGGCATTTGTTTTGCGGATAACAACGCCTGAATTGATGCTTTCGGTTGTACTAAAATTGCCGTTCCCATCGGAATCAATGTAGAGGTTACAGAAATAGCTGTCAATTGAACTGGGCTCATTTCCGATGGTAAAGGTATATTTAAGCGTATATGTCGCGGGATTGCTACCCGCATCAGCGGTAAGAGACGTCATAGTTCCGGTGCTGCCATTGACGCTGATTGCATATGCGGGTGGCTGTGATGAAAGCGTGATTGTCGGCGCTGAAAGATTTATAGCGGTTCTGAGAGCAGTATAGTTCATTATCAACGTGCTCATGACGTTGGCTTTCCCATTAATGCCGTTTAACAGTGTATACATATTTGAGCAATTGTCAACCTTGGTGCTGTCTATTGAAAAGGCGGTTGCGGGAAGTTGGGGAATGGTTGCAGGACTGCCAGTTTGAGTTGGGTCGTTGGTAATAGTTGTTTTTGTTAATATTACTGTTTGAGATGTGGCTGGGGTGACGTAGGCGAGCCGGGCGGGAGTCCCATTTAGAGTGTAATACATATAATAATATGCCTCTGTTGTACTTGCTTTGCAATAATAGGAGCCGTTTGTCGTTGGGGTATAGGTGCTACCCGATGCACCATCGATACTCCCGTTGGCGTTGTACCACTGATAAGTATATTCAGTGTTCGAGCCTGGACCAGAAACGTAATTCGGTGAGGCCGTTAACGTGCCGTTGCTATCTGAGACTGCCACGCTCACAGAATCTATATCAGTACCAGAATGCCACCAAGCCCCAGTAAAATAACTATAATAATAGAGTTCAGACGAGCCATTAGCTGCACTGGAGTTGTCGATTCGGGGCGGAGCAGCGGTGACGACCACGCTCTTGCTATATGCGGAATACGGTTTTCCGTCTATGGTGTATGTTATCCTGCAGTTATATTTACCGCCTTCTGTAGCCGAGTATCCTGAATAGATTTTGCCACTAAGTATAACGCCGTCCTTATACCACTGATATATAGGCGTTGAGGTGGGAAGCGTTCCGGTTGTTGCAACGGCACTTGCCGTAAGATTTATTCTGTTAAAACCAGGTGTCCCAGAGCTTAAATTCGCTGTGAAAGTCACTGCCGAGGTTGCCGCATGACCACCTTCGGTTGTTAAGCCGGAAGAGATTATTACTGGGTGACCCTCGGACACATAACGGTTTAGCTCAGCAAGCTTCGCGGGTGAAATGTCATTTCCGGGATAGCGGGTTTTCTGGGCGGCGCTGTTTATCTTGTGGTATGAAGAGGAAAAAACACTGGTTAAATACTCCGAATCTGTAAGCCCGACGGCGGAGGATGAACTTCTGTTGGGAATCGAAACCTCCTTGCCAATGTTGGCATACAGATAGTCTGAATCAAGGTTTGTAACTGCGGAACTGGAATAAGGGTAACCTATATATCCTGGAAAATCGCAAATTCCACCATTGTGGCCGATATAGATGAGGTCATAGTTCTCCACGAGATCATCGGTCATGCCGACGTACTCAAGTGAGGATACAAACGTAATGGAGATGTTTTCTGGCCAATAACCTGTCCAACGCTTGACATTATCGGTTGTCAGTTCTTCAGAGCCACTCGGCTCTATGGCCAGAACACGGATTTTGGTTTTTGTGCTTACCGCGTGTGCCGAGCCGCTGTCCCCGACCAAAGCAAGTGTCGTAGGCAAAATTATAGCAAAGCTGAGCACTATAGAAAGTGCCCTGCGGAGCATGGAATGTTTGTGTTTCATATATGTGCGCCTCCTTCCGTGGATGAGGATATATCTTAAGCTAATATTATCTCAATCTGCTTCATTGAACAATGGAAATTGCAGGTTTATTTCGCAAAGCAATTGTCTTTGTGCCGCTGAAAGGTACGGAATTTCGTGTCATTGCCATCGTGATAGTGGCAGAAACCGCCTTTGAACCGTCAGCAGTCAAAATTTCTGTACCATCTGCGCAAAAATACCTGACTGAAAACCCCGTGACGTTTTCTGCAAGGAGGTCCGCCGCTGTTACGTTGCAAGTAAACGAGCCGTTGCTCAATGAGGCTGCGTTTTTTCCATATCCGAAATTGATGTTACCGCCTGTGAATTGAAAAACATTGACGTCGTATTTGTTTTCGACGGAACCCTTGTTTATTACATAAAGCGTGTTGGTGTTGGCAATATAATAAAGATTGGTGTTGCAGTCCATTATATAATTTCCCAGTTGATTCATGGCAAGCTGGGAATCAAATTCCAAATTTATTCTGTTGTTTACCGTACTGTAAGAGCGCGCACCCGCCAGCATAAAGCCAAAAACCGAAGCAACTACTATGGCGAATATCACCATGCATATTACAAGCTCAATGAGGGTAAAGCCTTTGTTGTCTTTATTCATACAACGCCCCCTAAGTCAGCTTGTGATAGCCCGTTGAGGGGACAAGCGTTATTGTGTAGGTGCGGCCGCTTGTAAAGGTGATAGCGGTGTAGCTGGGAGAGTTCTGTGCGCCTGTTGAGCGGTCAAAAGAAAGCGTAAGCGAGTTTGCGGTGGTTAGCGCATATGTTGATGTGGTCGTAAATAGAACCGAAACGCCGCTAGCTGGAAAAGCATCTGTGCTGACATTTGCGCCATCGGAGTGTTCGCAAACAATATTCCCCTTGTCGTCAAGCGATATCGTGAGGTAAGAGCTGCCTGTACGACCAAGGCTGTCTGCCCTGCACTTTGAAATGAGCGAATTCACCGATGCTGCGCAGCGTTCGGCTTTTGCGGAGTTTAACGTGGAAATGGACAGCCCGACAATTGCAGTAAATATGGCTATTATCGCCATTACCACAATAAGCTCGACAAGTGTAAAGCCCTTATTATTGCTTTTCAAGCCGCCACCTCCTTTCATGCCGCAAATTATTTATTTCTTTGTCCAGTTTTCATAGGAAACGAGAGCATCAAGATTCCAAAGGTCTACCTTTTCGTCTGAAGCTCCGCCAAGCTGAGCGCTGTTGAGCAGGAAATCAGACAGCTTATAAGTGGTTATCCCGTCTGTCCAGGTCGAATTGAGCACGTCAGAGGTGAGATTTCCGCTCGTAACATTGTTTTTGACGGTGACGCTTCCCCCAGCAATGACTATGCCGGTGAATGCTTTTGATATTGTTACGTTGTGAGAAGCGATGATTAGCCGGACGGTGCTGGGTGAATTTGAATCATAGGTGTAATCCGCTTTCGCCACAATAGCAACCACGTCTTTGTCTTTGTCTTTGTTTTTAAATTGAAGGGGAGCGGCGGTTGTGCTGAGTTTTGCTAATTTGTCGGCATTCACGAAAGTCTCATAGGGCGATTTCATGCTGTTATATTTGGTCTGAGCACCATTAGCCCAGACAGTATCGCTCGCCGGGTTGAGGGAAAGTTCGCCGCCAGACGTGGTATAAAATGTGTTTCCGGCGGTGTCGGTTGTTGCTACCTTCTCGCCTTTTAAACTCATATAGAGATTGAGATATTGTGATATCTTGCTAGAGTCCGACTCAAAGTAATGCTGAAAATATGCGTTTGCATATTTCTTGTCATTGAAAACGAAAAATACATAAGCTATTTTCGTATTAGCGTCTGGGTTCTTAAATAAAGTCTGGATTTTACATTTGCTGTAGGTATTATCGCTAATTTTGGTACCAATATAGTCTGACAGGGTTCTGTTAGTTCCGTTAACACTCCAAAGGACGGTGCTGGTATCAATCGTCGGTGCTGCGGCGGTTTCATTAGAAGCAAAAATATAAGGGTTTGACGCATAGCTTATGCAGGACGCAGGGACGAGATAGGCCAGCTGATCGCTCTTGACAGACATTGATTCGCCCATTGGGATAGGAGTAACATTAAGGCTATCATCGGTGAAATTAATAAAGCTGATTCCAGCCAAAGAAAGCTTGTTTAGTCCGCTAATATCAAGCGTGGAAGGTGTGTCGCCTCTTCCGTTTACCATGATAGAGCTGCTTTTTGCCGGTGAAGAAATGTCGTTGCCGAAACCAAAATATGTGTTTTTTAAAGTGACAGTTGAGTTTCCGCCATTCAAAACCAGGTCATCCGCTACATAGACCTTTCCATCAAGAGTTGTCTCGCAGAATTTGCCTACGGTTATTTCACTTGCCCATAGCTCGTTTGCGGAAGCATCGAAGTTTAAGCTGGAGTTGTCTCCAACACTAATTGGACCCTTGCTAATTAAATCGCCGTCTAAAAGTTTGAGGGAGGAGCCGCTTCCAGATATAGTAACTCCGTCTCCGGCAAAAACACGCCCAGTGACTGTGCGGTCATTGCTGGCGCACTCCACTTTGCTGTTCGCAATGATCGCGTAGTTGTTAATACTGGAGGTAGTGGAAGAGCTTGCATAAAAGTAGGGCATAGCAATGGTTATATCGGATGTGATGTTGGATTCAAAGCCACCAGAAACACACTTAACGCTTAATGCTTTGATAGTTATAGCTGAGGTAGTGGGGTTCAGGGATAAGGTGCTGCCGGTTACTGTAACCGTAGCGCCATGAGCGTCTTTGAAGGATGCCGTTTCAGCGGGAAAACCGGCGTTGGTTACCGTAACCGTAGTGTCCCCAGTGTTTATGAAGGCTACTATTGCGGCAGCACTGTAGCGGGTGTTCGATGTGAAATAGAGAGCATTTCTTGCGGTCTTTTTTGAAAAAAGCTGAGCGGTAATAGCGTTGTTAAAAGCTGTTTGCGGGTTATAGCTGGGATTATTTTCTGAATCCGTGATGTATGTTGAAAGGACACTCGTATATGCGCTTGCAATCGATTCGGACAGAAGCGTTTGAACGCCCAAGCGAACATCATCCATTGCGGAGCTTGCATCATATAAACTCTCTTTGTCGTTGCGTTGGGTAATTTCGATTGAATATCCGGTATAGGACGCAAAGAGGAGAGCCGCGCCAAGCGCCATTACAAACAGCATGGCAACAACAACTGTGATGATAGCACTGCCTTTGTTGTTCTTTTTTGCGTGTCTTCTGTGGTTTGGATTACACATACTGCCTGATCTCCTTTCGGCTTAAAATCAGTAGTTAAGCTTTGTCGAGTCAATGTTCAGAACGGGAGTACCAGTAAATCCAGTTCCGCCCTGAAAAAGCTTTACATTGACGTTATACTTTCGGTTAAGCTGCTTTGTTTCAACCAAATATCCTGTTACGGGTATTGTGATATCTGGCAGCGCAGTACCAACCGCATTATAACTAACCTCGCCGGCAGCAAGATTGGTGAAAACGAGGTTGTCCACAGGTTGGTTTTTGACAATGTGATTATATAAAACATCGACTTTATAGCCGGCGGCTGGGGCAGTTTCCTTATTGGTGTTTACGAGAAAAACATTGATGTATGAACCCGTGAGATTGTTTATGATTACTGTTTCTCCTGAAATATTGCTCTTATAATATCCGTCGAAAAACAAAAATGCTGAAAGGACGGGACTCCCGTCAGTTGAATCGGCCACTGAGCCGACGCTTGCCGAGGACTGTTCTAAATGCGTAAAGAAAAATTCCGTACCGCGCTTACTACCTAGAGTTGTTGCAGTAATCGTGTCGGTACTGTACATAAACTCAACATCTATTGTATAGTCATATGGTGAGGAAGTGCCTCTTTTGGATACGGTAAAGGTAATTGTTCGCTCAAACAGACTCTTGGTGAGTTCATCGGGGGATTTCATCAAGCTGCCGTATTGTGTCTTCAACTCATTCAAGGCGCGTTCATCCGCCTTCGACATATTGAGCAAGGCATCCATCTGATTGCCGGCGACCACAGGCGTGCCGTTAACGGAATCGGATGCATCAAGTGTAATAAGCGCATTGAAGGCTGAACCACCGTAGGAATAGTTTGGTATTCCAATGTAATATTTTCCGTTGTCAGCTGTCGGCTTCTTAATAACACCGTTAGTACCAGTGCTCAGATTGCTACTTGTGTAATACAATGCGTTCAGATTAACAACGGTAGCATTTGATAAAATCGCGTCCGCGTCTGTTGCCTGAATTTGTTCTACTAGATTTTGCGCGGCATCGGTTGCCTCGCCATATTTGTGGCTTTTCATTTGCGTACCTGCGCCAATAACAAACGCATTAAGAAGAGGAACCGCAATGATAGCCAAAATCGTAACGCCCACCATAAGCTCAACGAGAGTTAAGCCCCTGTTGTCCTTGAACGCTGACTTTTTCATTGTGATCCCCTCCTTTGAAAAACTGTCCATAAACCCATTATTCCCGCCCCGAGACGGAGCGGGAAAACAGTTTAGTTTTGTTAACCTGCGTTAGGTGAAGTAGTTGGTTTAGGTGTAGTTGTCGGTTTTGGCGACGTAGATGGTTTGGGTGAAGCGGCGGCGTTCGATATGGTTCCGAACGGGTCGGACTTGCCTTTTGCAACCGACGGTATTTCGGTCTGCTTATAGGAATAATCCGCTGAGGTGATGAAATATTTATCCATTGTGATAACGCCCGAAAGCTTTCCGGTTGCCTCGTCATAGCTGACAGAAACATTGTCCACATCTGTTTTTTCAGAACTTGCATAGATATAATCAAGCAGCTTCTTGAACTGGTCGTAGCTAAGAGAGCAGTTGATGGTTAGTCCCGTGCGAACGGCAATCATCGGAACAATCTCTTTGCTGTCACCTGTATTCTTTGGACCGGTAAACTTTGAAACCACCTCGGGGGAAGCGATTGAAATGCTATCGATTTTGACCCCGACTTTTTCTTCTAGCTGCGTAGCATACATTATCATGTCCTCACTGCGGACATCGCTTGGGTATCGTTTAAGCTCTGCATTTATCTCTTTATCAATACGATCTATTTCGCCCTGATAGGTAGCTTGGCCTTGGGAGAACCCTCGAAGTGTCTCAAGTTGCGAAGCCAGGGCACTAATTTGAGACTCCACTTCGGCCTTTTTGTTGTTAAAGGTCTTGCATATTCCAAAATAGGCAGCCAGAAAAACAGCTACGCCCAACAGTATAAGTATGAGCTTTTGGTCATGCTTGGAAATACTCATGGTTAAACCTCCTCTGACTACTGAGCCTGTGAATTCGATGCAGTATCCGGCACTATACCTGTTGTTGTATCTGCCGTTGCGTTGGTCGTTTCATCCGAGGGATTAACAAATTCGATGTAAGGGTTAATCTTGTTCAGATAAGGGTTAGTTCCGTAGATGCAGTTAGCGGTAAACGATATTCTTTCTGCGCCGACTTCGTTTTTAGAACTGCTCAGGTTCGATACATCGACTTGAGCAAATTTTTCAAATGAGCGCAGAGAGGAAATAACTGAAGCCGCGTCGGTGTAGCTTCCGACGGTTATATTAAGAGAAACGCCTTCATTTGTGCAGGAGGCAGACAAAAGCAGAATGCTCGAGGGCATTTTTGCTTCAAGCTCCTCGAAGAAAGCGACGAGCTTTTCGTTCGTAGTGTCTGTTTGTGCTATGAGGGCACTTATTGTCTTCTCACTGTCTTGATAGGATAGATAGCTGTCATAAGTGTCTTGGGCGGGTTGAAGGTTTGCTATTTCCGCATATGTGGAGTTAAGGTCTCCCACCGCAGAAGCGTAGCCAAGCCATGAAGACAGCGAAATCAAAATCGCACCGACAACAATAATGCCGCACATAATGACGCCGGGAACAACTGATGAATTATCGCTTTCAACCGTAATTCTGTGAGAAGAAAGAAACTGCTTTGGAATTAAATCGAGCGGGGCAATGGAGCTTCCAAAACAATTGATGAAGGTAGCGGCTCCGACGGCTCCGTGTGTAAATTCGGTGAAATCCGAAATATCGTCCAGGTACAGTGTTTCAAGTCCTGTTGAGTAAGCAACAAGCTCCTTAAGTCCCACAAGGTGGCGGTTAATTCCGGCGAGTACGACGCGGGAAACTGCGGCGTCCCACTGGCTGGAGTTGAAATAGTCGATTGAACGCATTATACCGCTGACAAGACGCTCCAAATCGTTCTGAACATCTGCCTGTGACAGCAGCTTGTCTGCCGCAAAACTGGGATGCATTAAATTCGTTTCGTTAAGTATTTCAAGGTAGTTTTCGCGGGTTTTGCCGCTCACATTCATATAGTGTGAAAGCAGCTCGTCCGCTCCGAAGGCAAATGTTCTCTGGAGCAGAAGCTTTCTATCACGCATAAAGCTGACGGCACTTGAGGAGCTTCCGACATCAACGTAAACCGTGACGCCCTTATATTCGATACACTTGAGCGCCTGATACTGGCTGTTGCCGCTGCTGTCAATCGCTTTTACGCTAAGTCCAGCTTTTTCGGCAAGCAGGAAATAACCCTCGAGCATCGACATGGGCGCGGCCATAACAAGGATTCTGTTATAAGGCTTTGCAGCCGAAGCTGTATCCAGCACTGAATATGTGATGTGGTAGCTTTTCAGGTCGATGGGGAAATAATCCTCGGAATTCGTTCGAACAGCTGTTGCGATGAGATTTTTCTTCATCGGTGGAAGCTTAACCTCGCGGACTGCGATTTTGCTTGACGACAGAGAGAAAACCACGTGCTTAGTTTTTGGAATTCCATGCACCGCAAGCTGTTTTTTCAGCTCACCCGCCAAAAGCGGAGCGTTCAAAATAACGCCGTCCGAAACGCAGGCTTCGGGAGTTTGGAATATGAAAGAGGCGAATATTCGCACGCTTTTGCCCTTCCGTGCGGTATGGCATACTGATATGGTCTGGTCGCATACTTCAATGTTAAGTACCTTAGCCGCCATAGAATTCTCCTCTCAGTCGATAAGCTCTTTATAATATCTTTAAGCCCGATAACGGGAGTAAAAGCCAAATTTAAATGCAGTAAATACTAACACAGCGCCAGAATCGGCGCAGCTTATAGGAACATATTCAAGTACCAATCTATTATCGCATTTCCCCACAGCATGGCGGTGAAAATTCCGAAAGAGAGGTAAGGGCCAAACGACAGAGTTCTGCCAGCTTTTTTGAAAGCCATAAGCAAAAGGTGTGTGATGCTTGCCGCAAAGCAACCGAAAAAGAAGCCAAGTACAACAAGCTGCCAGGCGAGAAGCAGTCCACAGCCGGCCATGAGCTTAATATCTCCTCCGCCCATTCCCCTTCCGCGAGTTATGAGCAGGATAAGGAACAGTGGCAGGGACATTGCGAAAAGCCCGATAATGTGCGAAAGATAATTCGGCAAATCCAAAAGTGTTGCCGCAACGCCGAGAACAAGGATGAAAATTGTTGTGCCTGCGGGTATCTCACGCGTTCTCGCGTCGATGACGGAAAGCACAAGAAGTGCGGAGGTGAAAAGACAGGCGATTATTGCATAGGGCGTAAAGCCAAGAACATAGAACACAAGAAGCCATAGCCCGCCATTCACGGCCTCAACAATTGGGTACTGAGCGGAGATGGGGGCCTTGCACTTTGAGCAGTGCCCGCGCAGGGCAAGAAAGCTGAAAAGTGGTATGAGTTCATACCATTTCAGCCTCTTGCCACAGCTTGTGCAATGCGAAGGACCCGTTACGATGCTCTCATGCTTCGGTATGCGCAGTATGCAGACATTCAGAAAGCTGCCGACTGTGATGCCGAAAATGAACACAAAAATGTACATTAAAGTTGTGAGAGTATCCATGGGGTGTCCTTTCAGTTAGTGAAAGTTAAGCTATCAGTCAATCCAACCGCTATAAGACGGTGTAGCAGATACTGTTCCATTTGTCGCATTGATTGTAAAAGTAACATCTACAGCGTCAGTAGATTTTGCTTTCGGAATCGCGCCAGTGATATCTGTAACGGCTGTTGCAGCGGTGTTTCCTGCTAAAGTAGCTGTTCCTTGGAATACACCGCCTTCTGAAACATCCCAGTAATATGAGGTGCCATATGCTGTTCCGTCGGCAGCGAGAACACCCACAGCCTCTTCGATTGCAGCAGCGGTATTTTTGTCTGTTGCTGCCTTTGCTTTACCAACATACTGAATATATTGAGGAACGAGGACTGCGGCGAGAACGCCGAGGATTGCGATTACGACGATAAGCTCTACAAGAGTAAAGCCCGCGTTGTTCTTTTTGATTTTCTGAATCATAATAATACTCCTTTTTTGTTATATACTTCCCGTTTTTTATTATCTAAACGCCTGTTAATGATTTTCAAAGGGCGCTTATATACTGTTAATTGATGAATTAGCCTGAAATCAAATGTTGTTAAGTCCGTTATACATTGAAGCCATTGGCATGATTATCGAAAGGATAATCACTCCGATGACGACTGCGAGAAAAAGGATGATTGCCGGCTCAAGAAATGCCATTGCCCTTTCGGTTGCTGACTCCACTTCTTCCTCGTAGTAATCAGCAAGCTTTGAAAGCATATTCTCGAGTGAGCCTGTCTCCTCGCCAATGCTTATCATGTGGCGGACAAGCGGAGGAAAAAGGTTGTCCCTTGAAAACTGGGACGCTAGCGGGGAACCGAGCAATACGGCTTCGCGTGCCGCCAAAAGAGAGCCTCGGAAATAAACATTTGTCATGGTGTTTGATACGATGCTGAGCGCATCGACCAACTGCAAGCCCGAGCCAAGCAAAGTTGTCAGCGTTCTTGCCATTCTGGCAGAAGCCGTTTTTCTGGCAAGGTCACCGAAAAGCGGAAGCCTTAGATGGATTTTGCCAAAGAAATATTCTCCCGTATCGGTTTTTGAAAAGACGCGCAGACCAAACACGATTAAGAATATGATGGCTAAGACCACATACCATCGGCTTGCCAAAAACCTTGAGATAGCAAGAACCACAACCGTTATTCCTGGCATTTTCACGTTAAGCTGTGTAAGCACGTCCTCAAAGGTGGGAACTACAAATGTAAGTAACGCAATTATAGCCAAAAGTGCGACTACTAAGATGAAAGTTGGGTAAACCGTTGCTTTTTTGATGGTTGCCTGAAGCTTTGCCGCCTTTTCGAATTGTTCTGCCATTCGTGAAAAGGAAACGTCCAGAGAACCGGAGGCTTCACCCGCCTCAACCAGCGTTACGAACATGGGCGGGAAGACCTCTCGCCACATACTCATTGCGTGGGCAAGCGTTTCGCCCCGCTCGATTGTCTTTTTGCAGCCGAGAATTGCTTTTGCAAGCATTTTGTTTTCCGTTTGTTCACCAAGCATTTCAAGCGCCGAGACCAGCGGAATGCCCGCGCTGTTGATGCTGACAAACTGGCGGCAGAAAACGGATAAATCGCGGGGCTTTGGCTTTTTTGAAAAAGCGGACAGCTTAATTTCTTTGTTAAGCAAACCGACTTCGTCAACGGATATTACCATGTTGCCCATTTGGCGAAGCTGGGAGAGCGCATCGGCGCGCGACTCGGCGTCCAAATTGCCTTTTATCTCTTTGCCTCTTTTGTCTATTACGAGATAAGAATATACGGCCAAAATATCACTCTCCTGAAATGGGATAAGTGGTGGAACTTTTAGTTAAATCGCTTTGCAAGAATTGTCCTGTCCTGTGCGTACAGAAGGGCTTTTTCCTCGCTTATTTCACCTCTTGTGAAAAGTTCGTAAAGCGCATCGTCCATTGTTTTCATTCCCAGCTTTGCGCTTGTCTGCATTACTGTGGGAATTTGGTAGGTTTTTGCCTCGCGGATATGGTTTCGAATGGCGTTGTTGGCAAGCAGGACTTCCATCGCGGCAACACGACCCTTGCCGTCAATTTTCGGAATAAGCTGCTGCGATATTACGCATTGCAAAACATCGGCCAACTGAGTTCTTATTTGTTGCTGTTGATGAGGCGGGAAAACGTCTATAATTCGGTCGACCGCGTTTGCCGCTCCGTTGGTATGAAGGGTCGAAAAGACAAGATGACCGGTTTCCGCTGCTGTTATTGCAGTTGATATCGTTTCAAGGTCACGCATTTCTCCGACGAGGATAACATCGGGGTCCTGACGAAGCGTTGCACGAAGCGCGGCGGAATAGCTTTCCGAATCCGCTCCCATTTCGCGCTGGTTGACGATGGATTTGTTATGTCTGTGAAGATACTCGATGGGGTCTTCAAGGGTTATTATGTGGTAGCTGTAGTTATTGTTGATACGGTCGAGAAGCGAAGCAAGCGTTGTTGATTTTCCGCTTCCGGTTGCGCCGGTTACAAGAACTAATCCGCGTCGCTTTTGTGTCATTTCTACGACAGCTGACGGAATTCCCAATTCTTCCGGTGCCGGAATTCTAAGATTCAAAATTCTGACCGCAAGTGCCAGGCTTCCTCTTTGACGGAAGACATTGACACGGAATCTGCCCAGCGAGGGTATTGAATAGGCAAAGTCGACTTCGCCTGCAGTAAATAGACGTTCACGGTGGCGCTCTTCCATTATGCAATATGAAATTTTTTCAATGTCTGTTGGTGTGCAGATATCCTTATCCAAACGGATTATTGCACCGTTAACCCTTATGCATGGAGGCACACCGACGCTGAGGTGAAGATCCGAAGCGCCGCTGTCAATGGCTAAACTTATTAGTTCTTGAAATGTCAACATTGAATTCTCCAATTACTATAACGGCATATACCACCGAAAATCGACGATTATTCGTCAAAGGAAATGCGAAGCATTTCCGCTATTGACGTTGTTCCGTCTAAAACATATTCTGCCACGCTCATATGCAATGTTTTCATGCCGTCGGCGATTGCAACATTTTGTATTACTCCAGAATTTCCCTTTGTGGCGATTATCCGTTTGAGATCCTGAGTGACTTCCATTATCTCGTATACGCCTATTCGTCCAAAGTATCCGGTTTCGGCGCACATCGGACAGCCAACGGGGTCATATATTGTTATTATATCCGGAGCATCTTCCTTGCCAAGCATACGCTTTTCGATTGGATTTGCAAGCTTTGATTTTTTGCAGTGGGGGCAAAGCTTTCGCACAAGGCGCTGCGCGATAACTCCCACGAGAGAATCTGCCAGAAGATAGCTTTCTATTCCCATATCCATAAGACGCGTAATCGTTGCGGAGGCGCTGTTTGTGTGCAGCGTGGAAACGACAAGGTGGCCTGTGATAGATGCCTGAACAGCGATTGACGCCGTTTCGTAGTCGCGGATTTCTCCGATCATTATGATGTCAGGGTCTTGACGGAGAATTGAGCGAAGCGCCGAAGCAAAGGTAAGTTCGGCTTTTGGATTGACTTGAACCTGATTTATACCGGGTATGCTGGCTTCAACAGGGTCTTCAACGGTTATGATGTTGACGGACTCCGTGTTTAGCTCGCTAAGTGCCGTGTATAAGGTGGTTGATTTTCCGCTTCCCGTCGGTCCCGTAATGATAATGATACCGTTTGGGTTGGAAAGGATATGGTCAAAGCGAGCAAGCTCGTCTCTTCTCATCCCCAATTCGGATTTTGTCTTCGTCAGCGCAGTTTTATCCGCCAAACGCATAACAGTCTTTTCGCCGAAATAGGAAGGAAGCACCGAAACTCGGATGTCGTATTCGGATCTGTCGACAGTCACGGTTATACGACCGTCCTGTGGTTTTCGCCTCTCCGCGATGTCCATGCCGCCCAAAATCTTAATTCTAGCTGACAGTGCGGGAAGAAGTGAAAGATCATAGACCATTTTTTCGATTAGTACACCATCGATTCGATAGCGAACACGGAGCTGCTTTTCCAATGCGTCGATGTGGATATCGGAGGCACGGGACCGAACAGCCTGTTCTATGATGGACTTAACGATTTGAACAATCGGCGCAGAGCTTAAGTCGAGAGCCTCCTCCGCCGAGGCAACTATTTGGTCGTGATCCTTAATTGCTTTTTCTTTGGTAAATTTTTCGGCGGCGGACATTGTTTCGCCCGTTCCGAAGTATCTGTCGAGAACCGCGTTTATCTCACGCGATGTGGATATACGGGGTTCAACGAAACAGTTTGTGATTATCGAAATATCGTCCTGAGCGACCATATCGAGTGGGTCGGACATGACGAGAATCAGCGTGTTGCTGGAAGTGCCCATGAATGCGAGCGGAAGGACGTTGTGACGGCGCAGAACATTACCGTTAACCAGAGAAATGACGTCTTCGGGAATATCGATTCCGCGAAGCTCAACAACCTCTATGCCCAGCTGGATATGCAGTGCTTGGGCTATATCCATATCGGAGACTATACCCGAATCAATAAGATAATCACCTAAACGCTGTTTTGTCTTCTTTTGGGCTTCAAGCGCAGACTTAAGCTGTTTGTCGGAAATATAGCCTTGCTGCAGCAGTATGTCGCCCAATTTGAATTTTTGATTTTTCGGAACCATTATAAATTTCTCCGCAATGAATAAATTTTTGTGAAGCACCGGCAGATCCGGAAAAGCTCGGTAAATTCGGAAAAATCGGATTGTTTAGCTCCGTGCATTTATAGCATTTTACTCTATTTCTTTTGATTATTTGTTATATTATACATTATATAAATGGAACAATCAATCACAATATCTTCAAAATACGTGATTTAAGTTGCAAATTCCCCACGATTCGACCCTGTATTTATGGCAAAATCCGAGAGAACAGAGCGTTCTCTCGGATTTTGCAAATAAAACATACAGTTTATGTTAAATGAGGTGAAAAGTTGGAATTAATTACTGCATTCCGTTAAGCTTAAGCGTAAGCTTGGACTTTTTGTTGGCCGCGCAGTTCTTGTGAATAAGATGCTTTGATGCAGCGTGATCGACGGTTTTGACAGCGACCTTATAGGCGCTGACGGCTGTTTCACGATCGCCCTCTGCAATTGCCGCGTCAAACTTTTTGAGATTTGTCTTAAGTTGTGATTTTGCCGCCCTGTTCATTGCGTTCTGAGCCTTGGCAAGGGCGTCTCTCTTGGCTGAAGATTTAATATTGGGCACTATTTGCCACCTCCTCCTATAATAGTTGCGTCACTTATACGTTCCGCGGATGTTAATATTACCACTAAA
>CAZLLK010000033.1:0-31017 GCA_964560435.1 uncultured Oscillospiraceae bacterium
TACCGCCGCTACCTCTGTAGCCACCGCCGATACCGGCGCTGCCGCCTGCGCCGCCACTAGCGAGAACGGTACCCCCGTTAATCGTGATGGAGCCATCGTTGTTCAAATTACTACCGCTGCCTATACCCGCACCATTAGTGCCGCCATTGGCTGTAACAGTGCCGGCGTTAATGATGATTGTCCCACCGGAGGCTTGCACTCCGCCGCCGATACCGGCGCCGCCGTAACCGCCGCCTCTAGCTGTAACAGTGCCACCGTTGATGGTAATTGCCCCGCCGTTAACATAGCGTTTTCCGCCAATGCCGGCGCCGTCGCCGTCGCCATAAGCAATTAACTTTCCTGTTCTTGCTGATTGTCCGTAGATTGTCAGGCTGTTGCCTGTTGTGACGCTGACGCCCGCGTCGTTATAGCTTCCGCTGACTGTCAGAGTGCAGCCATCCGCAAGGATCAGCTTCACGTCACCGGTGACGGGGAGTGTCCCATTCTTCGTCACATTGCTGTCGACGACGTACCAGCCGGTGTTAAGGCTCGTGGTCGAGCTGGTGATTTTAGTCGCCGTAGCTGTCTGTGCCGCGCCGGTTTCATCGAGATACGTCAAGGCCCCGGTGACGTAATTATGGCTGGTATCCGTAGTCATGATATTGCCTACCTTGTCCTTGAAGCCGGATATACTTATATTGTAGGTTGTGGAGTAGGTAAGACCAGAGATTGAATATGTCACGGTTTTCTTGTCAGTACTCCACAGCGGACTGCTTGCTGTCGAGCCATTATTTAGTGTGACCGTCCCAGCTATGGCAGTGTCCATGACCTCGCTGAAGTTGATGGTAAGCGAGGCCGGGTTCATGCCTGTTCCTGAAGCTGGAGTGACGCTTTGGACGGTTGGGGGCGTAGTTTCAGTAGTTATTGTCAACGCCACATTGCTAAAAGCGCTGGCCAAGTCGGTTTGATAATCGCCGTTGTACTGCTCGGAAAAGATCTTAAGGGAATAGCCGCCCGCGTGAAGGTCGGCGGGGATCGTTAAACTCACGGTGCCGGCGGCGCTGCCGGAAGCGGTGATGTTTTTCAGCCGGCCATAATAACGGGCGTTACCGTCTGCGTCCGTCAGAATGGCGGAGACAAATTCATTAGATCCTGATGCGGCGCCGGTGTAGTTGACGGATATGGTACTGCCCGCTTCAATGGTTGCGGACGAGGGTGTTGCGCTAAACGTCCTGCTCTTGTCCTGAAGCGTCAGCTTCCAGGTGGTAGGCGCTGTACCGGGGACTGGTGCTAGGCCACTATCCATGCCGCTAGCGGATTTACCCCCCTGTGCGGCGGACGCAAATAGGACCGGTGACAGGTTCATATTGAAAGCAGGACGGACATTGTATGGGGTATCAACCAAACCGTTGGTCATACTGCCGTCAGTGATAACTACCGCCACGATGTCCGAGGATCCTGTAGACGGCGTGCGCAGTTGCCATATTTTGTTTAATCGGCGGGCGGTGTCAGCTTGATTAAAAGCACCACTTTTGAAGCCATAACTGCTGTTCGTGACCTCTGACAGCGACAGGCTGAACAATTTGTCTTTGTCCAGAGTTGAGGAACCCCAACATGCTACACCCGGATCATAATCTGGGGTTTTCGTCGTAGAGAGAATTGCGGGCTTTTCATCCAAGGAAAAGCAGCTGCCGTAGAGCGTGTTGCAAAAAGCTTGCAAATTACTTCCCTGATAGACGTTGCTGGAGGGTCCATTGGCGCTAAACTTGACGCTTCCCATGAGAGACTCCGACATCAAAAACAGGATGTTACCGTTGTATTCGCTCCCGGCATTGTCATAGTAGTAACTGCCACTTTTACTTATGGAGAGTACACGCCATCTATTCGGCGAGCCGCCGTACCTTCCAAAATAAACCCAATTCGTACCGGCGCCTTGGATACCGAACGAATTGTTCGCATCCAGTCGGATGGCGGCGGGCTTCAGCCCCGCGGCATCCGCAGGAAGCGAAACGGCGGGAAGCATGCTCAAAACAAAAGCCGCACACAGCACAAGACTCCATAATTTTTTTTGTATTTTTTTCATATTCTTTTAATCTCCTTGTACTTTTTATTTAGTATTTAGTTCTTAGGCCGTCACTGACATGGCGACCTTCCTCGCTTCGGTTACCGACAAGTTTCCTTTTGTATCGCAGAAAGGAGAGAAAAGGGCTCCCGACTACGGCAACATAGGTGTTTTCACCTATGGGGACATAACCCGCAATCCACTCAAAGGGCCATATCAGACTTCCCCGTGGAAGGATTGGGATTTCCGAGCCTCCGGCGAGGAGCGTATCTCTGCCATCCGGAGGGCGTGCGAGGCTGCCGATTTCCCCTACTATAACGAAATTGCCGTGAGGGTAGAACGCCCGTATTTCTTTGGTGGTTAGACATGGGATTCGGCTTGAGTTGAACGGTGTTGTATAAATATTTGTTGTATTCGGTTGTGGATTGAGCTGGTAGATCATTGCTTTCACCCCCGGTTCACTATAGCAGGAAAAATGGCGAAAAATCGCCCATGGCGAAATTGACGTTTCTGCCGCCGAAATCGACATAAAAATTACCCTGCCATATACTTGACAGGGTAAATATATGTTTTTCAGGACGGCCCTTGGGACGCGTCCGGCGGCTCGCCGTCCAAATTGGAATTTGGGAAAGCAGTCATCAGGGTGAAAGTCGTCCCACTGTGCTCCGTTTTGAGGAAGCCCCCGCAGGTGTCCACTACCATTTGAATGCTCCTCAGACCTAATCCGTGGGCACTACTGTTTTTTGAGGAGAGATAACAGCCATCCTTCTGAATCAAAAGATCATTATATGAATTTTCTATTTTAATCAGCAGCTGGCCGTTCGCCGCCCTTGCCTCCACAGCAATCAGCAGCACGGCCGACTTATCAAGCTTCTCGCACGCCTCCAACGCATTTTCCAAAGCGTTACCCAAAACCACGCAGAGGTCGCTGTCTTTGACAGAAATCCGCTTCGGAATGGCGCAGACGCAGTGAAACGGGATGCCGCACGCCTTCGCCTTCAAAGCGTAATACCCCAAAATCGAGTTTGCCACGACGTTTTCACAGAACACCGGAAGTGGTTCGGTTTCGCTCATCTCCGCGTATGCGCTTAAAAAGTGGCCCAGTTCCTCGTATCGCTTTTCTCTAAACAGCTGCGTCATTACACCGACAAAATGGTGCGTATCGTGCCGCACAGCCCGAACTTCGTTGATCTGCGTGCTCAGCGCGTCATAGTAATCCATCTGTATGTCGATCTGGTTCTTTGCCTGTGCCAGCCGGGAGGTGGAAACGGCAAGCTCATTGTACACATCCGCCGTTCGCAGGACAGAAACCAAGCTGAGAATCATCATGTATATGGTAAATAGAGTCAACAGCGCAAGCGACAGATTGAGGTAGCTGTTGCCGTTAATGTAGTAGCAGTCGACAATGAGTCCCAAAATTGCCAGATCCGCGCCCCAATAGATCAGCAGGCCGTATTTTTTCAGGTGCTGCCGGTTGAGCCAAACCTTAATGAAAGCGTAAATCTCAATGGCAAAGGCGGCAATGGGAAGCAGAACTGAGATGTGCCGGTTGTAGAAGCCGTGGGGCACGAGAAGGTAGACGAAAAACAGCGCGGCGTAATAAATCAAAAATCCCAGCTTTTCCTTTCGGGAGAACGCAATTCCCAGAAGCTCTTCCAGTAGGTAAATCAACAGGTATTTGAACACAAAGGATACCAGAAACATGAGCGGATTGGTTGCCTCATAGGATAGGCCAAAGAACACCGTGTTTTGCCACAGGTTAAAAAATTCCGTGGTCAGCATGATACGTACCAGGACGAGAATACCAATCGCCGGAAGCCAGATAGACCGGTGACCCTCACGAAAGGACAGTCCATATGTAACAATCAGGACAAAGAAGGAAAACAGTGCTATGCCAAACAGGATCAGCCGCACGGTATTCCGGTTACTATCTTCCTGCACAGCACGGTCATACTCCTTTAAAACCGGGGCCATATACAGCCCGGAAAACCGCGTGGTTGCAACCTCAATGACAACCACATGCTCTGGGGCATCGGAAAGTGTCACGGGATAGAGCTTCGCCTTGGTTGTGGTGAAAACATTGGCAGACTGATCTGACACAACGCCACTTTCCGAGGCAAGCTCGCCGTCGATAAATACGCGGTATGCGCTGCCAAAATCCGGAAGATAGACAGTAACAGGCCGAAAAGCCTCCAGACCGCTCAGCGTAAGCTGGTAGCTTGCGCAGCCACTTGCGGTCAGGTAAACTCCGCCAATTTTGTATTTTGACCAGTAGTCCGGCACCCGGATGAAAAAATCCGGACTCCCTGTCTGCTCAGGCTCGTCGGCAATCTGGCAGTTCCAATAAAACGCCCAGTCCCCGTCCAGAATAATGTCTTTGGCCGCGGGAACACCTATTACATCCACGCTGCCGTCTTCCGCAGTCGGAGTTGCTGTCAGATTGTGATAAAGCTGGGTGTACATCACCGGCAGATGGGAGCACAGGAGCACAAAGAGAAGTCCTGCGATCAGCCAGGCTTTCGTATGCTTCAATTCCGTCATTGCAGCCGCTCCCCACCCATGTGGGAGAACAGGTAAGCATAATATTGGTCTTTCGCGGGCTTCAAGTATTTCCGAGAAATGCCAAGCATGACCTGCCCGACGCGAAAAAAGTTCTCCCTCATTTCGGTAATGTGAGAAATATTCACGAGAAAACTCTGGTGACAGCGGATAAAGGACTGCTGAGGCAGGTCTTCCATGATGTCCTCCAGCCGCTTATAGCATTGCAGTGTACTGCCATCGGCAAGATGGAGCAGCAGGAGCTTGTCCCGACTCTCCACATATAGGATATCGCGGCAATTCACGCTGTATGAGGCTGATTTATAGCTGAAGCTGATTTTATAGGCGCTTTCCCGCCCAAGCTCCTCAAGGGCGCGGTCCAGTACAGCGTACAGCCGCTCCCTGTCGAAGGGCTTGAGAATATAATTGAAGGCGAAGACCTCGTAAGCCTGCGGATAATGGTCCCGGCTGGACGACAGAAAGATGATATTAAGGTCCTTATGCCTGGTGCGCAGCTCCCGAGCCGTCATAATACCATCAATCCCCGGCATGTAAATGTCCAGAAACAAAAGGTCGGCGGTTAATCCGCCGCTCAAAAATTCGTCTGTCAGGGTCTTTCCGTCCGAAAAGGAGGCTATTTCAAATGAGGGGTCATAGGCGTAAAGGGCCCCGGATAGCCGAACGATATCCTCAGCCGTGTCGTCACAGATAACAATCTTTACCGGCACAAAAACACCTCCCCGTAAACAAATGAGCCTTTATAAATAAGGTTATTTTACTACATGTTTCTCCAACTGCCAAGGGATAACTAAAAAAAGAAAACAGATAACCCTTCACCTGCTTTGGTAAATAGACGACTGTGCTTTTCCGCTTCTGGTTGAATTCATCCAATTATGCTTTTATACCAATTATGCTTTATAAACGAAAAAGACATAGCTCCCCCTTGGCGGAAACTACATCTTTTTTGTGTTTTATTACCGAAATCGATATCATTGAATTTTCTCAGTGGATTCGAACTCGAGTTTTACATGTATTAAAAATTATGCCCTAAATCACATACCCATATAAGTTCGCATATTGGCTCATTGTGCTCATAATTTTTCCAGCATTTCTTGGCTCATTGTCCGAAAAACCTGACAATATCTTTGAAATCCGTCTGGCCCAATTATATAGATGTTAGGCATATAGGAAAAACGTTTTCTGGAGTATGCAATACGTTCCAGACCATTGTCGATTGCCGTGTGATTGCTTAAAGCCACATCCACATTTTTTTGCATCGCCGCGTCAACGAAGTAATCCAAAGATTCCATGTATTGCCTCACTTCGGCCTTTGCCCACGGAGGTGTAGTCCCTCCCCACAAGGCTGCCATATGATTTTCTCCGTTTTCTTTTATGGGGAATATGTAACTCATGCATCCCGGCGTATGACCGGGCGTACTGTAAACGCTTATTGTCTTTTCACCTAATGTTATGGAATCTCCATCCAGAAGGAAATGGTCAATATTATAGTCTTTCCATGTTTCTGGTCTGTCCGGTTTTGCCGGATGTTCCTGCCAGAAAACATCATCAACTTTGGAGAGGTATGTGTCGACATGACATTGTTCAACGAACCATTTCCCGCATCCTGTATGGTCGACATGACCATGCGTCAAAACCAATTTTTTGATCACATCAGGATCCCATCCTACATCCTCTATCGCAGCTACTATTGCATTAAATGCTTCTTTTGCCGGCCAAATGGCATCAATGATAATCAACCCATCATTAGTTTTTAAAACAAAGCAGTTTGTTTCTTTTTGGGCAACGATAAGTAAGTCATCAAAGATTAGCGAATAGGTAAAAAAGGACATGTCTTCCATTGCTTTTAAGGTCTCATTTGTAATGACTGGCTTGTTTGATTTCTTCATTTACTATGCACTCCTCTGTACAATTTATGTTTTATCTTTCTTTGTACAGAGGCAAAACGATTCTTTGGAGGCATATCATCACTTCCTTATAGAAGATGCCGCTTCTTATTCTTAAAGCATCAAGCGGATGTTCCTTGCGCCTTTAAACATTAATAAGTTTAAATAATCTGACGCGATTATAGCACATATCTTGCCGTATTTAAAACAAAAAATCCATGTACAGGTTCGAATCCTGTAACATGGATTTTTTTGTGTTTTCTTTCCAAAATCGATATCATTTGATTTGCAGAGTCAATTTTTGTGTATTAAAACTCACACGATTTCTATAATAGATTGGCATATAAAAATCGGGCGATCTGGATAGAAATCACACCGCCCGATTTTTAATATGATTGTTTTTCGAATGTTCTATTTGGCCAGAAGGTAATACAGTACCTGCACCATTTCCGCTCGGGTGGTCGTCGCGGTCGGAGAGAGCTTCCCTCCGCTGCCGGAGACTGTTCCGGTTTCCACAAGAAGCGTCATGGCGTCCTTCGCCCAGGAGGCGATTTCCGAAGAATCCGAGAAATCGGCTGTCGTTTTGCCCGATTTGCCCTGTGGGAGATTGCCTGTAGATTTAAGCGCACTGTATAAGAGGGTGAACATTTCCTGACGGGTGATTCCCCTGTCAGGCGCGAACATGTTGTCCCCAATCCCGCTCGTGATGCCCATCCGCTTGGCTGCCGCCAGATAGCTGGTATAATAGGTGTTCCCAACGTCCGAGAAATTGTCGGTAGGGTTCGCGTCGGGCGAGATACTGTAGGCGCGCAAGAGCATCGTGATAAACTGGCCTCTCGTCAGGTACGCATCGGGGCTGAAGCTTGTTGCCATCGTGCCGGAGGTGATGCCCCGCGCGGCAAGGAAGGTCACGGCGCCTGCGTACCAAGCCGTGTCGCTCACATCGGTGAAGGTCATTTTGTTATAGCCCACAGCATAGGTCGAAAAGTGCGTGGTAGTGAAGATGACCGTACCCGTCGAGGCGTCATAGCGAGCATCCGGCACCATTGTCAGTTTGCCGTCGGCTGCGATGTAGTAGATAACGATGGCGTTTGTATCCTCGCCGGCTGCCGGGGTATACGGAACTGACACCGTTACGCTGCCGCCGAACTGGGAGATGGTCTTGCCGCTACTCGTCACACTGAATTCATAGACCGGGTGGCTGCCCACAGCCTGCTTTGCCGTATCGGGGAGCGTGGACGTGTCCACCTTGGAAGCGGTAACTGTCACGTCGCCGCCTGCCGCGCCGGAGATGGTTTTCAGGGCTGCCGCGTCAAAGGTGACAGCACCCGTCGGGCCGGAGATCGTCAGCGCCCCTAAGTTTCCGCTCACGAGCGCCTGAACGGAGGCTTGCGGAATAGTCGTGCCGACACTGCTCGCGCCGGAGGCTCCGTCAATCTGAATTTTCACATCAGGCTTACCGTTCGTTCCGGCTGCCGCTTTTGCCTTATCAAGCGCATCGCTTAGTTGGGACTGGGTGACGGAGGCTGCTGCTTTGCCGTCAGTACCGATTTTGGCTGTGGCGGTTGTCGTTGCCGTCGAGCCGCTGGATGGCGTGGACGGCGTGGTGGATGAGGAACCGCCGGAGGGTGCGCCGCCACCATTGTTTGCAGCCTTGTCGTTAATAACTATTGTATAGCTGCTGTTGTCTGTCACTGCCGAAGTTGCGCTGTCCTTCACCGTTACGGTGAAGGTGCAGGTTTCAATCTTTGTCGGCGTACCTGATAGCTTGCCGTTTGATGCAAGAGTGAGCCCCTCTGGCAAGGCTCCAGTAGTCACCGCAAAGGTCTTTTCTCCTGTACCGCCCGTTGCTGTGAAGCTGTGGGTGTATGGTGTTCCTATAGTTCCGCCAGCCGGTTTGCTTTTACTAATTACAAGCGGTGCCGTATTAATTGTCATTGCATAAGAATTACTGCCTGTCACCGCCGAAGTTGCGCTGACCGTCACCGTCACGGTGAAGGTGCAGGTTTCAATCTTTGTCGGCGTACCTGACAGCTTGCCGTCTGGTGCAAGAGCGAGACCCTCTGGCAATGCTCCCGAAGTCACCGCAAAGGTCTTTGCGCCTGTACCGCCTGTTGCTGTGAAGCTATGGGTGTATGGTGTTCCTACCGTTCCGCCAGCCGGTTTGCTTTTACTAATTACAAGCGGTGCCGGATTGATTGTCATCGTATAAGAATTACTGACTTTTACTGCCAGAGTAGCGCTGTCTGATACTGTCACGGTGAAGGTGCTGGTTTCAATCTTTGACGGTGTGCCTGACAGCTTGCCGTCTGGTGCAAGAGCGAGACCCTCTGGCAAGGCTCCAGTAGTCACCGCAAAGGTCTTATCTCCAGTTCCGCCCGTTGCTGTGAAGCTGTGAGTGTATGGTGTTCCTACAGTTCCGCTTGCCGGATTACTTGTGTCTATTGCAAGGGGCGTGTTTATCGCCAAAGTATATTCGTTGCTGACAGACACAACCGGAGATGCGCTGTCCGTCACCGTCACGGTGAAGGTTTTGGTTCCAGCTGCCGACGGCGTGCCTGATAGCTTGCCGTCTGATGCAAGTGATAATCCCGCCGGTAAGTCTCCTGCCGTCACCGCAAAGGACTTTGCTCCTGTACCGCCCGGTGCTGTAAAGCTGTCGGTATATGCTGTTCCTACCGTTCCGCTCGCTGGATTACTTTTATTGATTGCCAATGCTTCCTCATTGATGGTCATGGTATATTCTTTGCTGTCCGACACCGGATCATTTTGGTCGTTTATCGCCGTTACATTTACAGTGAACGTATAAGTCCCGATTGTTGTAGGCGTACCTGACAAGGTTCCATCTGCTGCAAGTGACAATTCTGCAGGCAGGGTTCCTGCGGTTACAGCATAGGTCTTTGGCCCAACTCCACCCGCTGTCGTGAATTTATAGTGATACGCTTTATTCCTTTCCCCTGCTGTCGGGTTTGAAGTTGCAAGCTTTAACGGAATATATTCAAAGTTGGCTTGCAGCCACACGCTAGAGGAAGGAACTGTAAATGTATAGCTTGCGTCAGGAATTAATGGGCCTATTCCATTCAATTTCCATCCGGTAAAGCGAAAACCCTCATCTGGTGCAGCGGTTATTGTTACGTTGCTTCCAACTGGTTTCATTCCTCCACCGCTGGCAGTTCCCCCATAAGTTGTGGATAGCTGCACATTTTTCATGTTCGAATTGGGATCTTCCTCAAAATTTGCAGTAAGGGTATAACTCCTAGCTTCAACTTGAAATGTATAGTTTGCCGGCCAGCTTTTATAGCCTGAATCCTCGTAAAACCAATCTCTAAGTCGATAACCGGGATTTGGTATCGCTTTGATAGTAACATTCTGCCCATTCGCATACTGTCCCGATCCTGAAACAGATCCCCGCTCGGGGTATGGTGTCTTTATCGTTACCTGATATTTGATAGTCTCGAAATTTGCCACCACACTGGTATCCGTACTTCCATTTGTAAAGGTAAAGGTGTTACTTTCGTTGCTGACCGGACTTCCATCTACTGTCCAGCTTCCCACTTTATACCCCGGAAGAGGTTGCGCAGTCACCGTTACACTGGCCCCTTCGGCGAAGGTCTCTTTGACAGTTTGACCTATTTCAAATTTACCGTTAAAGCTAACTGATCCCCATGATGTATTATTCATTGATGCAGTTACGGTATGATTACGCATAGTGTCTGTGATCGCCGTGTCCGGGCAAATGTAGACCGTCGGCACCATATAGCTCAAGTCCGTTGCCGCTTTCTTTTCGTTATCTACCATACCAGGATTTACTACATATAACTCACTGGTATTACCGGAAAAAGGTGTCCGGGTGAAAAAATATGCGGTAACCGCATGGCTCATATAAGATTTATATGTATGATATTCAGTTTCGCCAATTACTCCAACTTTACAGGTTACAGAACTTGCATTCTCATTCAACTGATCAACGGTAGACCAGTTGTGGTCGAGAATCATCGCTTTACCTTCTGCCGTCAGAGAGTTATAAAAGGTATTGTTTAAATAGTAAGCAATATTGTTCGTATCCGCAGGATTGTAGCGGTTGGTATTGTCCGGATCAAAGGCGCACGCATCCCCGACATGATGATAGGACTGCAAATAGCCTGTCGCCGGATCAAGCACATTCCATGAATGCCCTCCGATCGTGATAACGGTGCCAGAAGGCAGCTCCGACAATTTTACAGGTGCCGCTTGTGCGACTTGAATGGTGCTGAGCACTGTACAAAGAGATATGAATACTGCCATCAAGCTCTTTGTGTATTTTTTCTTGTTTCCGCTTCTCGTCATTTTTGTTTCCCTCATATAATGAAAAAATGGGTTCATCATACATGCCTTTCATTGAATTTTGTAAAGCCCCTACTATCGCAGGGCTGTTTTTAGCTAATAAAAAGAGTACAGGAAAAATCAGCCAAAAACGAAAATCAAGAAAATTTGATCATCTTCAAAAAAGCACCCGGCGTAAACCGGGTGCGGTCAAAGTTATAGTTAAAGGCAGTTACCTGTCAAGAGGCGCTTTCAGGGACTTTTGGAAGCGTAAAATATACAGTTGTACCCGCTCCCTCGATGCTTTCGATCCAGATGCCCCCACCATGGGATTCCACAATGTGCTTGCAGATAAAAAGCCCGAGACCGGTGCCAGTGCTCTTGCCGATGGGATTGTTTGCGCTGTCGCGGCTTTTGTAGCGCTCAAAAAGTAGCGGAATGCGCTCGGGCGCGATGCCCTCGCCGTTATCGGCAACCGAGATTTCGATGAAATCGCCCAGCGCTACCGCCGATACGATGATCAGCCCTTTTTTGGTGTACCGGATGGCGTTGGCAATCAGGTTGACAAGCACCTGGGATACTCGAACCTCATCCGCGAAGGTTTTCGGTAGGTCCTCCGGGAGCTTCAGGGACAACTTGTTGTTGTTTTTATTCAGAATGGGATAGTATGTAGACAGCGTTTTCTGAATCACCTCGGTGAGAGAACACTCTTTAGGAGTCAAAACCATCCTGTTTTCATCAATGCGGGTCACGTCCAGAATCTGACCAACCATTAAGGACATCCGTTCGGACTCTGAGGCGATGAGCGTCATCATATCGGCGACGCTTTCCGCCCCAGGCAGCTCGGAAAGCGCAGCCCGAGATGTTTGAGCATAGCCTGAAACAACCGTGAGAGGTGTTCTGAGCTCATGCGAGATATTAGCCAGAAACTCGGTTTTCAGCTGGTTTACGCGCTCAAGCATGGCGTTCTCCTCGTGAGCTTCTGCCGTGCTTGTTCAAGCTCGCGCTGCTGCTCGTTGTACAGCTTAAAATGCAGGAACATAGCAATCCCAAGAGCAACGCTGGCGGTAAAAAAGCACGTCAGAACACCCCAGAAGGTGTCGGGGTTTGTTTCAAAATAGCCTATTCTCTCGGGATGTGCATGGGCATAGAAGCATAAAGCAATATAGACAGACAGCTCAAGTCCCGCCAGAAGTAGTGATTTCTTGCCCTCCAGCATGAAAATCGTGAACGCGATCGCGAAGGTAAAATAAGAAATCATGCCGTATCTGTAGCCGCCGGCAGTAAAAAACATTACGGGAAACAGAATCAGAAATACGCCGATGACCGTTATCATGTAGGCGAGTTGATATCGCCTCGTTCTGGTAGCGTAGACGAGCAGCGCGCTCGCCAGACAGGCACCCAAAAAGCAGGATGCAATATTGACGGGACTTTTTGCAATACTGTTAAAAACGGTGAACACCAGACTGACAAGAGTTCCCGCCATCGCCAGCACGTTGAACAGCCGCACGCGCAGATCGAGCTGCTTACTGAAAAATTTTTGATTGATCCATCGGAAAAATCGTCGCATAAGTCACCTGATTTCCTGACAGTTTAAATAAGCTATATCTATTTAAAGCCGAAACAATTCGTATCCTGTCAATAATCAGTGTACAACAAAAATAGTAAAAAAACAAAAATAAAGAAAATTTGATCGTATTCCCCACCGAAAAGTCGAAAGGGCGGTTTACCACAATTAAAAAACATGGTATAACAGAATAAGTAAGCGCCCGATGAATACCGGGCGCGCTTTACGTCATGGTTCAGCGGAGGTGGCAATATGGTTATGAGAAAGCCGAGAATCCTCGTGGTGGAGGATGAGGTCGGTATCCTACAGGTCAATACAAGGCATCTGGAGGGGCAGGGCTACGAGGTCGTCGCCGCGCAGACGTTGAAGGAAGCGAAGGAGGCGGTGCTACGTCAGCCGCCGGATCTCGTGCTTCTGGACGTGATGCTGCCGGACGGCTCGGGCTATGATTTCTGCCGCGAGCTGCGGGGGCTCACCACCACGCCTGTCATCTATCTGACGAGCCTCGGCGAGAAAGATAATGTCGTACAGGGGCTTCTGGACGGGGGCGACGACTACATCACGAAGCCCTATGATCTTGACGTACTGTCGGCGCGGGTGATGGCGCAGCTGCGCCGGTCTGGCCTGCACGGTGCGGGACGTATCGACATGCCGCCGCTTTCCATCAATCTTCAAAACGGCACTGCGGCGCTGGACGGCAATCCCGTGTCGCTCACGCAGAAGGAGCTTCAGCTTCTGGCTTATCTAGTTAGCCACGCCGGGCGGGAGTGTCCAGCCGCCGAACTATACGAAGCTGTTTGGGGCGTGCCCGGCAACAATTCCACGCACACGGTGACAACGCATATTTCAAGTATTCGCAGTAAGCTGGGGCTGGATTTGGAGAGCCCCTTTGAAATCCGCTCAACAAGCAATAAAAGCTATATGTTTCTCAAGGTCCTATATGAATAGGCCGGGTGAATGTGGGTTTCACTAATATCTTATCGGTAGCGACTCTCCCCAATACTTCGTTTCCGTTAGGAGAAGGAATTCCTCTTTGTTGAAGGAGCTTGAAATGCCGCTCAGCTGTAGCCCTTTCAGGTAACTATCGAAGATAAAGCGAACAACTTTCGCTTTATCTTCGATTTACATTATCAAGACCTCTGATTAATGTGTGTCCTGGCTAATGCTCATGCTGGAAAGCGAGGCTTCGCAGCTCGGCTGGGTGGCATAGTTCAAAACGAGAGTTTTATACAGGCTCATGATTGGAAGATTTTGCGAGTTCGTTCTTGATCCGCTGCACCTTAGCAAAATCGTCGGCTGGAATGATTGCCTCATGATGATTCCTGATCAGAACCTGCGCCAATTCCCCCTCGTTCTTAAACTGAGCGCCGCAAACCCTCAGTGTCTTCTGCAGCAAAACAGATCCGGTGTATTTCTCATTCGAGAGAAGTTTGGAAATTGCTTCACGGTTCCATTTGGGCTTGCCGGAAGGAGATGGTATATTCTGCTTCTGCAATCCAGCAGTAATTTTGCCCAGACTGTCCCTGGAAATATAGCGCTCGAAAATCCAGTGGACAACTTTTGCTTCCACCTCATTGACAATAAGTTCACCGCTGGACGTGGTATCGTAGCCGTAGCAACTGCGATTCGCCATTTTGCAGTCGGCGCTTTGGAAGGACTTGCGAACGCCTTCAGTAATCCGTTCGGATTTGTCATTGTAGTTTGTCATTGTAAAACCGTCCTTTCTAGATTTGAATACAAAAAAAGGCACGACAGCTTTTTTAGCCGTCATACCCTAAGTCAATTTATTCTGATTACGTGTGAGTTCGAATACACACTTTACTTGTTTGCCTGAAGTTTTCCTGGTTCCTTAAAATCGAGCAAACCCGCATGAATAAAGGAAAGTTGACAAGCTTTCTTATCGAAAAACTTGTCAACTTATCTTGTGTTTTCTTTCCAAAATCGATATCTTTAAATATTTATGGTGGATTCGAACTCTCATTACATAAATATATAAAATCAGACCTTGAAATGCATCCTTATATAAATAAAAAAAGTTCGCTTTTTGGCACATAATGCTCTATCTGCGTATATTCCATGTTTTTATTTCCTAATAAATTCAAACTCTTTTTAGCCTAACATTTCAATTAATATTCCTCCCGAATTTCACAAAAAACTATTGACAGATTTTCAAAATCGGTATATCGTATATTGGTATACGATATACTAATAGAGGTGTTATATGTCAACTGTCGATTTGATGCTACTTGGAGCGTTGATGGAAAAGCCAATGAACGCGTATGAAATGAAAAAAAATATGGAAGCTCGCAACATAAAGGCATGGGTGAAAATCAGTTCTCCTTCGATTTATAAAAATCTTGTTGCACTGAATAAAAAGGGATACCTTGACGATGAAGTTGTAAAAGAAGGGGAAATGCCTGAGAAAACAATCTATTCGATAAATGAAAAAGGTCGAAATTATTTTCTGAGTATAATGGATAAGTACTCTAAAGAACCAGAAAAGATTTATATCGATTTTGTTGCTTTTGTTGCAAATCTTCACAATGTGGAGTCGGAAATGGGATTGGAGATGATACAAAACCTTAGGAGCAACCTTTCTAAAGAGAGAGAATACATTCAGTACAACATTGAAGCAAAGAAAGAATTTGTCCCCTTTTACGCATTCTCTATATTGGAACTGTACGACAAAATGTATTCGCTATTTTATGAATGGTCTGAAGAAATTGTCCATGAATTTGCTGAAAAAACCGACTCTGATATTTAGCCTGTTATAAAGAATTATGTTCTATGAGGAGCATAATTTTTTTAACTCCAAGTGGTGTAATGTATACTAATATAAAAGAAACTAATTTAATTGGAGGTATTATCTTGAAAACAAAAAACTTAAGCAAAACCGAAATCACGTTGATTCTTGCAGGACTAATGGCAAGCCTCTTGCTTTCGGCTTTGGACTCAACCATTGTCGGAACAGCAATGAAAAAAATAGTAAACGACCTACAAGGAATGGAATACTATGCGTGGCCATTTACGATTTATATGCTTTGTTCAACCGTCATTACCCCGGTTTCGGGCGGAATCGCTGATATCTTTGGACGGAAGCCGGTATTTATAACCGGTATTTTGACATTTCTAGCCGGCTCGGCATTATGTGGAATGTCGCAAAGCATGATGCAGCTCATCATTTTCCGTGGCATACAGGGAATCGGTGGAGGTATTCTTATCACCAGCGTTTTTATAGTTGTAGCAGATTTGTTTCCACCTGAAAAAAGAGGAAAGTATATGGGAATTGTCACATCCATATACGGACTGGCAAGTATAATCGGCCCTCTCCTTGGGGGATTAATCATCGATCATCTTAGCTGGCGTTGGATTTTCTATATAAATGTTCCCATTGGAATCTTGGCTTTAGCGATTATAATCTTTGTAATGCCGAATTTCAAAACAGAGGGACAAAAGAAATCGGTTGATTATTCTGGAACAGTTACAATTATACTTGCTCTGGTTCCTATGCTGCTTGCCTTCAGCTGGGGCGGAAAAAATTACTCCTGGCTGTCGGTACAGATCATAGGTATGTTTATCTTCTCACTTGTAATGATAGCGCTCTTTGTTTTTTTGGAATCGAAAGCTCAAAATCCAATTATACCAATGTCATTTTTTAAAAACAGAAGTATAAATGTGACACTGATTGTGGCATTCCTTTCACAAGGAATCATGTATGCGGCAATTATGTATATTCCATATTATGCACAAGGAATCATTGGGACAACTGCAACGACTTCCGGCACAATCACGATGCCAATGATGCTTGGACTCTTAGTTGCGAGTTCATTAACAGGGATATTAACATCAAAGACGGGAAAGAATAAAGTTTTTGTTTTTGTTGCTTTTATATTCATGGTCATCGGAACCGGATTACTTTCGACAATGAGTGCCGATACCTCATATTTTAATATCATTCTCTATATGATTATTTTGGGTCTGGGTATTGGAATCAATATGCCAATCGCCAACACGAATATTCAGAATTCCGTACCGCCAAGGCAAATCGGTGCCGCTACGTCTACAGTTCAGTTTTTTCGTAATATAGGCGGTACCATTGGTTCTGCAATATTTGGGACAATAATGACAACAGCAATGAATACTGGGTTTTCAAAGCTGGATTTAAGTAATATTCCGGATAATGTTCAGAACTCGCTTAAGAATCCTCAGATAATAACAAATTCCGAATCTGTCAAGCAGATCATGCAGCAGGTTCCAGCACAGTACTCAAGCTTTTTGGCAACAGCACTGGAACAGGCAAAAAATGTACTTTCGAATTCCATACACGAAATTTTCTTGTTTTGCATGTTTGTGGCTATTGTAGGCTTTGTCCTCACAATCTTTTTCAAGGATGCGCCATTCCGTACAAAAGAGATTACTAAAATTGACGAGAAAACAATTTGATTAATGAAATATAATTGGCCGGTTGTAGAATGAAGTTGAACAGTTAAACAGAAAAATCCATACTGGCCTGCGTTTTAGGTCATTTCCATTCTGGCATTGACACCGCAACATTGAACTAAATTGAAATACCCTTCAAAATACCCTTTAGATGATTAACGTTAATCTACAAGCTTTTACGAATTTATAATAAATCGCAAATTCAACGTCTTGTTTATTTGCCTGTTATATTATTAATCCTAAGCGATTATATCATAAATCTTTCCAGTGAAAAACAAAAACTCCATGTGCAGGTTCGAATCCTGACACATGGAGTTTTTTGTCACACACGGCCGAAATAGATATCATTGCATTTTGACGGGGGGATTCGAACTATCACTTTGCAAACTCAAACTTAATTAGAAACACTGTCATAAACATTATTCAAGTACGCTATATAGTTCAGCCACGCAATTTCCCACAGAACCCATATACAGGTAGGAAATTTATTGATTTATTTTCGTTTGTGTGTTTTTTTATAGAACATGCTTCCAGAAAACGCAACCGGCAATATTGATATTATGCATACCGTTAAAGCATAAAGAAGCGCTGGAAACCGCGGGCTCCATACATTAATTGCCTTTACAACAGAATATAGGATTGGCATTTTTAATTCCCCGGCAAAATAGCTTATACTTGGCATACAGGTGCTTATCATGAAAAGAGCTCCCACGATAACAGTACAGAACATACAGAACAAAAAAATAGTCAGAATTGCCTTTCGAAGGATTATTCTTTCATCTCCACCTAAGTCTCGAATAAGCTGCAGTTTTTCGCCTTCAGCAGTCAGCGTATTTTGAATTAGGATGTAGGTCATCATGGCATAAATTATAAATATTAAACTCAACATTACAATACAGTAGACCAAATAGATTAAAAACGATTGACGCCGAGCCGTTTTATCTTCATATCGGTTTTCAAAAGGCAAACCGTCGGAATCGATACGAGAGACAAGCTTCGCTGTCAGTTCACCGTCTGCATTATCATGAAGATAGGCGGATACAAAATTGTAGGGCAACTTACCTCCCAGCAGACGTGACAAGGTGCCCTGGCTGACAAAAGCTTGGGCTTCCGTACAGAAGCGGAAGCCGTAACGATCGTTTTCCGCTAATCTCCTGACTATCCCGCCAACCGTAAGCTGATATTTGTTTCCGTAGATAACCGCATTTATTGCATCCCCCACTTCAACTGTGCTTTCGTCTACAATTTGTGTCCCAGCGCTCAGATAATCTCCGTCCCTATAAAAGGAGCATCCTTTTTCTGCGCTGACGGCAAGGGCTGGCAAACTGAGAATAACTGTATTTTGATCCACAAATTCATTATTTTGCAGGTGCGACGCATCCTCGACCTGAGAAAGTAACCATTTAGTCCAACTGCTGTCAGAATCAAGTCCGTTTACATCCCAATCCCAGGTTAATTCTTTTGGCTCAGCTCCGGACCGTTCTCGAATGTAGTTCCTGTAGTCTCTCAAATAGTTTGAGCCTTCAAAACCATCCCAATATAAATCATCACAATCAACAACACTTGCCGCGTCAACCATCTCAACACCATCCGTAGACCAAAGCTGTTGTAACGATTGATCACTCATCCCGGCTCGTCCATTTCCGCCCCATGTGAAGTCGGGCTCTTCAGGGACATAATCATGTATGTTACTGGTATAGTTTTGAAACCCACTGAAAAACACCATGTGAACTGCCACGGTAACAATCAGCGGCAATAGTGCCCAGATGAACATCTGTTTTGCGTGAGCGGAGCAGTACATTCTTGATATATTGTATTTCTTCCCTCGAAGAAAGGCGGCTCTTGAAATTGGCAATCCCCTTTTCTCTTCGTCACTGCTTCTGCGAAGCCCGGCAAGTATGGGAACCAAGACCCCCAGCAGTAGTGCGGCTAGCCCGATTAAAAACAGCTTTATAAACGCATCTGACGGGTATGAGAATAAAAGGCACCTTGTTAGAGCTGACGCGCCCTTGACAATCAGAACGCCCACGGCTGTACCGAGCGGAAAAGATACCGCCCAGCATCTGAGAAAGTGTTTCAAGTAAAATCGCAAATGATAAGATTTGGACGCACCCAGCATCCATAAAATATAGATCTCATTTCTACGTTTCAGCATATAGGTCTGTGCGGCGCACCCGATAGAAGCGAACGCAATCACGCCAAGCAGAATATCCGCCATGCCGTTTTCCAGGAAATTGACCAAGCCGGATAAAATAGGCGGATAAGCTCCGTTATTAAATACAAATTGCTCCTTATCCGTCATTAGTTTCTCAAGCTCATAAATCCCGTCCTCGGGGGCATAGGCTCCTTCGATAAGAATATTTTTATAGCTACCAGGCAACTTCATCAGAGAAGATTCTTCGTTGATAATTCCGGAAACCGCAGAGCCGTTTTCCCAATTGGCGGCATAAGACGGCAGAATACCACTCAGGCGGAACTCTGCGGCTTGTACATATTTCTTTTCATCATTTCCGATATATGTAACATTCAATTGTATTCGTTGGCCTATATCGTATGAGTAGCATAAATAGCCCAGGGTGGAATATTCCAGCACAATCTCATCCGGCTGTGTCGGCCATTCTCCCTCGGCAAGCTGAAGCCGTCCAAGCTCTTTTCCCATACCGTCTATTGTTCCAAGGTTACAGCAAAAAGTGCCGGAAGGTGCATATACCTCCCCGACAATGGTAATCTCCCCAACATTCTGTACGGCGGCGTGCCGTTTAACAGCAGTCTCGGTAGGTTCAGAACAGTTCAGCACGGCTGCCTGCCACTCTCCGTATCTGTCCAATCGCCGCTGCTGCTGCGTATACGCTGCGCTTGATGCGACGGAAGAAAGAATAGCCGTCAGCAAATACAGCGCAGTAAAAAAGAGGTAGAGATAGACTGATTCCCTACGTATGAGTTTACTCATATGTCTACCACCTTGTCCGAGGTAATTCTGCCGTCACATATGGTGAAAATCCGATCGCCATGATTAGCAAGAAATAAATTATGGGTCACCATGATAACTGTAGTGTTCAAGGCTCTCTGCATCATAAGAAACAAGGTCACAACATTTTCTCCACGTTCGCAGTCGAGATTTCCTGTCGGTTCATCGGCGAAAATGATACTTGGACGATTAGCGA
The DNA here is from genome assembly GCA_964560435.1 of uncultured Oscillospiraceae bacterium. Lineage (GTDB taxonomy): Bacteria > Bacillota > Clostridia > Oscillospirales > Oscillospiraceae > UBA2658. Next base: position 19,957 of record CAZLLK010000033.1, read on the forward strand.
AGGCTCTGGCAATTGCTACTCTCTGCTGTTCTCCCCCGGAACAATCTGTAGGATATTTTTTTAGTATTTTTTCAATATCCAAGCGCGAGAACACTTCCTCAAAATAGCTGTGATTTACAGTTTTTCCATCTAGCTTGAGAGGCAGGTAGATGTTCTCTTCATTTGTCATTTCAGGTAACAGTGCGTATTTTTGAAACACGAAACCAATATTAGTCCTACGAAAAGCCGTCAACCGTTGCTCGTTTAATGTGGTTAATTCCTGACCGCAGGCGATTACTGACCCACTACTTGGTGCCAATAATCCACTAAGCACTTTAAGCAATGTAGTTTTACCAGAACCGCTCTGACCTATTATTGAGGCAAATTGCCCTTGCTGTATAGAGATATTTACATCATCTAAAGCGCGTATTTGCGCTTCGCCTTTCCCGTAAAGCTTAGTAATATGCTGGGCTGTCAGTATTGCTTCCATTAATAACCCCTCCTTCATATCACTTATTATATAAAAATAAGCTTACAAATACATGACAGTGCTCAAGCGTGATACGCTTCTTTACCAGTCAAATATGGAAGCACAACTGTTGTTAAGAGAAGATTTTCTTTCTTGCTAAAAGAAATAGTTCCAAAATGCGCCTTAATAATAGCTTCCACCAGATGAAGTCCAATGCCAAAATGATTCTGCGAAGTAGTCTCAAACCGGCCTGTATTAGGTATAGATGTACCTTCCGGACAACGGTTTTGAATTGTAACACTGGTTGCTCCATTTCCCTGCATAATTATAATTTTTATCGGTTCACTTTGAGAAGAATACTCACATGCATTACGAAGCAAGTTCAGAAAACCTTCTGTAAGCCAAAAGGTATTGCCGGACTGTGGAGAAATTTCTTCATCTGAAATAATATCATAAGTAAAATCGAAATTAGTCTCATCGGAAACCTGCTCGCAAACCGAACATATGATATTGTCAATGCAATAATTATCAAAGGTCAGATGCAGCACATGAGCTTCAAACTGACCAAGGCGCAAAAGCGTTGTCAACATATCGTTTGATTTTTTTAACAAGCCAGATATCCGGTAAAGATTCGGACGATTATGCTCGGCCTTTTCAATTTCCAAATCAATGCAAATACTTGCAGCTGCAATGGGGCTTTTCATTTGGTGATAAATATTCTGGGCGAAATCCTTTAAATGTTCTTTCTCCTGTTCAAGCTTTTCTATGTGCGACTGTTGCTGTGCGGCAGCCTTTTCCGCTGCTGCAAAAACCGTCTGCCATTTTTCCAAATGCTCGGTTTTCCTCCATTGCTTGTTATCAAAATAGTAGCATAGACTTTTTTGTAGTAACCCTATCTTGTGTCTCTCATAGATACTCAGGAGAAGTATACCAGCCATAAGCAACATGGTAATAGAAAAAATTGCAATATGTATGTTCACAGTTGTGTAGTTAACATATTCGCTCCAAGTATTACTGTATTCGGATTGTTCTATGTACTTTTTTCCCTCTGCAATAATATCTGATTGATCAGCTGAATAGAGCGCTGAGAGGTCGATTGAATCTGTGTACTGAGTCAAAGCGCCGACTGAATATAAAAACTGAGTCTGATCTGCCACATGTGATTTCGCCAGAAGCATGCTAAAGATCAACAGCATCAATGTGCCAAGGATTAATTGTATAGTTAGTGTTTTTTTACTCATAACTTATCTCCACGTTCCAACGGTATCCGAAATAAGCTTCTGTTTTAATATATGATTTTCCCTCATAGAGTCCCAGCTTTTTACGCAGTCTACTCATATGTACAGATAGTGTATTGTCGTTAATAAATTGTTCCCGACTATCCCAGAATACAGAAAGTATGTCATTGCGCAAAACCAAACTTCCCCCCATTTGGATAAGCGTATTAAGCAGCTTCCATTCGGATGGAAATAACTTTATTTCTTCTCCGTTGAGCAATAGTATATGCTCTGTGAGATGAATACGAAGATGCCCACTGTCCACCCATCCATCGCTTTTTGAAGTCCATGCTTGTCGGCGCAATAATGCGGATACTCTGGCGCGGAACAAACTTGGTTTAAACGGCTTTGCTATATAATCATCAGCGCCAACCGCAAACCCCTTTACCATATCGTCGTCGTTGTCATTAACCGTTACAAATAAAATGGGCGTGCGTTTTACCTTCCGTAGCTCATCACAAAGGTCAAAGCCACTTCCGTCAGGCAAACTAACATCTAATATGTACAAATCCGGTTCTTCGGTCAGAGAAAGAGCATCGTGGCAATTGGCAGCAACAGAAAACGAATGCCCCATTCCCTCTATAATTTCCCGAACCACATCATAAAACGCAGGATCATCCTCAACTAAGCAGACTCTCATTGTCGGAACCTCCAAAGCATGTTTGTTTTCCATATTATAGCATATAATTCAATAATATTGAAGACAATTGCAAAAGAAGACGCCCAATATAAAGCGTCTTCTTCTCGTTATTGTCTTTATTTTCTTAAATGCTTACCGTAAATGTCTCGCTCCGATAAATAAGAGAATTGTCCTCATTGCTTCTTGCTTTGAATAACACAACAAATTCCGCGGTTCTGCCGTTAGCAGCGATGTGTTGGCTATCCAGTACACCGGAATTAGTTATATTATAGTACCGCCCTGTCGGAGAAGTTATGTTATTAGCAGAAACGAAGTTCATAATGATGTTGTTTCGCGTATCCACAGAGTATGTAATCGTGGCAGTTGCGTTTCCCGAGCTACTTGTTACAGTTGAAGTGTAATTAAGATAGGCGTCACCGCGTGGCTTGACCGCTCCTGCAGCGAGTGCGGGGACTGAGAGAGAGAAGACGAGTGCTACCGCTAACAAAAGAGAAAGACTTTTTTTAATCATCTGGTTCATGAAATTACCTCCTGTTTTTTCATAATGTGATTGTGTGGCATATTTGCCACCGTTTACATCCTTATATTACCACTTGCATCTTAAAATAAAGTGACATTATTAATTTCTTTCTTATATATTGCTAAACCATGCTTGTCTGACATTAAAGATTATTCTAAAGATATGTCAAGCATTAACATTATAAGCAACTATTAAAGTCAATAAAGCCAATTTTAATGACAATCTTCACGTGTCCTGGTCAAGCGAAATTGTAACGCCAGGGTATAAATTCTATTAAGCTACCCTTGCGGCGCATGGTGTGAGCCCGCCGTTATAAGAATGGGGACGCACGTGGTTGTACCAGCCATAAGCAAACTCGTTTACGGAACGGTCGAGGTCTTCTTTGGTTTTGAATGAAAATATATATATGCTCGTTTTCCAGCGTGTTGTAATAACATTCCATAGGGGCATTGTCATATGGGCAGCCAGCACCGCTCATGCTCTGCTGAATGGATACATCACTACAAAAATCATTGAATTCTTTAGATGTGAATTGACTTCCTTGGTTGCTATGAAGAATCAAGCCCTTGCCTGGGAGGTGCCGCTTGATGGCTATTTTCAGGGTTTCTACGGCAAGACTTGCTGTGATTTGGCTGCCGTTTAACGAGGCCAGGACACTTCGGTCGTGCAAATCAATGATGGTGCAGTTATACCGGGTAGTGCCGTCAGCTAGATATAGATATGTAAAGTCCGTGCACCATCTCTTGTTTGACTCATCCACCTCGAAGCTCTGGTTTAGCAGATTAGTGAACACTTTGTTTGCTTGCCCCTTTTTGTAGCCGAGCTTTTTACGGCGCACAACTGAGTGCAAGCCCAGCTCCATCATGTATTTATAAATCGTTGCAGTACAATGCCTATAACCAAATGGTGTCAGCAAGTCGCTCATCATACGATAACCGGGAACACCATTGGCTCCGTGGTAAATTTCTGCCATTTTCAACATTACAGCGACTTTCTTCTTTCGATAGTCGACTTTTCTGTCTTTAAGAAAATTATAATACCCATTTGGCGATATTCCAAATTTTTGGCGATATTCCAAATTTACGAAACAGCCAGCGCTTGCCCAAAGTTCCCTCATTGTTCTGAATGAATCGATATTGTTCTACCCGTGGTCCTTCGCAAAGAATGCCGCCGCTTTTTTTAAGAAGTCGTTCTCCTTTTTCGCTTCTGCAAGCTCTTTTCTTAATCGCCTGATTTCTTCATAGGTACTCATTTCTTCTTGCATCGCTGGGTTCGCTTGGCATTCTTTACGGCGTTGTTGTAACCAGTATGTTATGGTGCCCTGACCAAGCTGGTATTCTTCAGTCACGCTCTTTTTTGTCCGCCCCTCTTACAGATGAAGGCGAAGGATTTTCTCTTTGAACTCAGGTTCATATCTATTGTAATTTGTCATTGTCGTCACTCCTTGATGTTTTCTATTCTACCAATTTTCTATATCAAGGTGTTACAACTTTATTTTAGCAGGTCGATACACTAGTTCTCTCGGCTTTGAATCAGGCAATTGGCCGAGAACACCCAGAGTATGGGCTGCAAGTTCATACAGACCGTGGTTCACAATATACTTCTCAGCGGTTCCAAGCATTGCTGTTGCGCTACGACTTTCGGCAAAGCATGAGCCGCAAAGGTAATCCTTATGATAATACAGTTATGGAATCTTTCTATCGCACGTTAAAAAGAGAGCTCGTTCAGGATGCCCACAATGACAATCCTGAACAAGCTCGGCAGGATATATTTAGATATATTGAACTCAACTACAATACAAAGCGGATTCATTCGGCTATAGGGTGGCTCAGTCCAACCCAATTCGAATCCCTAAATTCCTAATAATACTTAACTTTGTGTCCAGTTTTTATTGACTGCTCCAATAGGGCTTTTATTTTTACTGTCCGTGGACATTGGTGCGGTACACCCTTTTGGGGAGGTCATAAGGTGCTTCTTTTTTTGAGGGCCTATTTTGCAACATCCATATTAGCATTCTGCACTTTATCGATAAAACGCCTGCGTTTGCAAACAGGGTTTAATCATCGGTGCTGAATGAAGTTGCCAACTTAAATTGATCTACAAGATTCTTAAGAACCTCAGCCTGACTGGAAAGCTCTTCGCTTGCGGCGGCACTTTCTTCAGAGGTTGCGGAGTTCATTTGAACGACAGAGGACACCTGATCTATACCTATTGAAATCTGAGAAACTGACGAAGCCTGCTCTTGTGCCTGAACAGATATTTCTTCGACAAGTTTGGCGACCTGTTCGGATTTAACGGCAAGCTCAGCGAAGCCGGTGCTTGTCTTGTTTACAAGCAAAGTTCCTTTTTCAACAGCTTCTATGGAGCTTTCAATAAGAGCCGTGGTGTTCTTTGCGGCCTCTGCGGATTTTTGGGATAGATTGCGGACCTCGTCAGCTACGACGGCAAAGCCCTTGCCGGCCGCTCCCGCTCTTGCCGCCTCAACTGCTGCGTTAAGCGCAAGGATGTTTGTCTGAAACGCGATATCGTCGATAGTCTTAATGACCTTGCTAATGTTCTTGGAAGTGCCGGAAATCTCTTCCATCGCCTGACGGGCAAGCTCCATATCACTTACGCTGCCATTCATAATTTCTTCTGCGTCTTCGGATAGTTCTTTTGCCTTTTCTGCGTCTTCGGCGTTTTGCTTAACGTGCTGCGCAACCTCGGCAATGGAAGCCGAAAGCTCCTGTACGCTGCTGGCCTGCTCGGTAGCGCCCTGTGCCAAGGACTGTGCACCGAAGCTGACCTGCGAAGAGCCTGCGGATACCTGCTCCGCAACAGAACGGATATCCCCGAATGATTGTGTAAGGCGCTTCTTTAAGTGCCTAAAGGCAGTAAGTATGTTTCGGTAGTCGCCTACATAATTGTCGGGGCAGTTTGAATTGATATCAAGATTGCCATTCGATATGTCCGTAAGCAGGAAATCAATATCAGTTATAACAAGTTTAGTGTTGTTCAGAGTGCGTTGAAGAGACTGCTTCAGGACATGGAATTCGGTAGAAGTTGCTTCAAAATCATGCAGCGGAGATGTCACGTCGCCATCAGCAAGCTTTGACATTCTGTCAGCGAACATGGAAATCGGGTTAGCAATGCCGTTAGCGATTATATTTACTGTGAAAAGACCGAATCCAATGAAAAAAATCATGAGCGCAAGAGAAATATAGATCGTAGTCGTTACTCCGCTCGTAAAATCTGATACCGGAGCTTCTATACAAATGACCCATCCGTCTATACCCTCGACGGGAGCGAAGGCGAGGAACTGTTTGTCTCCCTCGTATGTATATTGCTCAAAGCCCGATTGGCCTGCTCTTGCTTTGGCGTGGATAGCTGCAAGTGACTGCATTGTTGAATCGGATTTTGCTAGTTCTTCGATGTTCTCTTTGTCCTTAACAAGCTGATTATCAACTTCTGCAATTGTATAACCGTCTTTGTCGATGATGTACGCGGAGCCGTTTGCACTTACGCGTATTCCTTCAACTACTGCATTTATTAAACTCTGTGGCATTTCGAAGCAGAGTACGCCCACAACAGATGTGCCATCCTTACCGTTTTCCCAGATCGGTGCTGAAAGCGTCATTGTAAGATCGCCCGATTTTTTGTCAACAAACGGGGACGAAATGAAAACTTCACCGCTCTTGCTTGTCTGGAAAAAGTCGCTACTAGAATAGTCGGTACCGTCCTGGAGGCAAATTCCGTTTGTTGCAACAATGTATCCGTTAAGAAGCCCGTAATGTTCAGCTTTTTCAACCAGAAAAGTGTTCTTTTTTTCTAGCGTTGCGTTAGGGTCCCAAACTGCACTGTTTGTGGCAATTTCGTTTACAAGTCCTTCTATTCTACTTAGCTTGAAACCCACTGATTGCTCTGCAACAGAAACAGTGGCGGTCATAGATTCTGTCAGAGATTCTACTGTGCTGTTATAACACATATAACTACCGACTATTCCAAGGATAAGTACAGCTGCTACAACTGTAGCGACCACCGGTACGGCTATTTTTACTTTAAGACTCTTTTTCTTCTTTTCCTTCGACTCTTCGATCTTTTGGATTTTCTCTATCATTTCCTTACCCATACAAACACCCCTATTTTATTTTTATATGAAGATATCTGTTCAAATCAAGTTCTTATGAACAGTAATGCACTTAGCTAATTAACAGATCAGCATTTCCAGTACTTGTTTATTTGCCAGCTTAGTTACCTACAAAATAGTATTAGATAAAATTTTACCGACATCCATCAACCCATTGTTATTTCATTAACAGCACAATGTTCCTCGCGGCCGAGAAGTTCATCACAGTCTATCAGCAGAATAACCATATCTGCAGTTTTGCCGATATTTTTTACATAATTGCAGCCGTCTTTCATACTCATATCTGGCGTTTTCAAAATTTCGTTATCATTGATCTGCAAAACCTCGGAGACGCTATCTATGATCAGTCCCATAGAGAAACCGTTCAGATCAACAACAATGATGCAGGTTCTGTCATCGTATTCTCTCGCAGACATACTTAAGCGAACCCTTACATCCATCACGGGAATGATTTTGCCCCTCAGGTTTATTAAGCCTTTGATATATTCTGGCATTTCTGGCATTTCCGTTAAAGGTTTCAGTCCGACAATCTCGATTACATACCTAATCTCGATGCCGTAGGTCTCTTTTCCTACCTGAAACGTAAGGAACCTTTCTTTTAGTGTTTCTTCATCGTTGCCTGAGAATAATTCAAATGAACCATCCATTATTCCACTTCCTTTTTTTATATTTACAGGGCCAGGCCACTGAGCGCGAATGTAATTCTGATCGTTTTTGATGACTGTGAAAAACTCAGCTTCATTATCCAAAAAAACCTGTACCACCGAGGGATCGAACTGCGTTCCGGAAAAAGCCTTCAATTCCTGACATGCATCGCTGTGTGAACGTGCGGACCTATATATTCTATTGTTTGTTATTGCGTCATAGGCATCGCATACCGACGTTATCCTCGCAATAAGAGGGATTTCTTCAAAACCTGTTCCATATGGATAGCCACTGCCGTTCCACCACTCATGATGATATACCGCAGAGTCACGTGCAGGTCTAATAAGAAGCTCTGGCACGCCGACAAGGTGACCGCGTTCTATATCATCAAACAATGCCTGTGCGCAAAGCGTATGTTTTTGCATTATGTCTATTTCTTTTTTTGTGAACCTGGCGGGCTTAATTAAAACACTTACCGGAACGAAGGCTTTTCCGAGGTCGTGATAAAATGCAGCTTCTCCATAAAACGGCAATTCGTCTCTGTCGTAATAACAGGGGCTAATTCCGCGTTCGGAGATTTTTTGGGTCAAAATACCGACAAGCTTGCCGACACGATACATATGCTCGGTTACTTTTAAGGGAAGTGCGTCAATAACGCTGTTGATATCTCTTTTGCTGCATATATCTGTCATCATCTTCATCTCATCTTAAAACCTCATATACAACAGGTGTCGTTTAGTGATCACTTGTTGTATAAATATGTTAATTATTGGGGAAACAGATATGTATTTCTATTTCGCAGTTTATTATGAAGTGTAAAACTTCTAAATTGTCGAATTATGTCGATTTTCACTATAATTTGTTAGTATATACTGATTGTTTCAACAATCAACCATATTTGACTATAATTTTTGATACAATTATTAATATTTTTGTAAATGATAAACTGTAGTCTCCAGAAGTTCATTGTCAGGAGAAATCATACAAAATACCTCCGATCAAGTAGTTCGTAATATTCTTACAAGCACGCTTGATTGGAGGCTTATTTTTAGAGTGCATTCGTTAACAATTTGTTTTTACATAATTAATTTGGCTAATCGATAAGATGATATACACAAAGAGGTTCCCGATAGTAACGATAATCTTATGTTTAATTTTTGTAGAAGTCTTAAATATTACATTAAACCCCCTTTTTTTACAAAAAAATTGATTAATTGACATATAAGAATAAAAATGTTAATATATGTAATCAAACAGCACCTGCTGTAAATAAAAAAAGGAGTGAGCACATATGTATAGATTTGAACAAACCCCCAAGGCAACGATAGCAACAATGTCAGGCTTTTTTTCGCCCGAGGAAGCTCAGCGATTTATGGTGGATTATAAAAATGAGTTGAGGAAAATCGTCCCTTCAGCTAAAGTACTGATTCTTGATGGAAGTAAGCTATCAACCGCAACTCAAGATCTTTTGCCTACACTTGGAGCTTGCATGAAAATGTATATATCTGATGGTTTCAAGAAGATTTTTTCTGTCAAATTTGATTCTGCCATTACTAATATGCAGGTTTCAAACCTCGGAAAAGAAATGGGCTATGGTAGCAAGGTCGTTTTTTGCGATAGCGTTGCCGATGCTCTAAAACAAGCTTAATATGAAATAATAAACGCCCATGTTTTATTAAAACATGGGCGTTATTTTTGCTTATTTCAAATTTAAAGTCTCATGAGTACCGCAGACATACTATATCCAGCGGCAACAGAGATAAATATCACAAGTGAACCTTCGGATACTTTACCTTTTTCAATAGCATCATACAATGCCACAAACGGGCTTGTACATCCCGTATATCCGTACTTATCTCCAATAAAAGTCATCTTATTATCAATATCAGTAATTCCGAGGCAAGCCAGTGTATTAAGGACATCTGGTTTTGAAAATTGTGAAAACAGAAAATGATCAATGTCTTTAACAGTATAACCTTTGCTTTCAGTCACTTCTTTTATTAATATTGCCCACCCGTCGGCAAGAAAACTAAAATCAAATGGATTCCAGATAAGCTTTTTATCAAAAATCTCTATTTCTGTATTATGTATATTTGAAAACCCACAGCCGGGGAAGGTTATGGAATTATGATAACTTGAGTCAGTATAATAAGCAGAGTCAAGAAAACCTGTTAATTTTTCTCCTTCAAAAGCTTCAAGAATAATGGCAACACTTGCATCCGCACTGCCGGAATGCGTAATTGTACAATCAGGACGGATCATGCCTGTATTTAAAATAGCCCCAACAAGCAAGGTATATTTTATTTTTTTATTGCTCTGCATATATCTGCTAACGAAATCGAGTCCAGAAATCATGCCTGTGCAGTTTTGGTTTAAATCCATTAATATATGAGCGTTCTTTGCTCCCAGAAAATTGTTTAGTTTTAATGCGCAGGTAGGTATAAGGTATTCAGGCATTTCCGAAACAAAAACGATCATATCCAGATCATCTACTGAAATACCTGCTTTTTGAATAGCTTGCTTTGAGGATTCCAAGGCCATGGTTAAGGTGTTTTCACCCTCACCAGCAAAAAACCGCTCTTCTCTGCAAAGGTGCCTCATTAATCCCTGAACTTCTTTTCCAATACTGTCAAAATATTGGATGATTTCATCATTTAAGACTTTGTGTGCAGGATGATAAAAACCTGCTCCTTTTAGAATTACATTTCTATACCCCAAAAAAATCACTCCTTTTAAATTTATATTTGGAATAAATTAATTATAATCACATTAATAACCATAATCAAGATAAATTGTATGTTTTTGTTAGTTTATGTCAAATAATGCTTAATCGTTTAATGGAGTAAATTCCATAAATTTAAAGAAGCTTAAAGGTCAACGCCTTTGAGCTTCTTTAAATTCTTTCACCTAATTGTGCGACAGATTTGCGACACGACCATTTTGTATTATGCTCATTTTATGATGTGACAGTTTCGATACCATGTTGCAAATAGAATTGCCCCGACTGCGCACAGCCCCGCACCCATAAGAAGTGCCCCTGTCAGGTTTCGCTCCGCCAACGTGCCGAAAGCCACATTCGTTCCGACGCCCACGCTATCGATAATCACGGCGTTGATACTCATAGCGGTTGCACGGTTTTTGGTAAGGACCTGCTTGTTTTGCATTTCCGCTTGCAGTGGCTGAAATAAGCTGAATGAAATTCGCAGTGTCAGAATTGCCACAACGGAAAGCCATGCACTGCCGGTAAATGTTAATGCAATGCAAGCTGTTGTGGCGGCCACATAAAGCATGATAGCTGACCGAGCTACCCCAACTCTTTTTGTAAGCCATGAGGATAATGCACCGCACAGTGACCTGCTAAAATAAAGTTGTAACACCTTGATATAAAAAATTGGTAGAATAGAA
>CAZLLK010000034.1:0-1839 GCA_964560435.1 uncultured Oscillospiraceae bacterium
CAAACTACTATAAAGAAAGGGTTGGAATTCCCGAATATCATTACAATTAATTTATTAAGATGCGTATAGGAATTATTGCTAGTGATCTAACCGCATGTTTAAAAACGGGAAATGTAAAGTTTGAAGGAAATTCTGGATATTCTCATCAGGCAAACTATTTGCGAGTTTTCCATTATCCATAAAACGAGAGTTGTGACAAGAGCAGACTATTTACTACATTCAAAATTGCTTTGTAAAAGAAAGGGATTGAAAATGACAGAGATTTTTGCAAAACCCGCAGTAGGGGCGATAATTGAAAAATCGGAAAAAGGTCACAACTACATATTAATTCAAGAGCGTCAAAAAGAAAGTGGAGGAACCGAGAACGGCTTGATTGAGATACCTGCTGGAAAAATACGCGAATACGAGAATAATAATGATGCCTTGCGCCGTGAAGTTGTGGAAGAAACCGGCTTATATGTTACTGAGGTTAAAGGTGAGAAAGATGCGGTTTTTAATGACATAAATGGTTATAAGGTAATAAGTTTCTTGCCGTTCTGTTCCACACAAAATCTTTCAGGTGGCTACTCGATTGTGCTTCAAACATTCGTTTGTCGGGCAGAAGGGGCTTTGCTAGCCCAAACAAACGAAACCATCAACATAAGGTGGGTGACGCAGAAGGAATGTCTTGAGATGCTCTCACATGATATTAGCAGCTTTTATCCAATGCACATTAACGCTTTACAAAAATACCTTAAAATATAACTTCTTCAAAAGAGCAATGAGCTGCCCATTATCGACACATCATGTACATCATTGAATAAAAATTTAGGAGGTGGTAATATTTGTGGAAATGACTGATGATGAAATTATAAATATGATTCCTAATGCAATTGTAAGCACAGACTTTGAAATAATATCTTTTAACAGAAATCATGAGTGCTTTGGAAATATGGTTTTAGTCATTGCAAATAACAAACTAAGACTCGAGTACATCACCGATAGAGATGATATATTCTGCAATTCTAAACTAGTAATTAGGCATGGTTACCATGTTGCTGGAAAAGATGGTTGTCCTTTATATTTAGTACAAGCTATTAAGGATAATATTTATAAAATCTAAATCTTTTTTTAACATCACATTATGTTTATACTAAGTAATTAAGCTGCAAAAACGATAAAAAATTCACATAAGATCGTCCTTCGAGATTAATTCCTCGGAGGACGATCTTACCGTTAGATATGAGAATCTAGGTTACCAATCCGATTGTCATTTTTGAACACTTGCGCTAAAAACATCAAAGGCTTTTAACATAACTGAAGAAGAGGCTTTTATTATTGAAGATTAACACGTGAAGTATTCAATAAAAAATATCTAAACGATTTGTAGTTTTTTCCCTCAATAAACTCGCACTTGGGACGTTTTGAAAGCCGTTTGTTAAAGGGTACGTCTTGCAACAAAACATTTGGTCCGCATAAAATGTAACGATGAACTTAAAGAATTGTTTTTTCTATTAATTTTAACAGGGACAGGTGTTTATATATGTGCAATCAAGTATGCCCTCCCAATTCAACACAACATGTTATAAAAGAAGGCGACACTTTCTGGAGGCTCTCTCAGACTTATGGTGTCAGCGTCCAAAGTATTTCCGACCTCAACCCAGGTGTCAACCCACAGAATTTGCAAATCGGTTCCACGGTTTGCATCCCAGCTCTGTCAACACCGTACGCTTCGCAAATGCCGCCAGGTACCTGCCCGGAAGGGACTTTCCCCTATACAATTCAGGCGGGCGACACCTTCTGGAGGCTCTCGCAGACTTACGGCGTCAGTCTCCAAAGCATTATTGACGCCAATCCGGG
>CAZLLK010000034.1:1939-30517 GCA_964560435.1 uncultured Oscillospiraceae bacterium
CGCCAGTTCTGCCAGGCACCTGCCCAGAAGGGACTTTCCCCTATACAATTCAGGCAGGCGACACCTTCTGGCGGCTCTCGCAGACTTACGGCGTCAGTCTCCAAAGCATTATTGACGCCAATCCGGGTGTCAACCCACAGAATTTACAGATCGGCTCGACGGTTTGCATCCCGGCTGTGCCGACACCGTACGCTCCTCAAATGCCACAAACACCGCAAATGCCGCCAGTTCTGCCAGGCACCTGCCCAGAAGGGACTTTCCCCTATACAATTCAGGCAGGCGACACCTTCTGGCGGCTCTCGCAGACTTACGGCGTCAGTCTCCAAAGCATTATTGACGCCAATCCGGGTGTCAACCCACAGAATTTACAGATCGGCTCGACGGTTTGCATCCCGGCTTCGCCGACGCCGCAAGCTCCACAAATGCCACAAATGCCGCAAATGCCGCCAATTCTTCCAGGCACCTGCCCAGAAGGGACTTTCCCCTATACAATTCAGGCAGGCGACACCTTCTGGCGGCTCTCGCAGACTTACGGCGTCAGTCTCCAAAGCATTATTGACGCCAATCCGGGTGTCAACCCACAGAATTTACAGATCGGCTCGACGGTTTGCATCCCGGCTTCGCCGACGCCGCAAGCTCCACAAATGCCACAAACACCGCAAATGCCGCCAGTTCTGCCAGGTACCTGCCCGGAAGGGACTTTCCCCCATACTGTTCAGGTAGGTGATACCCTCTGGAACCTCGCGCAGACTTACGGCGTCAGTCTCCAAAGCATTATTGACGCCAATCCGGGTGTCAACCCACAGAATTTACAGATCGGCTCGACGGTTTGCATCCCGGCTTCGCCGACGCCGCAAGCTCCACAAATGCCACAAACACCGCAAATGCCGCCAGTTCTGCCAGGTACCTGCCCGGAAGGGACTTTCCCCCATACTGTTCAGGTAGGTGATACCCTCTGGAACCTCGCGCAGACTTACGGAGTCAGCGCCGAAAGGATTTTTGACCTCAATCCGAGCGTCGACCCGCTGAATTTGCAGATCGGCTCGACCATTTGCATCCCGGCTGTACCAATACCCCTAACTCCCCCGAGCTATTTTGCATACTTAATCAAAAAGTGTGATACTATATGCAGAATAGCCAGAAAATTCTATGTCAGCGAAGAAAGCATCTTGGAGATAAACCCAGGGATCGATCCGAGATGTTTGGTGGCGGGGACACTTATCTTCGTACCAATCAATTGTTGTGGTCCAAATACGTTCCGCTACGCTGTCAGGGCGGGGGATACGCTTGACAGAATCGTGAATAGATTCAATGTCTGCCCTTTGGATCTCATCGCGGCAAATCCAAATATTGATTTTGAGCATTTGGCTAGGTGCCAGATTATCTGTATCCCCAGCGCGTAATATGAGTTGCATAAGAAAAAATAAAGTAGAACGGAAAACAATATAGCCATCATTTGCAAAAGGCGGTTCACTATTTTTATATATGGCCGTGCTATATCAATTTGCAAACGGGGTTGCTTATTAAAAATCGTTATCATACAAAGATGCCGCACAGTCATGCTCTGTTACTATGCGGCATTGATTTGTATGTTTTGTATATCAATTGAGTGATATACTATATCTCGTGCTGGCGAATCAACCTATCACAATATCCGGATTATCGTAATAGGCTGGCTCGGGAGAGTGTCTGATTGGCAGCCAGAAGTTAGACGGTTCGATCCCGTCCGTCTCCTGCATAACAAAAAAACCGGGAGTCCTTGATATACAAAGAGTTTCGGATTTTCATTTCTTTATAAGTTGATTTTTTTGAGTGTCCCATAATGATTGACCACTTATTTACATTTTCGGTCTGAAATACTGCAAGCATATATTTGATAAAGCGAAAATATCAGGCGAATGCAATAACGAAGAAAAGGTCGGTTATCACAATTTGTATTTGTTTATCTGTTGCGGTGATTGGATTGCTGGTGTTTGCTCTGAAAAGTCCAAAGCAAAAAATTGCTAAGATGGTACACGGGAATATTGGAGCATATACCGAAACAGCAGAAAAGGCAATTAACGGTGAAGATATAACTGAGATTTCATTTGCGGACGTTCGAGATATAACCGTATGGAACGACAAACAGGTCGATTTTCTTTGTAATAGCATGGGATTGGCCCTGCTACAAGCTATTACGGCTTTTATTATTCGGTTGACAATGTTCTACGCACATTTTAGGGTGAAGAAGTTACTTTTACTGAATATGAGGATGGCTTAAAGTGGGAAGATGGTAACGGAGATAACTGGTGCTATATTAAAAAAATCTTTGACAACTGGTATTATTTCGAAATGCATTTCTAAAGCGGGTTATAGCAAAACGAGCAACTCAGGGGTTAATATGAGCAGCATATTATGTTAATAAATGATTTTTTAAAAAATAAAAGCAATTCTTGTTTCCTAGGAACTGCCATGTTTTTATCCCCCTAATGTTATGTCGCAGTTTTGATACCATCTTAGTGCATCTAGGAAATGCGATTTTTTAAAACTTGGCCAATAGTCATCAATGATATAAAAATCGGAATATACAGACTGGACAGGAAGAAAACCGCTTAAACGCCGCCGTCCACCCCACCTTATGATTAAGTCAACTCTCGAGATATCAGAGGATTTCAAACATTTGTTTTCCTCAAGATTTTTCAAATCCCAATTCCAATCATAATTTACAAGAAAATTGATATTGATTAATCCCCGCCCAAATTCGACTCTTTTATTTGCATATCTTTTTAATTCAATTGGAAATGCTGGGGATTCTGTATTTCCTATAACCAGTAAATTTGCATCTTTTCCGCTTAACAGCTCAACAGCATCAATACAAGCTTTTGTAAAAGCTTCACGCTGATTTACTTCTCTTTTATTATTATCCTTTGTAAACCCATAAAAGGTTGCTTCTTTGACTCCATATTCAAGCATCAATTCATAAAGCTCAAAGCCAGGCATAACTCCGAACACATACCCATCTTCTTTTTGGTATCCATTTTCAACAGCCCATCTTCTGTTTCCATCAGGAATGATGCCGATATGTGTAGGTATTCTTTTGAATGTTTCCATATAGTGCCTTTCTTAACTTATTAGATTGCTAAATTACAGAATTAATTCTATCCTATTATTAGTAAAATTATCGGCCATTTTGAATGTACAAGTTTCAAAATACCGTCTGCTTCTGAGTTGGGTATAATTAATTAAATTTTTATATACTCCTATTAATTTTTCGAATGCATTTCTGATTTAAGTCAAATGCATCATACCAACTTTTTTTCATCATAATGGTAAATACATGACCGAGGTATTAAATTTCCATTTTGGTACTTACCGAACTGTAATTATGTTTATTATACGTCTATTAAGGCAGCTTTGGCATGATACCGACACTAGTAATCAATTTATTTCCACACTTATAATCTGAAGGTCGTGGATTCAAATCCGGTAATTATTAGCGACACTGTATTCGCGATGAGCACAGTGCCGCTAATAATGTAATCTGTTAACGAGCAATATTATTCGCAAATTGAAGACCGCATAAGAGACATAGTATGGTTTGCGATGCGACTTTGACGCTATTCCAAAATATTAGGTCTGGCGATTATACTGAAGATAGATAGGCTTGTTACGGAAACGCCTCCGCTGCCACACTGTATGACTATTGGCTGGCCCTCCTCATTTAAGCCAGCATATATTCCCACATGAGATAGGTCAGAGAAGAACACAATATCCCCAGGAATTGCCTCGGAAAAACTGATACGGCGGCTGTGGTTATATTGGTCATTCTGCGCGTTTTTATCTGAATATTTACTTGTTCGGAACTTGGAATCATAGCTTTTCTGTGCCAGAGCTTTGCCACCTTTGTATGCCTTTTTTGCTGTATAAGCGGCAGTACTTTTTGTGTCGGCTTTAAATCCCTGAAAGGTGTTATTGACAGCTGTGCTCTGTCCTGTACCCCCGATTTCATCGGCTTGCGAGTGATCATACAAAATCTTTGTGGTTGAGGTTTCCTTAATCACTTGTGCTAGCTCTTTTGGGGCAAGCGCCGCTTCATCGCGAAGCTTAATTTCTGTGGTATTCGGGCGGGTTTTTATATCTATCAATTTTTTCACCTAGTTTCTATATTACGTCTGTCTTCTATGCACTTCATTCGCAATGTGACAGATTAATTCATCCGGCGTAGGAATTCCATTCTTGCGAGGCACGGCATTTTGAGCCTTTATATTTATGACACTTGAGTTTGGGTCAGTGTATGCGAAATCTATGGCGTTCTGAATGTCCTGTCGCACCTCTCCTATGCTGGCTCCGTGTTTTTTGCTATTTTTCGGTAAGTCCGCCTGCTCATTATTCTTAACCTCCATAATTGTGTCGTATTCCACACAATTTTATCATACAAATCGTATATACTCAAGAATAATGTGTGACTATCCACACATTATTCTTGAGAGGTGAGCTATGGAGCAGAAAGTTAAGCAGGACAGATGTATTGGTACAAATTTGCAGCGTCTACGATTGAATGTGGGGCTAACACAAGAGCAGGTCACCGCGATAATGCAGCTTCAGGGGATAAACATGTCTCGGGATTTTTACGCGCATATTGAAAACGGCACATACAACATCAGGACGAGTGAGCTAGCCGCTTTTCGCAAAATTTTTAATTGTAGCTATGATGATTTCTTTTACGGATTGGAATAGGCATTTTAAAGTGAATGGCAATGGGTGACAATATCGTCAGCCCATTGCCATTTTTATTCCTCCAGGTTTGTGGTCATCAGCTTATAAAGCTCCGTATCCGTCGGGAAGTTGTTGATGAACGTTATCAAAGCACCGCCGACCTTTCGGGTAATGCCCCTCGCGGCGGCACCCTTTTTGCGAAATCGCATCCAGCTTTCTTCAAGGAAGTTTGTGCTGTATTCATTTGCAAAAGCAATCATTAGGCCGCAAAAGAAGGACAGGAAACCGGTGCTGCGCTGTGAAGTGTCGTGGGATTGTAGGCTCATTCTTTTATGCTGTCAACGGTGTCCTGCATTTTTTCATCGTCTACGACTTTAAATGGATGATGACCTTGTCTGTGGCTGCGAGAACAGTCGATTAAATATACGAAAACAGCCTAAAACTTTCGTTTTAGGCTGTTTTCTAATTATGGTGGAGACGGACGGGATCGAACCGTTGACCGTCTGACTGCCAGTCAGACGCTCTCCCGAAGTATCGGGTGTGCACCCCCAGTTTTTGCACGCAATTGACGTTTAAATCTAACGTTTGCGCTAGAAATTACTACATTCGGAGGACTTCAAAATTGAGACTGTAAGAGGCCTTGAGCATAAGGTGGTAGGAAGCGTTTCCTATTTGAACACGTAGACACAGAGGGCGGAAAGCATGGCTCTTGCCGGTGTTTGCGAGCATCTTGCGGCTAATGCGATCCTGTCAAGATGGGCGATACGGGCAAGGGATAACGGCAAGGGATAGCGGGATAAAGACTAAAATGGACGCAAGAATTCCAGCAAATCTACCGATGGATGAGGTCACGTTGGCTGGCGTCCTTGCCAACTCCTTTGAAAATGCTGTGGAAGGTTTTAGTCGTGTTTCTGATGGAACAGAGCGATTCATCTGCCAAGATTGCCAGTTCTGTATTAATAGGGCAGGGAAGCTTCACATTGTTTTTGGAAACTCGTGCGCGGATAACATTTCATTTGAAAATGGCTTTCCAATATCACAGAAGCGTGGCGTGGGAACGGAAACAATGAGCATTGCCTACACTGCCGAACGGAATAACGGCATGGCGGAATTTTCTGCCGAGAATGGCGTTTTCAAGACGCGCGTGCTGCTCCATTTTTGACAAGAAGCCCTAAAATACGACAATTACGCCAAAAAACGATACAATTACGCCACGGCCGGTTTTCGGTCGTAGTTTTGTTGTATAATCACGCCTGATAAAAAGACGTGAGGAAGTGACTTGTAAAATGAGAGAATCGTGTGACAGAAGCTCGGAGGTAAATGCGTCGGGCGGTAAACTTAACATACGGCAAAACGACTTTTGCGACGCTTATAAAATGGACGAAGACCGGCTGTTTTGCGGCAGAGAGTGCTGGTACTGCAAATATGGTGATTTTGGCATTTTCACAGAGCATCCTACGGAAATCGGTGTATGCAGATATAAGGAGTGAAAAAAGGAGGGTTAGATGATTTTGAAATATTTTGAGCCTGAAATTGACCATTTAAGAAACAGAGAAGTAGGAGAAAGAAAATGAAAAAAAGAATTATAAGCATTATTTTGTCGTTGGTAATGGTGGTGGGTCTGCTGCCGAGCTTATCCCTGCCAGCAATGGCAGCGGGACCGCTGAACATCGCAAACGGTTCCATCTCCATTGTGAATGGCACAAGTGGAACCATAACGGTAAAGCAGAACAATGCAGATGTTACAGGTTGTATTAATATCGACCCAGCAACAGATATAACCCTCACGGGAACGACGACAACCAATCCTGTTACGGTAGAGGTCAGTGCATCGGTAACGGTTAATCTCACATTGGATGATTTTACAATGAATATAACCAGTAATGATTATGAGCGCGATAGTGCGGCTATGCGGTTCATAACTGGAAATGCCAATTTAACAATCAGAGGAACCAACACTATTTCTATGGAAGCTAATTATGGTTCCTCGTGGAGAAGTGCGTTGCGCGTAGATGGTAAGCTGACTATTGATGGAACAGGCACCTTGAATGTTAGGTGTAGCAATAATGGGGCATCACATGGAATTTACGCTAAAGAACTGCTCATAAACAGCGGGACCTTGATATGCCAAGCAAACTCCACAGGAATTTTAGCCGACACCACCGTTACATTCAACGGCGGTTCTGTGAATGCGACCGCTGGTCTTGACTCTGGTTGTCGTGGCATTTGGGCATCTTGCATCTTAAAACCTGGCGCTTCGGGTAGTGTGAGTGCAACAGGCCGCACCCAAATTGCAGGCTCTCCGTTCATAAACACAGATGAAATCCTTGCTTTTTCTAACGGTTCGCGAAGAGCTGGTTCTACTAGTATGTTTGATCCAGGTACAAATCCACCAAACAATATAACCTTTACGTACTCTCCCGCTCCGACCACGGTAAGCTTGGCACCCGGTTCGCTCGGTGTCGTTGGAAACTGCACGATTACAGGTCTTACATCTGGCTGTATGTATAAGGTGACCGAAGGAACCGGCACGCCAACCATCAAGTGGGTACAGAACAATGGAAAGCTATCGGCAACTGAAAGTTCAGTAGGAGCTCTGACCGGGAACTCAATTACCAACCTTACAAATGGAACAACATATTTAGTAGAGCAGGTTTTCCCTGTTACACTTACAATCGCAGGTGGCAACGGCACAGACAGCGTTACCATGGCAGGTACCTCTTATAATAGTGGGACGGCTACCATCCATCCTGTAAAAGGAACGAGTGTTGTGGTTTCGGCGTCACCTGATGCCGCCAGAGGTGCAACTTTTACAGGAGGCTTGACCGCGGCAGGTACCATAAGCGATATCTCAGAAAACATTTCGTTTACCGTTACATTTGCTGCACTGGCTCCAACCGTGGGAAGCATTTCTCCAGCGACCATAAAAACAGGTGAAGTCCCAAACCTAACAGCTCCTACCGTAAATTATAATGGACTATCCAGTGTGTCTGCTGGATGGGAAATCAAAAAAAGTGGTGGGGCCTATACAACATATACAGGTACAGCACTTGACGTTAGCTATCATGGCGCATCGCTTCGCTATTTTGCTAAAAATAGCGCGGGCACGGCCTATTCAAATGAGGCGCTTGTTACAGTAAATAAATTGTCGCCAGCTGTGAGCATTTCGGCAAGTCCGTCCTCTCCACAAACGTATCCGATACCCAGTGGCATTGTTTTAACAGCGACACTGAGTAATGCGTACCAGCTCTCTGGACAGACAATTACGTTCAAAAATGGTGGAACAACACTGGGAACTGGGCTAACAGATGCTGGTGGCATTGCAAATTATACCGTATCAACTCCAAGTTCAGGGACCTATAACTTTACTGCTGGATTTGAGGCAGATGCAAACAACAATTTAGCCACCTCTAGTCAGGTAAGCTATACAATAAACAAGGGAACACAAAGCACACCAAGCTTTGCCAATACTACGGCAATTGACAAAAAGATAACAGATACAAGCTTTTTGTTGCCAACGGTTTCTGGGGGCGAGGGTACGGGCAATTACAGCTATACAAGTTCTGATACTAATGTCCTGACAGTATTGGGTACAGAAAATATGGCCACAGTAACCATTGTTGGTGTTGGCAATGCTACTATAAAGGTGCAAAAGCTTGGGGATGCAAACTATAACGACAGTGCATATT
The DNA here is from genome assembly GCA_964560435.1 of uncultured Oscillospiraceae bacterium. GTDB lineage: Bacteria > Bacillota > Clostridia > Oscillospirales > Oscillospiraceae > UBA2658. Next base: position 10,324 of record CAZLLK010000034.1, read on the forward strand.
CGGAAGATATTAGCATTGCAATATCCAAGCATACCCCCACAGCTGCAGACTTTACATATACCGCACCGACAGCACTTGCTTACGACAACACCGCAAAATCCGCCACAGTAACAGCGAAGAGCGGCATTTCCGGCATGGGCAAAATTACGGTCAAGTATTTTGATAAGGATGGGGTCACGGTAGATGCACCCACTAATGCGGGTACCTACACGGTTAAAATCATCGTGGCACAGGGCGGCAATTACGTTGCGGCGAGCGACATAACCGACAGCGCATGGACGTTTACTATCGCAAAGGTCGCGCAAGCAACGCTGACCATCACGGAGCCTACCGGCGTAGTCACCTATGGCGAAACCTTCACCCTTGCCGCCACGGGCGGTAGTGGAAACGGCGATGTGGCCTGGGCGGTCACAAAGGGCAATTCCGCAACAGTCAAGGAAACCACTGGCTTCGTCACCATCACGGGCGTGAGTGAAACCACTATCACAGCAACAAAGGCGGCAGACGGAAACTATGCCGCTGAAGTAACGGATACCTATATCTTTACCCCCGCAAAGCTTCAGCTTACCGTTGATGCACCTACCGTAACCAGCGGCTGGACAAAGACCTATGACGGCAATACAGCCTTTGATAAACCTACTATCACTGTTGGCGGCATTACAAATAGAGTTGGTACAGATGCGGTGACTGTAACGGTAGAGAGCGCAACATTTGACACGGCGAATGTGGGTTCAGCCAAAAACCTTACCATCACATATTCGATAGGCGGAGATGCCAGCGGCAAATATACAGTTCCAACAAACACGGTCATCAGCACCGCGTCCATCACATCCGCTATACCTACCTCAGCAGACTTTGCATATACCTCACCGAAAGCACTTGGTTACGACAAAAACGCCAAGACTGCGACTGTAACGGCTAAGAGCGACGTTTCAGGCATGGGAGCTGTTACGGTCAAGTATTATTCTGGCGGAGTTGAAACCTCACCCACTAATGCGGGTACCTACACGGTTAAAATCAGCGTTGTAGAGGGCGACAACTATTCGGCGGTAACGGAGCTTACCAACAGCGCGTGGACATTTACTATTGCTAAGGCCGCGCAAGATTCTCTTTCCATTACCAACAAGCCTACGAGCGTTACCTATGGCAACACCTTCGCGCTTTCCGCCACGGGTGGTAGCGGCACAGGAACCCTGACTTGGGAATCGAGCAACGTCAATTCCGCAACAGTAGGTGCTAACGGAGTCGTCATTATTACCGGCGTTGGAGAAACCACCATCACCGCCAAAAAGGCAGCTGACGGAAACTACACCGCTGAAGTGACGGCTACTTACAAATTTACCCCCGCAAAGCTTAAGCTTACCGTTGATGCACCTACCGCAACCAGCGGCTGGACAAAGACCTATGATGGCAAAACGGATTTTGAAAAAACAAATATCGCCGCCCCTAAAATCACGAATAAAGTGGGTTCAGATGCAGTAAACGTATCGGTTGAGAGCGCAACATTTGACACGTCAGATGTGGGCTCAGACAATAAAACGCTGACCATCACATATTCGATAGGTGGAGATGCCAGCGGAAATTATTCAGCTCCCGCAGACACGGTTATTGCCAATGCGTCAATAACAGCCGCCACACCAACAATCACACTAAAGAAAAAGACAGCTACGTATGATGGCAAAATAGTCGACATTGATGCTGCAACCGTAAAAGGCGTTACAGGTGATACAACGCCGGACGGCACAATTACCTACACCTATTACACCAAGGATACTTGCACAGATGGTGTTTTGACAAGTGTGGATAAATCCGGAGCTGCATCTCTGGGTGGCGCGCCCAAAAACGGAGGAACTTACTACGTTAAGGCAACGATTGCCGCGAAAGGAAACTATACACAGGCAAAAAGTGACGCGGTTACGCTGACAATTTACTATCCATCCAGTGGCGAGAACGAAACCGGAGCGCCCGTAATCGTGGACGGTAAGACCATCGACATGGGTACATCCGAGGTCAAAGACGGCAAAACCACTGTGACAGTTGACCAAAACAAGATAACTGAACAACTCAAAAACGCTAAAGATAGCGTGATAATTCCCATTACCTCCAAGACTGATACTGCCTCGGCACAGCTTGTGGTACAGAACGTAGAGCGTATGGCGGCACGAGACATGACACTCTCTGTAAAGGTCAATGACATCAGCTATGACCTCCCTGCAACGGCGGTTGACACGGCAACACTTCTAAATGATCTGGGAGCAACAGATTCAGCCAAGGTACCGCTTAATATCGTCATAAGCCATCTTCCAAAAAACGCTGTGACCATCAAGGGTGGCACGCTAATGCTCGCTCCCGTTTCATTCACCGTCACGGCAAGCTTTAACGGCAGGAGTGTTGCGGTTGATAGCTTTGAAAGCTATGTCCAGCGTGACATTGAGCTTCCCAGCAGCATTGACCCCAAAACCATCACCACCGCCGTTGTTGTGGAATCAAATGGAACGGAGCGCCATGTGCCGACCGAAGTGTATCTTAAGAGCGGAAAGTGGTATGCAAAGGTAAATTCTATGACAAACTCGACATATGCGTTGATACAAAACAGCGCGAGCTTCACTGATTCCAAAGGTCAATGGTATGATACCGTTGTAACAGAAATGGTAAGCCGCAAGATTATAAACGGTGTTGGTGAAAATGTGTTTGCAGGCGACTTAAGTATCACTCGCGCCGAGTTTGCAGCAATCATCGTGAGAGCCTTGGGCTTGCCCACAAACTGCACAAGCACATTTGCTGATGTGACTACAAGTGCATGGTACAATGGAGCAGTGGGCACAGCTTTTGAGCACGGCATTGTTTCGGGAGTGGGCGATAACAGGTTCGACCCCAATGCAAACATCACCCGCGAGGAAGCAATGGTGATGGTGACAAGAGCAGCGAAGCTCTGCGGCATGGATACAACAGGTAGTGGAGCAATGGGACTTACCAGCTTTGAGGATGCAACGAAGATTTCATCATGGGCGTATGACAGCGCCGCATTTAATGTGAAGAGCGCTTTAATCAAGGGCGATAACGGTAAAATAAGTCCAAATGCGGCCATTACGCGTGCCGAAACCGCAACGGTGGTATTGAGACTACTCCAAAAAGCAGGGCTTGTTGACGTTCGCACGGTCGCATAAAACAAAAAGAATTTTGTGCTAACGAACTGACTAACGATGGCGATCGTCTGCGTGTTTACGTTTCTTTCTGATTAATTTTGGGAGCAAAAAACCGGAGCTTATTTCTAAACTCCGGTAAAACAGAAAAAAGCCCGCAAATGCGAGCTTTCAACCTCCTTATTCAACTGTACGATTTTTTGTGTTTGATAGTATATGGCATACTAAAATGGAGTGCCATTTAGTCGAGTGCTTTTCTTGTAGTTGCAACTTTTTGATACAAAAATCTAACGAACCCGAATTAGCTACGCCCCCCCGAAAAAGTTTTCAAAATATACGAAAATCAGCCTAAAACGAAAGTTTTAGGCTGATTTTGTTTGTGGTGGAGACGGACGGGATCGAACCGTTGACCTTCTGACTGCCAGTCAGACGCTCTCCCAGCTGAGCTACGCCCCCAGATAAGCTTTGTTGAAAATTTGCGGAAACTCTGAATATCCAATCGACAATGAGTTGATAAATTACGCGAAAATATAATCCAGAGACATTTGGTATGTTAACAGATATTAATCAAATTGTCAATGTATTTTCCCGAGGAAAAATGGATTTGTCTCATGAATATGTATTGCGTTAAATAAGAGATAAAAGCGGGAAAGAAAAAATGAGTTTTATTCTTCCAGCAACAGCCGTAATTCAATATCGCGCAATTAGTACGCTATTTGCACCAACACCATTTTCGTTTGTTTGATGGAGGATGGTTTGTTTCAGCGCATGGCATCAGCAAATATAACTGCATTTGTAAAATGCTTCTCCGCATTTGGTGTGAGCAACCAAAACTACGCCTACTTGTATGGTAAATACGTTGCAAAATGATACGGCTTGTATTATACATGATTCACAAATAATAAAGAGGAAATCGAGTATTTGTTGACAGATTTGTGGAGGCGTGATAGGCTGTTACTGTGCTCGAGCACAGCAACAGCCGAGTGCACAAGACTCCAAACTCTTTAACAATAAATATACTGGGGATACCTTATGACGATTAAAGAAATTGCCGCGTTGGCGGGAACCAGCAGAGGTACCGTTGACCGCGTGTTAAACGGAAGAGGAAACGTGAATTCGGAGCTTGCCGACAGAATATTGAGTATAGCAAGCCGGAACAACTATCAGCCAAATCATCTCGCTCAGGCACTGATAAAATCCCGAAAACGTATGACCATCGGGGTGGTTATCAACTCGCTGGGCAACGAATTTTTTGACGAAGTTCTACGTGGAATATACGACAGAGCACAGAAGTATAGCAACTATGGCCTGAGTGTTGTCGTAAAAGAAATCAAGGGTTACGACGGCAACGAGCAAATTAGCGCGATAGATATGGTTCTCGAACACAATATTGATGCGCTGGCAATAATGCCCCTTGATGTGCCCGAAGTGCAGGAAAAACTTAAATCTCTTAGTATTCCTATTGTTATGTTCAACACGGATATCCAAATGGATAAGCTCGCATTTGTGGGATGCGATTACTACAACAGCGGCGGACTCAGCGGAGACATTGCAAAGCTCATGTTGGGCGATTGCGGAGGCAAGATTGGTATAGTTATCGGAAGCTTTATGATGCAGGGACACAAGCTTCGAATTTCCGGCTTTACAGACAGCGTGACCTCAAACCCAAGCATGAGTATTGTCGCTTGTGTAGAGAATTCCGACGATGATTTGCGCTCATATCAGGTGACAAAAGAGCTGATTGCCGAGCATCACCCCGACCTTATATATTTTGGTGCCGCAGGAGTTAAGGGCGGTGTGAAAGCGGTGCTCGACAGCAATGAGAACATTCGCATTATCACGGTTGATGAAACGGCATTTACGCGTGACCATTTGGATAAGGGCATTATCTCTGCAACCGTAACTCAGCAGCCATATTTACAGGGGATATTGACAATAAAAATCTTATATAACCACCTTTCCAACAATAAAAATCCGAATGAGAAATACAATTATACTGAGAACCAAGTTAAATTGAGAAGCTCAAAATAGTTTTTACCTAAACACTTTCGAACGCTACTTTGAAACTAGTGAAATAGTAGGGCGAAGACAATCGAAAATTACGAGGAGGAACATTGAAATGGGAAAAAGACCGGTTACTCTGTGTGCCTGCCAATGGGCAGATTTGCCGTTTGATGAGCTGTGCGCTTTGGCATCAAAAATGGGCTATGACGGACTGGAGATTGCTTGTTGGGGCAACAATTTGGACTTAGACAAGGCGTTTTCTGATGACAGTTACGTCCAGTATGTTTTGGACACTCTCAAGAAAAACAAGCTTGTTTGCCGCGCAATTGCAACGCATATTATCGGACAGTGCGTCGGCGATGCACCCGACCCCCGTCTAAACAACTTTGCTCCAGCTGCGTTTGCCGATAAGCCAGAGGAAATCCGCGCATGGGGCATTGAAACCATGAAAAAGGCTGCGGTCGTTGCAAAAAAGTTGGGTGCTGATGTCGTCACGGGCTTTACTGGCTCACCCATCTGGAAATATCTTTATTCCTTCCCTCGGACCACTGAGCAAATGGTGGAGGATGGCTACAATGAAATTGTTAGACTATGGACTCCGATTTTGGATGAATTTAAGAAGAACAACGTCAAGTTTGCCTTGGAGGTTCATCCAGGCGAGATTGCCTTTGATTACTATTCCACAAAGAAGCTGCTTGAGAAATTTGCTGACCGTCCCGAATTCGGCATCAACTTTGACCCCAGCCACCTTATCTGGCAGGGCGTAACACCACATTTGTTCCTTTCTGATTTCCGTGACCGTGTTTATCACGTTCACATGAAGGACGCGGCGGTAACGCTTGACGGCAGAACCGGACTTTTGGGTTCTCACATAGATTTCGGCAGCATGGAGCGCGGTTGGAATTTCCGCAGTCTGGGACACGGAAACGTCAATTTTGAGGAAATAATCCGCGTTCTCAACGAAATGGGGTATACAGGACCGCTCTCCGTTGAATGGGAGGACAGCGGCATGGATCGAATCGACGGCGCGACCGAGGCCTGCGCATTTGTCAAAAAAATCAATTTCAAAGCGTCCGACTTTAAATTTGACGACGCTATTTCAAACTAAGGAGGCGCAACATGGCAAAGCAAATTCGTTACGGTATGGTAGGCGGCGACCTTCACGCCTTTATTGGTGAGGTTCACCGCAAGGCAATAAATTTCGACCCACGTGCGGAGCTGGTTGCCGGCTGCTTCAGCAATGTTCCTGAGTATAATGTTGAAACTGCTGACGCCTATTGCGTTGACGAGTCCCGTGTTTACAGTGACTTTAAAGAAATGGCGGCTAAGGAATCGGCAAGAGAAGACGGAATCGACTTCGTTTCGATTGCAACCCCCAACTTTCTGCATTATGAGGTTGCAAAAGATTTCCTATCCCACGGCATCAACGTCGTTTGCGAAAAGCCCCTTTGCTTCGAAATCGGACAGGGAGAGGAGCTTGTTAAGCTTGCAAAGGAAAAGGGACTGCTCTTTGGCATTACATATACCTATACTGGCTACACAATGACCAAGGTCATGAAAGAAATGATTGCCGAAGGAAAAATCGGCAAAATTGCCTCCGTTAATGCCGAATACGCACAGGACTGGCTGATAAACGAGCTTTCTCCGGTGGAAGGAGCACAGGAAAATCTCTCCGTTTGGAGAAAGGACCCGAAGTTCTCCGGTATTTCAAACTGCGTGGGCGACATCGGAACACACATCGAAAACTATGTACACTATGTAACCGGACTGAAAATCAAGCGTCTGCTTGCAACCACGAACACATATGGCCATGCGCTTGATCTCAACTCCAACATAATAGTGGAGTACGAAAACGGCGTTAACGGTGCTTACTGGTGTTCACAGATAGCGATGGGTCACCTAAATGGACTCGTGGTTCGTGTTTTTGGAGAGCTTGGCTCACTTGAATGGCAGCAGGAGCATCCGGATTATCTGCGTTTTACGCCAAAGGGCGGAGCACCTCAAATGCTTTCTCGCGGTGACGGGTACATCAAGGAAAAGGCCGGAGCGGGGAGCCGCATTCCCGTTGGGCATCCGGAAGGGCTTTATATCGCCTTCGCGAATATTTACAGGAATTTTATAACAGCGCTTCTCGATAAAAAGAACGGAAAGGATGTTTCCGAAGCTGATTTCCCAACGGTTACGGATGGACTTTCCGGAGTGCGCTTTATTCACGCAGTTGTGAACAGCGCAAAGAACAACTCCGCTTGGGTGGAACTATAATCCGAATGACAGTCCAAAAGGACTTCATTATATACAACAAAATTTATAGGAGGAACCATTGATGAAAAAGATTCTTGCACTGATTCTGTCACTCACGCTTGCACTTAGCCTTGTCGCTTGCGGAACAAAAACTGCGACGACATCACCGGAAGCATCCTCTGAACCCACTGCTGCAGCAAAGAACCTCGTTATCCTCGTTCCCAATGCTGACCATGGATGGACCGGCGCTGTTATGACCTATGCTCAAGAAAAGGCTGCTGAAATTACCGCAGCTGGAACCTATAAAGCAAAGGTTGTTACCTCTACAGACCCTGCTAACCAGATTTCTCAGATTGAAGACATTATCTCAAATAAGTCCGCAGACGCAGTTGTAATTCTGCCCCAGGACAACACACTTGAAGCGACTATGAAAAAGCTTGCCGAGAGCGGCATCCCCTTCGTAATGTTTGACCGCGTAATAGACTCCGTTGCAAGTTCCTCAGTTGCCAGCGTTAAGGGCGACAACAACGGAATCGGCGTTGAGACTGCAAACCGTTTCATCGCAAACGGCATGAAGCCCGGCGACAAAATTCTCGTAATGCCCGGCGACAACTCCTCTGTTCCTGAAATGAGAAACAAGGGCTTCTTTGACACTCTTCTTGCAAACGGCTGGACTCAGGAGCAGGTCGATGCCATCAAGTCCACTGCATATACAGGCTGGAGCCGCAGCGAAGGCAAAAAGCTCTTCACCGAATGGCTTGAGACCTCCACAGTTGAAGAAATCACCGTGACAAAGTGGATATTCACCCACGACGACGAAATTGCAATGGGCATCCTCGAAGCACTAAAGAGCTCTGACATAGACGAAGCCAAGAAAACAGCATTCCTTGATGCTGGCGTAAACCTCGGAACCTCCTCTGGCCTCAACGAAATATACAGCGTACTTAAGGGCACTCATCAGAAGGACTACACCGCAGAAGTTTCAAAGCTTGCTGATATCTTCTCCGTAACATATGACCCCGGAATGATTCAGATTGCTATTCAGGATATGGTCGATAGTCTTGACGGCGGCAAAGTTGCTCAGGATCACGTCGTTCCCGTTTCTGTCGTTGACAAAGCAAACGTAGGCGAATTCAAGGGCTTCGGCGACGCAGTTTCCAAGTAACAAGTAAGTTAGACTAGATAGAATATGCCTGCGGGAGCAATTACTCCCGTAGGCATTGAGAAAATCCGTCAAGAGGGAGAGCTGGCAATGGAAATGCTAAAAATGACTGACATTTCCAAATCGTTTTTCGGCGTACCTGTCCTGCAACACGTTGACTTCAGCGTTGGGGAGGGCGAAATTCACGCTCTGCTGGGCGAAAATGGAGCGGGAAAATCTACGCTGATGAATATTTTGGCAGGGGTCTTTACAAGAGACTCCGGAACAGTCGTGTTTGATGGCGAAAAGCTTGAGCACACGACGGTTAAATCTTCTGATGCGGCGGGCATTGCCTTCGTTCATCAGGAGCTGAATCTGTTTAATGATCTTAGAGTATTCGAGAATATTTTTCTTTGTAAGGAAATTACGAAAAAGACCGGAATGCTTGATAAGAAAGCGATGATACATAAATCCGAGGAGCTGTTTGCAAGCCTTGGCGTCGACATTGACCCAAGAGCGATGGTTTCCGAGCTGGAAACCGGTAAAAAGCAGCTTCTTGAAATAGCAAAGGCGCTTTATGCAAACGCCAAACTTTTTATTCTGGACGAACCGACCACAGCACTGAACAATGAGGAGACAGGTCACCTGTTTTCCATTATCCGCAGACTGAAGGAACAGGGGAAATCCTTCGTGTTCATTTCTCACAAGATGACTGAAATATTTACCATTGCAGACCGCTACACGGTTTTGCGGAACGGTGAATTTATAAATACTGGAAACATCGCTGATACAACGCCTCAGGAAATTACATAAATGATGGTTGGCAGTAAATATTGCGAGCAGGCTGCCTATGAGACAAGAGAATGCGGCGAGCCTGTTCTTGAACTGGAAAATCTTTCGGGATACGGCTTCACCGATGTAAGTCTTTCGATAAGAAAGGGCGAGGTTATCGGATTTACCGGACTCGTCGGGTCGGGCGTTAGCGAAATGTTTCAGACAGTGTTCGGAGTCCTCCCAATTACGGGCGGAACGTTAAAGATAAGGGACTCTGCAATTTCAAGGCATTCCATTCATAAGGCTATGAAACACAGAGTATCTATGATTGCGTCAAACCGCAAAGAAAATTCGGTTATTGAGGATTTTACATTGCTTGAAAACTGCTATGTTTCCGAGCACACGCTTTCAAATAGAGTGCAGCACATATTCCGAAGGAAAGAAAACAAAAGATTCATTAAACTTGAGAAGACTCTCAATATCAAGTCAAATTCACCGAGTGATATGATAACCTCACTTTCTGGAGGCAATCAGCAAAAGGTCGTTCTTGCTCGCTGGCTTAACACAAAGGCGGAAATTCTGCTTATGGATAATCCTACTCAGGGAATCGATGTTGGCGCAAAGGCGGAGATTTACAAGCTCATTAACCAACTGACGAAAGAGGGAAAGACCATTTTGGTCAACACCTTGGAAATACCGGAACTCCAGCAAGTTGCGGACCGTTGCGTAGTTTTTTATCACGGACATCTGCAGGTGGAGCTTAAGCGTGATGAAATGTCAGAGGAAACCGTTATGCTGTGGGCGACGAATGCAATCAATTCTTTGGAGGTGGCAAAATAATATGAATGAAACAACCCTAAAGCCTAAAACAGGTAATTCAATTGCCAAAGCCACGGGCAATTACAGCTTCGTACTTATTTTTCTTGTAATATTTATTGCTTTTCTAATCATCAACAGCGGCGCAACCACATGGAGCGGAGTAATGAACATTTTGCGGCACTCCGCGGTCGTGGGAGTTCTCTCCTTTGGTATGGGACTCGTCATCATCACAGGCGGCATCGACCTCTCCGTCGGCTCAATGCTTTCACTAATAGGCGGACTTTCCGTCGTAGTGTTCAATGCAACCAACAGTCCCTTGTTAACGCTTTTGTTTGCGCTGGGCGCAGGTGTTGTCTGCGGGCTGATTAACGGGGTTTTTGTTGGGGTTGCCAAAATGCCTGCATTTATCGTGACACTTTCAACGATGCTGATTTTCCGTTCAATTGCGCAATACTACCTGAGAACTATGGGTCAATCCATATATAATATGGACGGCACACTCTCAAGCTATGACGCGTTTTATGGCTTCGGTCAGGCAAAGCTTTTGACCGTTCCGGTTGTGGGAATTGTCCTTATATTTGTTACGGCGATTATGGTCTATGTCTCCACTCTCACAAAATTCGGAAAAACTGTCTTTGCAATAGGCTCCAACGAGAAAGCGGCGCAGCTTGCAGGTATCAACGTTAAAAAAACAAGAGTTCTTGTTTTCGTGATAACCGGACTGCTCTGCGGACTCAGCTCGTTCCTGTGGTTGGGCATGAACGGAGCTGTTGACCCCGCTACGATAGGTAAAAGCTACGAAATGTACGCTATCGCCGCTGTCGTTATCGGAGGTATCAGCATGAACGGCGGCAAGGGCCGTTTGCTTGGTGTTTTATTTGGCGCAATGTCATATACCATCATCGACAAAATAATAGCCTCGCTGGGCTTTGACGCTCTCATAAACGACACAATCAAGGGCTTAATTCTGCTAATTGCTGTGTTTGCGCAAATAGTTGTTCCCGCAATTCGTAAAAAAGTCAGAAAACCAAAATCAATTTAGAGCCTGCGGGAGGACGTATCACAAAAAGGAGATGTGCATATGAAAAATTATGGTGAAATTACTAGCATCACTTTCGAGGGGAAAGATAGCCGCGAGCCTTTCGCATTCAAATACTACAATTCTGATGAAGTCATAGCCGGCAAGCCTATGAAGGAACACCTGAAGTTCGCAATGAGCTATTGGCACACCATTGACGCCGAGGGCGTTGATATGTTCGGCGGCCCATCTATGGACAAAAAATTCGGCAAGACCGAGCCTATGGAAATGTTCAAGGCAAAGGCGGATTTCGCTTTTGAGCTTATGGACAAATTGGGCATCGAGTATTACTGCTTCCACGATACAGATGTTGCACCTGAGGGAAAGACCGTCAAGGAAAGCATCGAAAATTTGAAGGTCATGGTAGACTATATCTATGACCTTCAAAAAAAGCATAACAAGAAGCTGTTATGGGCAACTGCCAACAACTTCGGTGATAAGAAGTTCATGGCGGGTGCATCAACCTCCTGCTCGGCAGACGTTTTTGCGGTTGCGGCGGCAAAGGTTAAGGCCTGCATCGATGCGACAATCAAGCTGGGTGGCATGGGCTATGTCTTCTGGGGTGGACGCGAGGGCTATGAAACCCTGCTCAACACCGATGTGGCTCTGGAACTCGACAATATGGCAAGATTCCTCACTATGGCTCGCAATTACGGACGCAAGAATGGCTTTAAGGGAGATTTCTATATCGAGCCGAAGCCGAAGGAGCCGACAAAGCACCAGTACGATTTTGACGTTGCAACCTGCTTGAATTTTCTGCGAAAGTACAATTTGACGGATGATTTCAAAATGAACATCGAAGCAAACCACGCAACGCTTGCGGGACATACCTTCCAGCACGAATTGCGCATGGCGACTGTGAATGATGCCTTTGGCTCAATCGATGCCAACCAGGGCGATATGCTTCTTGGCTGGGATACCGACCAGTTTCCAACCAACGTTTACGACACAACGTTTTGTATGCTCGAAGTTTTCAAAGCCGGTGGATTTACCAACGGCGGCTTGAACTTCGATGCAAAAACTCGCCGTCCCTCCAACACCATGGAGGATATTCTGCTTGCCTATATTGCTGGTATGGACTCCTTTGCTCTTGGCCTACGTACCGCTGTGAAGATAATTGATGACGGACGCATGGACGCCTTTGTGGAAAACCGTTACCGCAGCTACAAGGAAGGAATGGGCAAAAAAATTGTTGAGGGCAGAACCACCCTTGAGGAGCTTTCTGATTACGCAATGCAGTTCTCAGAGGTGCCTGTTGAAAGCGGCAGACAGGAATACCTCGAATCAGTTTTTAACAACATTCTTTTCAGTTAAGAACAGCGCATAAATAACGACACAAACGGCATATCGCCCTCGGCGTGTGCCGTTTTTTATCGGGAAACGGAGAAATGACAATGAACTACCTTGTGGGAATAGATTTGGGAACATCGGGGACAAAAACGGTGCTCTTTGACGAAAATGGAAAAAGCATTGCCTCCGCAACAGCGGAATATCCTTTGTATCAGCAAAAAAACGGCTGGGCAGAGCAGGATCCGAAGGATTGGTGGAATGCCGCTTGTGAAACGTTGAATACCGTTATCAGCAAAAGTGGAGTTTCAGCCTCTTCAATTAAGGGCGTTGGCATTTCGGGGCAAATGCACGGGCTTGTAATGTTGGACGAAAACGGTGCGGTCATTCGCAACAGCATTATCTGGTGCGACGGGAGAACAACTGCCGAGTGCCGCGAAATAACCGAATCTATTGGAGCGGAACGCTTAATTCAAATAACCGCAAATCCTGCGCTGACTGGCTTTACGGCGGGAAAAATCCTCTGGGTACGTAAAAATGAGCCGCAAAACTATGAGCGTTGCCGACACATTCTGCTTCCAAAAGATTATATTCGCTTTAAACTAACAGGCGAGTTTGCAACTGAGGTTTCCGATGCTTCAGGCATGAACCTATTGGACGTTACGAACCGTTGCTGGTCGGATGAGGTGCTGGAAAAGCTGAAAATCGATAAAGCCCTGCTTGGCGAAATGTACGAATCCGTGGACATTACTGGAGAAGTAACGGGCAATGCGTCAAAGCTTACGGGTCTTGCTGCCGGAACGCCTGTGGTCGGCGGAGCGGGCGACAATGCCGCCGCGGCCTTAGGCACGGGTGTTGTCAAACAGGGGAGAGCCTTCACGACTATCGGCACCTCTGGCGTTGTGTTTGCCCATTCGGACAAGGTAACAATTGACCCACAAGGTCGCGTTCATACCTTCTGCAGCGCCGTTCCCGGCGCATGGGCGGTTATGAGCTGCACACTTGCGGCAGGGCTTTCGCTAAGGTGGTTTCGTGATGTCTGCTGTGAAAAAGAGGTTGCATCAGCTAAAGAATTGAGCGTTGACACCTATGAGCTGATGAGCACTGAGGCTGATAAATCACCAATAGGCGCAAACCGTCTGCTGTTTTTGCCGTATTTGATGGGCGAGCGTTCACCAATTCTTGATGAGAAGGCACGCGGAGCGTTTATTGGGCTTTCCGCAATGCATAGAAAGGGCGATTTGACGCGTGCCGTTATGGAGGGCGTGACATATTCCCAACGCGCCTGCCTTGATGTCCTCAGAAACATGGGAGTTGTGACTGACGAGATGATGGCCTGTGGAGGCGGGAGCCGCAGTGGAACTTGGCGGCAGATGCTCGCCGATGTGTATGGTTGCCCTGTTCAAACCTCCTCCGCCACGCTGGAAGGCCCTGCACTTGGCGTTGCAATTCTTGCGGGAGTCGGAACAGGCGTGTATGCGTCTGTTGCGGAGGCCTGCGAAAAAATCGTTCATGCCGACACCTGCTGCCAGCCTGTCACCGCTAACTCGAACGCATATGAACCGTATTACAAGCTTTATTGCAGCCTGTATCCTGCGCTGTCCGGCAGTTTTGCGACGCTTTCAAATATGTAGAATTTAAAGGAAAACTGAAGCATGCTTTTTTGCGGATAAATAATTGGGCTTTATTCTTAACAAAATAAAACGCCATGAAAGCGCACTGCTTTCATGGCGTAAAATATCTGGTGGGAAAATCGGTTGAAAAATTTCCGAAAGCGGGGAATAAGGCTGTCAAGGAAATTGAGAAATCGTTACTGGACAGAAGCAAGATTTGAGGCTTCTGTCCAGTAACGATTACAACAAAAATGTACTTATTTTCAGCTGCTCTTGCCTTTGCTGCCAATATTCAGCTTGCTTTCGGTACCGTTAATGAGCTTTTTTATATTCTCGCGGTGGGCGAAAATCATAAGCGCAGCGCAGAGAAAACCCAAAACGCATTCAAGCCCCGTGTGTCCGAATGCCCAGAGGCAGATCGGAAACATAAACATGCCAATGATAGCGCCCAGAGAAACGTATTTCGTGAATACTACAATCACAATAAAGATCGCCCAGCAGAGGAGTCCAACGCGCCAGTCGACCATCCAAGCAAGGGTTCCCACGCAAAGAACAGCCTTGCCACCGTGGAAATGATAATAGACAGGGTAAACATGACCGAGCATAGTGCAGAAGCCTGCAAACATCATGCCGACCATCTGGTATCCGACCATTCCCAAAAGCCAACGGCCAATCATAACGGCGGCGACTGTTTTGAAAGCATCGACGATAATTACGATAGCTGCACCCTTTACGCCGAAGGTGCGCGCAAAGTTCGTAAGACCTGCGTTCCCACTGCCGAAATGACGGATGTCCTTATTAAAAAAGTTCATTGAGGCAATAATAGAACCATTTATTCCGCCCAAAAGGTAGGCAGCAATGCCCGTGATTGCCAAGTAAATCGTTATCTCTGACATTATTCCGTGTCGCCCTTTTGTCTGATAACCATACGAATGGGCGTACCCTCCAATCCAAAAACACTTCTTATCTGATTTTCAATGTATCTCTGATATGAAAAATGGAAAAGCTCGCGGCTGTTCGCAAAAATAACAAAATTGGGGGGACGAATTCCCGTTTGGGTCATGTAGTAGATTTTCAGACGCTTGCCCTTGTCGGATGGGGGCTGAACTCTTGCCTGAGCGTCTGCGAGAACGTTGTTGAGCATACCGGTGGTAATACGCATGGAGCTCTGATTGTCGGCATAGTTCACAAGCTCAAAGATACGGGGTATGCGTTGACCCGTCACGGCTGAAATGAACAGAACTGGTGCATAGGACATGAAGCTAAAGTCGTGCATAACCTCCGCACGCATTCTGTCCATGGTTTTCGAGTCCTTTTCGATAAGGTCCCACTTGTTAACTACTATTATGCTTGCCTTGCCTGCTTCGTGGGCAAGACCCGCGATTTTTGTATCCTGCTCCGTCACACCCTCGCGTGCGTCTACCATGATAAGGCACACGTCGGCACGCTCGATCGCGAGCTGGGCGCGCATTACGGAAAATCTTTCGATGCGGTCGTCAACCTTAGACTTGCGGCGAATTCCTGCTGTGTCGATAAAAATATATTTGCCGAACTCGTTATCCACTCGGCTATCAACTGCGTCGCGAGTTGTGCCGGCGATATTGGAGACAATGCAGCGGTTTTC
Source organism: uncultured Oscillospiraceae bacterium (assembly GCA_964560435.1). GTDB lineage: Bacteria > Bacillota > Clostridia > Oscillospirales > Oscillospiraceae > UBA2658. Next base: position 26,048 of record CAZLLK010000034.1, read on the forward strand.
ACCCAAAATCAGGTTAATGAGCGAGGATTTGCCGACATTCGGCTTGCCGATAACGGCAACCTTGATGCGGTCTTCGTCTTCCTCATTCTGCTCAAGCTTGGGAAGAGCGTTTACGCAGGCGTCAAGCATATCGCCTGTTCCGTGACCGTGAACGGCTGAAACGGCAATCGGGTCGCCCAGTCCGAGAGAATAAAACTCGTAAAAATTGGGGTCAACATTGCCTGTTTTGTCCATCTTGTTAACGACAAGCACGATGGGCTTGCGTGAGCGCTGGAGTATACTGGCAACGTCCATATCGGCGGCGGTAACGCCTGTTCCGATTTCAGTAACGAATACGATGACATCCGCCGTATCAATGGCTATCTGAGCCTGCTCGCGGATGAAGAGCAAAATTTCATCGTCTGTTGAGGGTTCAATTCCTCCGGTGTCAACAACGTCGAATTTAACGCCGTTCCAATCACAATCGGCATAGAGCCTGTCGCGAGTGACGCCCGGGGTATCCTCGACTATGGAGAGCCGCTGACCGACTATTCTGTTAAAAAGTAGGGATTTACCCACATTTGGGCGACCTACTATGGCAACAAGCGGTTTCATGAGTTGCCCTCCTTCAAATTATATTTATGTGTATGTGTAGATTTTATGTTTTTGGGTAATCCGTATCGCATTTCGAAAAATTACCCGTCATGGCTAGGAAAAGATCGTCTCCGTCCTGCCCGATGGGGATGACCTTGATGTTAAGCTCTCTTTCAACCTCGGCGATGGTGATGTCGTCCAGAAAAACGCCTTCACCGTCGCGGAGCATACTCTGCGGGATTAAAAGACGCTCCCCCAAGTCCTTGTCTCGGAGCTGGGCTATGAGGTCGCCACCTGTAATGAGTCCGGCAACATCTATTGTGTGCCCAAAGAAGTCGTTTTTTATCGAAAAAACGCTACCGTTCATTTTAACATATTTTTCTTGCGCTGTCACTAATAGCTTTGACAAAAAAGGCGCTGCCGAAACACCGGTTGCGATAGAAAACGGAATATTGTCACATTCTGCGTCCTCGAGCTTCAACGCGGACATGAATTCGACCTCTAAAAGCCGCAAAAGACCGACACCGTTTTCGAGCTGGGTGTAGTTTTCGTAATATTCGTCTTCGGGAATGGGCAACTCAGCCTTAAGATATAGCTCGTCCGAAGGGAAAAAAATGCGGCTGTCGTATTTTTCAATGCACCTGTCACCGAAAGCGTTGATTCTGCCGACGGTTTCAATTGCTTCGTCCTTATTGAAGGGTCGAAGCGGAAATAGTTTTTCCCTGAATTTCGTAAGTCCCACTGGGACGATCGAAACAGAGTATACCTGCGGATAAAGCGCCGCAAGATCCTCCATGCTTCGGGAAAGGGCGTCGCCGTCGTTCAGCTCAGGACAGCAGACAATTTGGCAATTCATCGTGATGCCGCCTGCGGCAAGCTTTTTGATAAGCTCATAGCCATTGGCTGCATCGGGATTACCCAGAAGCTTTGCTCGAAGAGCAGGCTCCGTTGCATGTACGGAAACATTGATTGGGCTAATGCGCAAATCGACTATTCGCTGAATTTCGCGCTCAGAGAGATTTGTAAGAGTAATGTAGTTGCCTGTTAAGAAGCTCAGTCTTGCGTCGTCATCCTTAAAATAGAGCGTTTTTCGCATGCCTCGCGGAAGCTGGTCAACAAAACAGAAAACGCAGCGATTTTTGCAGGCGTGCGCTCTGTCCATGAGATATGTCTCAAACTCAAGACCGAGGTCGCCACCCGCTGGTTTTTTCACTTTGACAGTGCGCCTTTGTCCGTTTTCGGCTTCAAGCACGACCTCAAGCCGTGTGTCGTAGGAAAAGAACTTGTAGTCGAGCACATCGGTAATCTCTTTGCTGTTTATGCTCAAAAGCCTTTCGCCGACCTTTGCCTTGTGAAGCAGAGGGCTGTGCTTTTCGATTTTCTTGATGACAGAGCCCATATTCGCGACCTTTCCTTTCGCAGCTTTACGTGTACAATAATACAAAAAAGGCATAGACGAATTGTACAACAATTGCTCGCCGCATATGCCGCGAGTAATTAGCACATCAGGGCAAGCCTGAAAACTTCCGGTTTGCCCTCTGAGTGCAAAGCAAAAAGAGAGGGGGCGTGTGCCTCCTCTCCTCAAGCTAATCAGTTTACCTCTTTACGTCGAGAACCTTGCGTCCATTATAGAAACCGCAGGCTTTACATACGCGGTGGGGCAGATGATACGCGCCGCAGTTGGGGCACGCAACAATACCGGGCGCCTCGAGTTTCCAAACGGAGCTACGTCTTTTATCTCTTCTGGCCTTTGAAGTCTTTTTCTTTGGAACCGCCATGGTGACACCTCCTGTTGTTAGCTGGTTTGACAGCTTTTATTAGTCATTTTTGTCCAAAAGCTGACCTAAAGCAGCTAATCTTGGATCAATTTCCTTTTTGCAGCCACAGGGGCCGTCATCAAGGTTTTTGCCGCAGATAGGACAAAGCCCTGCGCAATCCTCTTTACAGAGGAATTTTGCTTCGGTGCTGAGGATGAAGCAGGTTTCGAGCACATCGCTTAAATCCAGCCAATTTCCCTCAAGCGCGAAAATTTCAGGGTTGTCTTCGTCTGATAAATCCGCCGCAAGCTTCACCTCCAAGGGCAGCTCTTTAATGCAGTGGAATTCGTTAGAACATCTGTCGCAGATGCAGACCATTTCGGCTTTTATCGTTCCGGTCAGTGTAAGAGCACCGGCCATATTGCGGATTTGTCCCTCTGCAAAAGGAGACGAAACAAAACTTTTTATAGCGGGGCAGGAGAGCCTTTCCGTTTCGAGTTCACAAGAAAACGGTAGACAGCTGCCGGGCATTTCGATAATTTCGCAGAGATTAAGCCTCATTGAGCACCTCACATAGTCGCTTAAGCATTATAATTTATATATCGTGGCTTGTCAACAGAAAAATGATATATACTAATGAATAAAGTAATGATATAATAACCGAAAGCGGTTATTAACATAATTTAACACATATGCCACAACGGCGCGATGCACCTGTGGCATAAAAACCGAAAGCGGTTATTACATACCGAAGACAAAAGAAACACATACTTTTTTATAGAACAGCGAACTGGAAATAACAGTAATCTCGGCTCCCTCAGACGAGGGAGGCTACGGGAGTTGCCTTATGCCTGCACTATGAATAACCACTAAGCGGTTATTTTACGAATTTAAAAGATATTTTCGAGCCAGACACGTTGCAATCAAGTCTATAATGCTATTATAATACTATTTTCGAATTTTACAAACTATTTTGGAGAAACATATGAAAGAACTCACCGTTACCAAAAATGACGCAAACCAGCGCCTTGACCGCTTTGTCGGCAAGGCCGTTCCGCTATTGCCGGATTCGCTCCTGCAAAAGTATATTCGCCTTAAACGCATCAAAGTGAACGGAAAGGGTGCAAAGCGTGACGACAAGGTTATGATCGGCGACATTTTGCAGCTTTATATAAACGACGAGTTTTTTGAAATGCCCTCAGAGCAAAATGCTTATCTGAAGGTGTCGGCACCAAGGCTGACTGTCGTCTACGAGGACGCTAACATTCTGCTTGTGGACAAGAAGCCCGGGGTGTTATGTCACAGCGCAGGCGAGTGGACATATGACACGCTGATTGCTAACATACAGGCCTATGTCGCCCAGAAAGGCGAATGGAATCCGCGTGAGGAGAATTCGTTCGCACCCGCACTTTGCAACCGCATTGACCGCAACACGGGCGGCATCGTAATCGCCGCGAAAAACGCAGAGGCTTTACGGATTATGAACGAAAAGATTAGGGATAGGGAAATAGATAAGTATTACCTTTGCGCCGTTTACGGAAAACCTAGCCCCAAGGAAGGGACTCTGCGCGACTGGATTTTCAAGGATGCTTCCAAAAATCAGGTCTTCGTAAAAAGAACGAGCTGCCCGGGAGCCAAGGAGGCGGTCACAGAGTACCGCACCTTGCAAACGAAAAAAGGACTTTCACTCGTTCAGTGCCACCTTATTACAGGACGCACGCACCAGATTAGAGCGCAGATGGCGGCAAATGGCAATCCGCTTCTGGGCGATGGTAAGTATGGGCTGGAGCATAAAAACAGGGAATATGGGGAGAAGGCTCAGGCGCTCTATTCCTATCGACTGAAATTTACGTTCTCAACTGACGCGGGAGCGCTTAACTACCTCTGCGGACAGAGCTTTTCCATTGAGCACATCGATTTTGTCGAAAAATATTTCGATTTTGATTTTTCCGTTGACAACTAAGATTTTTATATATATATTGAATTTTGCGTAAAATTTTTCCGCGCCCCACGTGTGCACAGATACGGAAAAATTTGTAATATAATCGGGAAATACCGGCTCTTGGCAGGATACGCAGTTTTTGACTTGCGATATTTTGGCCGGTATCAAACAGAAGGGGGACGCCAATGGCCAAAGAAC
>CAZLLK010000035.1:0-29933 GCA_964560435.1 uncultured Oscillospiraceae bacterium
TCATACCTATTCCCCCTATGAATGATGATTAATAATACTTATGGGGATAAGCATCGTTTTATTCGGACAATGTGAGAAAACGCTACGCTAAGGTGAATTTTTTTCGTATGCAAAACCATAAATATGTATTTGCTTTGCTGGTTAACCCCGACAGTTTTTTTGCATATTGGTGAAAAAAGAGGTTTGGGCTTTAATTAATATATTATCTTTACGATATAATATTTAAATTATTAACGATAAATAATTATTGTTCTACATTGAATTATTGATTGACATAGTACAATATTTGCTTATAATTTAAAATGGATCTTATATTTGTGGAGGTAGTACTATGACTCAAAAGAAATTAGCAAATTGGCTCAAAGGCATTATTATAGGTGTTGGCCTTTGCGGATTTATTGTCTATTTATATGTTGTTCCATTTTTGGGAAAAGATATTGTAAACAATATGCCAGAGTTCTCCTATTGCTTCTGGCCGTGGCTTGTTTTCGTTTGGACTACTGCAATTCCATGTTACCTTGTTTCGTTTTGGGGATGGAGGATTGCTATTGAAATCAGCAAAGACAATTCCTTCTCCACAGCCAATGCTACTAATTTGAAGAAAATTATGATAGCAACAATTGCTGATTCCGCGCTTTTCTTTGCTGGTAATATCATATTTTTGTTTCTGAATATGAATCACCCTGGAACACTTCTTTTTTCTATAATTGTCTGCTTTGCAGGTGTCGCAGTTGCAGTTATTTCTGCAGCGTTATCACATCTTGTTAAAAAAGCAGCAAATTTGAAAGACGAGAACGAGTCGTTTATTTGAGGTAAAATTATGATTGTAATCAATATTGATGTCATGTTGGCTAAAAGGAAAATGAAATTAACGGAATTGTCAGAGAAAGTCGGCATAACTATCGTTAATATGTCAGTTCTGAAGACAGGAAAGGCTAAGGGCATTAAATTTTCCACACTCAATGAAATCTGCAAGGCTCTAAACTGTCAGCCGGGAGATATACTTGAGTACCGGGAGTGTGAACAAAGTATTCTCTAATATCAATCGTGTAGAAAAAGGCCAATATGAACTATTCCAGAGCTGTTTCATTGGTTGCAATTTCCTAACTTGCATTTATTTGTTATGCTATAACGTTAAAGTTTCCTGGATGTTAAGCATAATATCCAGGAAGCTTTACCAACATTTATCATTGCTAGTCGTTGAGACAGCATTCAATTCAAACGATAGAAATATCAGAAGATTTGTATTTTATGAATAATCCTCTGTTATTTCTTATGCTATTTGATTTCAATGTACCTCTGAAATAACCACATTGCTAACCATACCCAGTCTTTCTCTTTTTTTCGCGGTCTACTCTACAGGGGTAGGTTCATTTGACAGGCAGCCTTTTTGTGTTATATTTTATGCCTTAGTTCTTATATCGATTAGTGCGGTCTTCTGAAGCATACGCAAGACGACCACAGCAGTTTCGGCTCGAGTAATCGAGTCACTCGGGCGACAAAATCCGTTGTTTCCGGCTATCAGTCCGTTCGACATATTGACAGTAGCCGCTTCCTTTGCCCAATTCGAAGCCTTGCTACCATCGGCAAATTTTGACAGCTCAGAAGCAATCTTGTCCGGTGTTTCTGTTGTGCTGATTTCGGTAAGCTTTGCAGCTCGCTCAATCATCGCCATAGCTTCTTCTCTGGTTATGTTCGACATAGGTGCAAACCTGTTGTCTCCGTAACCGGATATGATGCCGTATTCAGATGCCGTCGCCACTGCGCGCGAATACCAAGAGGTTGCGGGAACGTCGCTAAAGGCACTTGTGCCCTTGGAGGGAAGTCCCAGTTTGCGAACAACGATTGCCGCGAGCTCTGCTCTTGTAATGCTTTCGCCGCCGTCGAATTTACCGTTTTCACGGCCATCTATAATCTTGCGGCTACCCATTTCGTTAACCGCATCCTTATACCATGCGCCCTCAAAGTCGCCGAATTAGACATCGATAGATATAACGGTGTAGGTGGAATTCGTCATGCTCTTAATAACAGCATAGTACTTGCCGTTTTTCTCCATCGAGCCGGTCGGCACATGGCGCTGGCTTCCGTCGGGTTCAGTAACGATTGCCGTCGTAATTTTCTTTGCCTGCTCGGTGGAGACTTCAATCGTTCGGTCAACGTAGGTGCTGAAGGTATCGGCCTGAACCGATTTTCCGTCGTAGTTTGCCATTATTGTGAATTCGACAGGCTCAACCACCAAGGTGGTGCCGCTTAGTTTAACACTGCTATTCTTGATTGTTACATCAAAGGTTATTTTCTCGGTCTTAACTCCAGGGAATTCCGTTTTCAGCGACGCCATGTCGATAGCGTCAGTCGTTAGATTGCAGGCGACCGCGCCGGATTGGACCGTCAGTGTCATGTCCTTTGTTGCCATATCCTCAACGTTCTTCAGAACCATATGGCGGTAACTGAGCCGTTTTTGGGCACAGGTACGATGACAGATGAGCCTTGAGCAGCGCTTGTAATTTTCTCAACGAGCTTGCCTTGGTCAACTAGGGCAATTGTGCTTTCGCCAATCTTTTTCTCGGTGCCGATTTAATAGTTTTTTCCGTCGACAATTACTACTGTGTTGCTGGGTGTATCGTCAAAGCTGGGAACAGCGGGCGCAGACGTGGCATAGCTCACTGCGTTTGAAACTGTGCTGCTGTTATACGAAATTTCTCCCGGGAACTCAGCAGTATAGCTGTGAGCTCCATCCGCAAGAGACGTGATTTCATAGCTTGCTGAACCTGTTGCCGCCGAAATTATGGCTGTGCCAAGGATTGTCGTTCCATCCTTGAAGGTAACTGGAACAGCGTTCAGATAGGTCTGGTCGCTCATGCCAAAGGCGTTCGCGATATTAACTGTCAAGGTAACTTTTGTTCCTTTTGGCTGTGGAGAAGCCGGAGAGGCCGAAAGCGTAAGCGTCGGAGTGAGTAGAGTTATAGTGAGTGGCGCGGTCGCGGAATAGGTCGTTCCGCTTTCAGTTCCGGTGAACGTCACAGCATATCTGAAACTGGCTCCACTATCCTGCGCTCTGGCGAGATAGGTTGCAAAAATGCCTGCCAATGGTTTCCAAGTTGTGCCGAAAGAGCACCTATCGTCGGAGCTGCCGGACTCCACTGTGCGTACAGTGTTAAAGTGGTATCTCCATCCTGTGCAGGTATTGTAGTATCCTCGGGATAATCAGTTCCGCCAATACCATCGCGCGTTGTGTTCCACTTGGCAAATTTATACCCTGTTCTTACGAAAGTATTGCGCTGGGCGTAGTATGTTGGATTTCCAACCTGTGTTTCCTGCGAAGACACAGTGCCTGTCACTGTGTCGCCGCCAGCGTTTGCGTCATATACGACCTTATATGTGATAGGCGCAGCCTTTATTGCCGCACCATCTTTTACGGCTTTAAGGGTTTTGGAAATTGCGTTTGAGTTATCTAAAATCGCAAACTTTGACGCCACAGCATAAGACTCATTGGCTGCTGTTGCAATTAGGCCTTCAACGTTCGTCACAAATTTGATGTCTCCGTCATTTCCGTTTAGCGCGCCCGTAACATTTATGATTGCTGAAGAAGTCGCCAGATAACCGATTTGGGGGTTATTGGCAAAATTGATGGTTTTCGTTCCGCTAACACTGTATTCGGGAACAAGCCATGGAATCGCTCCTCCAAAAATATTGTAGACAGCGTTGCCAGCAACATAACAATTGGAAGCACTAGCAGGATAAATCCTGCCAACATATGTAACTGTTCCATCGGATGTGCAGCCTTCAGTTCCTGGATTACCCGACATTGTAATGGTAACATTCCCTGTGGTAGGCGATGACTGACCTGCATTGCCGCCACCAAAGATATCAACTACAACTCCGTCGCTAACAGTGATTTCCGCATTCCCTATATGCGGACAGGCGCTCCCCGAAAGAGCAGCTCCACCTCCATAAATCTTTCTGACTTTCCCACCCGTCATTGTGATTTTTGTGTTGCCAATATATTCCGTAGCATTGCACCCGCCGGCAATATCCATATTTGAAAGATCCGCACCGTCGTCGGGAGCGTCAACAATTCCCGCTCCACTAAGCGATTGTTTGACTCCGTTAACCGTGACGCTGCAGTCAGCGTCGATATAGATGGTGGTTCCAGTGCCTTCGGAGGTAATCAGTAGCGGCTTGCCGTTGCCATAAATAGTTCGACCGGATTTTGTAGGATGTAGGATCGGAGGCTGTCGTGGTTGCCGTTATCGTCATCCCGGGCATAAGTGACAGGAGCATACATAATATAAGAGCTTTGCTAAATACCCTTTTTTTCATTTTCACATTCTCCTTTTTCTTTTGTAAATATTTTTACCACTCTCGCTAATTGTGCGCGGGACATTATGTGCCAGTCTGCTGTTAGCTTAGCTATTGCGTTTATAATACTACACAATTTTGAATCCGGAGTACAATTTAATTCATCATTCATCATCCTATAATACTGCTTAAAGTAAACTGTAAATTTTTCAACATGACCCAATTTGATATAAAGATCAAGCAACAAATCATAGGCTTGCTCGCGTAGCAAATTGATGCCAATGACTTTGAGCAGATATTCTTCAGCATCAATATTTCGCGACTTAGATAGGTGAAACAGCGCAATACTTATATGTAAATCCTCAGCACTAATATAAAATAATGATTTTTCTTCACTTATCCATATTTTATCAATATCGCTCATAAACTCGCCGTGGAAGTCCTTGATTAATTCTTCATACTTTTCAACGTTTTTGCCGTTAATTGATATGTTGTTTTTCATGTATTTTTTGATATCTATATAATCGCAAATCCCATCTGTGATTTTTATAGTGTAATCTGTTCCTATTGAAATAATATCTTGGCCGATTCCGGCTTGCTCAAATGTTTTCCTTAGTCTAAACAGTGTTAGTCGCATATTTCTTATGCTGCTTTCACCTGCTTCCTCACATAAAGATTCCAGCAACTCATTTTTGAATATTATACAATCAAAGTTGCATATAATGTATACCAACAATTCTTGTGTCTTATGAGTCGGAAATTTTATCTTTTCATCTCCAACAAATACTTCAATTTTCCGTAACACCGAATTTTAATCTTATTAACGGGAATTTTCGAAGTTTTGCCAACAGTTTAGTTAAGCATTTCAATTGTTTTGTTTAAGAGTAATCCATCAATCGGTTTTGTTAAAAAATCAAGAGGATAGGCTTTATAGGCGTCTAAAGCAAACTGTGGGTAGGCTGTAATAAATACTTCCGCAATATATCTGGCATTACTTCTTGAAGCCGTAAGGCAAGGCTAATACCGTTCATTCCAGGCAAATCAATATCCAAGAAGGCAACCTGAGGTTTCTTCTCCATAATAAAGTAAAATGCTTCAAAAGGATCAGTATAGGCGCCTATTACTTCAAGACCTTTTCGTGTGAATTCATATACGTGTTCTTCCAAAATCAATTTCTCATCATCAACTACGACACATGTTATCATTAGTTGCCATCAGACACGCGTCAAAGCCTATAAACTCGAACTTTTCCTTGCTTGATTTTGACTGCTCAAGAGCATTTTTCAGTTCTACAAGAGTCATTGAGTCATTTTCAAAGTTCTCATCAGCGCCGAAGCCCGCCACGGAACCACCTCCGTGATCCCAAAGTACAAGCCCATAGTTTTCCGCAGGATAACAAGTCATTTCAAAATCTATGAATGACGCGAGCGTTCCCGCTTCACCCATATTGTACTGCCCAATTTCGCACAACCTGTTTAAGCCACTGCCGCCGATTGTAAACAATGCGCAACTATCACTGGGCACACCTTTGGTTGTCCACTGCCGTGCACCACCAGTAAAAAGGACAACATTCGCATTTGATTCATTGAAGTCAGACTCAATCATTTCAGTAAAATCTTATCCCGCGTACTCATAAAGATCCGCTCCGTTTATGTACATGAGTATCGTAACTGGTTTTTCCGCATTAATACCGGCTGCTTCTCTAGCTGCGCTGATGTCCCATTTGTTGATATTATTAACTGTACTACTATTTCTTGTAATGCTATCCGTGTTTTGACTGATTTCCGAATTTATGCCGCAATCTGTAAGTATCCCAAGCATCAAAAATGTTGAAAACATAACTGATGCAGCTTTCGAATTTGGCATAGATTCACTAACCTTTCTCATTTAGCCATAAATGACTTCAAGGTTGTTTTGACCAAAATAGCTATGACGTAAGCGCGAACTATAGATGTCATCAACAACTTTCCAAATGAATTTTTTATTAGTTAGTCCGGTTGGAAAAATTGAATATCTAATTGCTTTTTCCACGCTAGCTTGATTTTTGTTACAAGTTATCCCTACCATTCTATAAACGTCCATAATGTTAGTAGTTTCTAATGGATTTTCCAAGCAAATTTGTATTGCTTTGGCTAGATACCTGTAACCCGAATTTGTATGGTTTATTCTCATATCGTCCAGATACTGAAATATTTCGTAAATGCATTCTTCCATAACAAACTCCTTTTTCTCATATAATTTTTAAAATCAAATTGGTGATTTATGGAGAAATCTACCAATCGAGGTAAACATCGCACATAATCACCTCTACGCTTTGAGGCTCATGCTCAGTTTTTCAAGTTTCCGCTTGAAACCTTGAATAAACGATTTAGCATTTGACAAAATACTATCACATGAGTATATCCAAATAGTTTCAATTGCGTTTCATAAAATTATGTTTACGTCTATATGTCGTGTTTTTATCGCAACCGTTGCACTACGTATAGTTCGTGGGATATTTTTTATAAAATTAGTAGTAAAACAATAAAATGTTCGATTTATTTCTTTTTATAAGATTATTTTTGCGTAAAAAAGCAGCCAAGGGAGATGGAATTAGACATCCTGCTCCCTTGGCTATAATTAACCGTATTTGTATTGTATTGGTGGCATTAATACATTTGTCATTTATATGTCGGCTCATTTTCGTCAGCATTATTCTTTGGAATAATCATATAAATATCAGTGCCGCCTTCGTCAGGAGTTTCAATGTTCAAACTAACATTAAGAACTTTCCGTAAGCGCCTGTTAACGTTATAAATGCCTGTGCCTTCAGATCCGTTGTTGTTTTCCAGCAATTCTAACGATTTTTCCTTCGTAATTCCCCTGCCGGTGTCTTTTACTCCGACTTTGACAGCATCGGCTAGATCCTTAACATAAACCGTTATTGTAATTCCTTCTTTCTTGAAGTTAATTCCATGATTTATGGAATTCTCGACAAGCGGCTGAATTACAAGCGACGGAATATTAATGGATACTTCGTCGATATCAAATACGACGTTCAGCCTGTCTTCATAACGTGCTCGCTGAAGATTCACATAAGAGTGAATGAAAGCTAGTTCTTTCTCGATTGGTTCAACATCATTCATATTCCAAAGCTCATAAGCACTAGACAAATACCTGCTAAAATCAACCAGAAGTGCTCTACCCTTTTCCAAATCGGTTCGATTAATAGAGTTAATTGCAGTCAGCGTATTATTGATGAAGTGAGGTTGAATCTGAGATTTCAAAAACTTAAGTTCAATTTTGCTTTCCCGTTCAATTGCTTCATTCAATTCTTTCAGCGCTCGTTCTCTATCCCGAGCATAAAACTCATACCTAATATTATATGCGAGATTATAAAAAAGAATCATAATCAAAAAGCCTAATGGCAAAAACAGGATATTACTGGCCTTAATAACATTTGCAAACGCCAGCATGTCCCGAACCATGGCCAGAAAAAGGGCCACTGTTCCTACAAAAAACAGCACAATGTCACAAGAGGGTGCTTTCAGAAGCATTCCAAGCTTAATCACAACAAACAGCGCAATAAGCGCAGCAATTATGGTAATAGCGTTCAAAAAGCTTGAAACCACTTCCGCCGGATAGACAACTATTAATACCGTAGCTACAGCAAAATAGCATATAACAACTATCATGGTTAGTTTTTTTACAAGCATTGGATAGTTTAAATATAGCGACAAAAGCAAACAGCTTGGCACCCAAACAATAAACAAATACCTGAATTTAACCATGCTTTCAGCTTTCACCTGTGCGAAGAAAAAGCTTATTAAGTGCGTTTGGTCAAAGTCAAGCTTCAAAACAACTAGCGCACACATAACCATCATTGGAATTATACTTAAATCTTTTCTAAGAATGCAATAAAACGTCAGGTTAAATGCCAGAATCAGCAGCATCCCCATGATTAGGATATTAATGCACTGCAGCAATGTGTTTAGCAGATTGATTCGATCAGAGGTTCCAATAAACGGGGTATACTTCATGCCGCCGCTGGCAAGTGAGAAATTAGATACCCATAATATTATGTCAAAGGACTCATTCTTAGGAGTAAACGTGGCCGTTTGTGTTATTTCCTCTGACTCGTATCCATTTTCCGTGGTGCTTAATTGGCCCGCCGAGACCATCAGTTCGTTGTCTATGTATAATTTGTATGCGAAAATAATTGGATAGAGCTTCAACGAAAGCTCCTGCCCTATAGTTGCGCCTGTTACGTGCAGCCTATATGTTGCGAATCCAGTGTCCGGGATTTGCTCCCCATCTAATTCATACCTATTCCAGCCGGAAGGTATCTCGGCTTCCAACGTAGGCTTCTGCTCAATATTTTCATGGGACAAAAACTTCCCCCAATAGAAATCCCACTCACCGGTAAGGGGTATTAATGTGCTTTGATCCCAATTTGTTAAGTCCAACGTTCCATCTGTTATCTTTTTATCGTCTGAAAATGCTCTGGTCCTAATTGCAACCAAAACAAGAAGCGCTATTACCAACAACAGTAACACCGCCAAGCATTTTTTCACTCTGATGTTCATTCGACTATCTATCGGCATCCATTTACCGCCTCTTGTACATAATCAACACATCCCAAAGGCATTTACTCCCCCGTTTCTACATTATATCATAAGATTCGACAATTTCAACGCTTATATCCATTTTTGGGTAATAATTAATTTTTTGTATTATCATTATTTAACTGAAAACATTTCTCAATTTGTAATGACTTGGAGAGTTTTCCGCTTAATTATTAGCCCAAGTCTGGAAACGGGTAATCGTTTTTGCTCGTTGATAAAATGATTACCCGTGCACTTTTTGCACTAATTTCTCTCAAAAAATTAGTGCAAAAAGTGCAAATCTTGACGCTATGATATGACTTTTTTCGACTTTTATCAGTAAATAAAAGTTCACACTAAGTGTAAACAAAATTTAGTCTACTTTTTGATCTGGCAGTTTGTGTTTGATCCTTTAAGAAGGAAAACCAGTCATTATTTCAACGGTTGATGTATCGTCCTTTATTGTTGCTTTCAAAGCCACCATATAGTTGCCTTGTCTGCGAAAATAATAATACTAAGAGTTCTCAGGCGTTTTTTCTTTACCGGAAAGTGCCGTATAAGTTTCTCCGCATATTGTTGTTTCATATGAATTACCAAATTCCCCCTAACGATTGGGGAAGACGCTTAATATGTCTTCCCCAATCGTCCGTTTGATATTATTTCATTTTATTACTTACTCGACAAGTATAACGGCAACCTGGGCTTTCGTTGCAAAGTAATTTGGTGAGAAATTATTTTGATTGGTTCCCTTTAATACCCCCATCGAAGTCAATGCACGCACAGCTTCGTTAGCATAAGGTGCAATTTTGCTTTCATCAGAGTATTTTGGGACGTCTGCTGTCGTAAATTTGTAATTACCGTTTTTGAGTACACGATAAATAATTGTTGCCATTTGCTCTCTTGTTAATCCGTCATCTGCTCCAAATCTTGAGTTATCATAACCCGTCATGATTCCATACTGATTCAACGCATAGACTGCATTGCTGTACCAATCTGTTGACTTGACATCGTCAAACTGAGCGACATTCGAAGCTTCCTTATATCCGTAAGCTGTTGCTATCATTTTGGCGAACTCAGCTCTGGTAATCGTTTTGTCAGGTTCAAACAGACCTGCACCGTTTCCGCTCACCACATCGGAGTTGGCCATGCTCATAATGCTACTACACGCCCAGTGGTTCTCAATGTCCGTTAAAATCATAGTCTCTGTCAACAGATAGGACGATGCGTGTTTGAACGGGATTTCGACTTCTCCTTTGTCATTCACCTTTACCGGGTTCTGATACTCATACTTCCCTGTTCCCTTCGTTCTTGTATTAGTCCCGTCTGTTTTCCCCGTGAACCAACCATCGAATTTGTACCCGTAACGGGTCGGCGTCGGCATCACAGCCACTGCGCCGGTTACGTCAACGCCGTAGGTTCTATCGTACTGCTGGGTCTGCTTCGTCGGATTCACCACGGCACCCTCGCCGTTCGGGTCGAAGGTTATTTCGTAGGTCAGTGCCGTCCAATGCGCGAACAGTGTCGTGTTTTCAATCACATTGACAGTGTCGGTGTTCTCCACCTCGTCGCCGTCTGTTTTCGCCGTGAACCAACCGTCAAACTCGTAGCCTGCATGTATCGGCTCCGGCATAAGCTCATCTGCTGTGCCGGTCTGGTTCTTACTGTAGGTGCTGTCATACTGCTTGGTCTGCGTCGTCGGGGCAACCGTAGCGCCCTCTCCTGGGTCAAAGGTAACGTTAATGGTATGTGCTTCCCATCGTGCGTAAAGCGATTGATTAGCAGCAGTCACGTACTTCGTAGTGCTTACAATTAGATTGCCGCTGGTTGCCGCATCAAACCAGCCCTTGAAGTCATAACCCTCGCGTACCTGTTGAAAAACAGAGGCACCATATTCCTCGTCGTATGTTGCCTCAAACGAGCTGTCCGGCTTTAAGCCGTAATTATACTTCATGGTAACCGTGTACTTGTTCGGCGACCATTGCAGAAACAGGTTATGGTTCGCGTCAGTCTTGACCTTTGTTTCTGCCGTTACCTCATTGCCGCTGGTTGCCGCATCAAACCAGCCCTTTGGCGTGTAGCCGGTGCGGGCGGGTGCGGTTAGCAGCTCGTAGGCACCGCCATAGGTTGTCGTGCGGTCTGTGTTGGCGGTAACACCTTTATCCTGATAGTTATATGTAACTGTCCACTTATGTGGGTCCCAACGTGCACGGAAAGTCGAGTCCGCTGTTATTGCAACAGTGTCTGTTGGCTTGATTTCCGTGCCGCCGGTTGTCTCCGTGAACCAGCCCTTGAAGTCATAGCCGGTGCGAGTAGGCGAGGCGGGAAGCCCGTTATACTTTTGGTCATAGGTTGCCTGAAAATCCGTGTTGACGGTTTCGATTTCCTGATAATCAAGGGTGACCTCAAACTGCTTCGCAGTCCAGTGTGCAAACAGCGTTTGCGCCGCCGTCAGCTTCACAGGGTTTGTGTTGACAACCTTGACCCCGTCCGTCACCAGCGTAAACCAACCATCAAACGCATAGCCGGTTTTCGTCGGAGTCGGCATCGGGTCTGCCGTCGTGCCGTCAGCGGCAACGCCGTAGGTTTTGTCATACTGCTTCGTCTGTGTATTCGGGCTGAGTGCGTTACCGGTGTTCACATCGTAGGTCACGACGTAGGTTTTCGGCTTCCAGTGCGCACAAATTGTGTGATTATCGGCTTTTGTGACCTTTGTGGTCGCTGTGATCTCCGTGCCGCCCATCGCCGCGTCCCACCATTTGTCAAAGTCATAGCCGGTTTTGGTTGGCGTCGGCAGTGTGCCGTAGTTGCTGTCAAAGGTCGCCGTGCCGTTGGCGGTTGCCGCGCTGCCCTGCGTGTCATAGCTCAGCGTATAGTCGTGCGCCGTCCACTTGGCAAACAGCGTCATGTTGTCATAAACCCTGTCCAAAGCGAAATTCCAAGCATTGGTGCAAGCCGCTTCCTAATACCAGCCGCCAAAGTCATAGCCGGTTTTCTTCGGTGCGGTCGGTGCGGTGAAAAGCTCGCTGTGGTTCACCGTGAAGGGTGAGCCAGAAATCGCGCTGCCAGTCTGGCTTTCATAGGTCAGCGTGTGCGTCGTCGCCGTGGGGGAGACATCATTGGAGGTAGAGCCGCTCTGCGCGCTTTCCGCGGGCGTGGTTGCACCGTTAAAAGCCGTAACACTGTAAGCATATGTTGTGCCGACATTGACGTTGACGTCAGTATAGCTTGTCGTCGTGCCGCTACTCACGGTGGCTATATTCGTAAACGAGCCGCCAGCCGTACTTCGGTAGATGTTATATCTTGTGGCGCCCGTGGGCTGGGTCCAGGTCAGGTTCACGCGGCCTGGTCCCCCAGTTGCCGAAGGCGTGGGGCTGCTGCACAGCGTCCACGCCTCTCCCGAGTAGGTGGTAGCACTCCACAGGCTGGTATTATAGCCATAAGTTTTTATTTCATAAGGATAGCGCGTTCCTGGCCACAAGCCAAACCGATTACTGCTGGCTGTAAAGAAATTGTCGCTTCCGTTTATAGTTACGCAATAGCGGACATTGCTTCCGGTATCACCGGAAATACGACCCCAATTTAAAGTTATAGCATTTTCTTTGGAAGTAGCATTGCACCAAGGGACCGGGTCCGGAGTAATGTACATTGAATTTGATGTTCCAGGCCCAAACTCAACTGTGGTAGGAGTTCCTACAGTATTGACCGGCGCTTTATAAAACGTATTTTCTTCCACTGAGCTAAGTCCAGAAGAATAGACTGTATAGGTTGTTCCGCTGGTATTACCTAACCAATCCCAAGAGCCGGTGCTCATCCTTCGATAGACTCTGTAGTAGGAGGGATTGTCTGACGACGTAGCCCAACTAAGGTCAACAGATCTTTGTGCAGTATTCACGGTTGCACCTGGGCCGCCCATCGGTCTTCATAATGTATAATAGGGGCCGGAATCAACACGGTCACCGCCTATAACGTTACCAGGTATATGTGGAAAGAGGCCAATATAATACGCGCTATTTGGATCGAGACCGGTTATATCGCAACTGGTCAACCCACTTGAGGCCGAAGTACGCCCGATATCGTTATAGCCTATCCAATAATTCGCAGTTTTGCTGTAGCAGACTTCATAATAAGTTGTGTTCGGGTACGCACTCCACGAAATTGAAATACTTACAGGAACATTTCTGGTAACCCAAAAGCTTTACGTTGCCTCTGCCTTGGGAGTTATGGCGGCGAAGCAGACTAGGACAAGGCAGAGCGTCACCATTGAAAGGACAAGTCTTTTCACCCAGCCCATTCTGGCGCGCGGAGCCACAGCGCACTCAATGCCCTCCAAGCTATCCGCCATCGGCAAGAGTCCGTCCTGCTCGGCTGTTATATTTAAGAGTTTTGTTTTCGTAAGAATGCCTCCCTTATGGTTTTAAAATGCTTAATCTTTGTATTCGGCTTTTTTGCTAGGATTTTCCTGCTTGTTGCAGTTTTTCAATTCCGACGCTGGCGAAATCCTTTGTTCCGGCTAAGCCGCCCCTTTTAGATTTTTCCGTTGCATCGGTCAAGGCGCGAAAATGTAAATTTCGCTGCTGCGGGATAAGTTGCTTTCGAATTTAGATAAAGGGTTTTTCTCAAGCTTTAGTAATTTTTTATATAAGTTTACATTTTTTACAGTATATGATTATAAATTACAATTTTTCGTTTACTTGTACCATGAGTTTATCATTACATAGTTTCACAAATGTACTCGAGCGTTTCAAAAACGTTTCAAAGGGGTTGTACATATAGTGGCTTTTGACATTTTTACTCACTAGATATGGTTTCGCTACTTTGTTACAGAAATAACTACAACTAATTTTGATAAAAAACGACAATTTTTCAGTTTTCAATTGCTACTCCATTGTTAATTCCGTACATCAAAAAAGTAGCTACGACCGCCAAGAAATATCAAAAATCACTTCCGGCGGTCGTTTGTTGTAATAATTAAGCTTGCGCGGATTTTGCAAACTTGAATTTTAGTATTTGAATGCTCACATAATATTGATATGAGCAAGCATCAATTATTCTTATTAATTAGATAAACCAATTTAAATTACAAATATTACATCGTTTTTTGTTGAATAACAAAAATGCGTGAGGATAAGATATTGACAGGCAAAAGAATTGCCTGAGAGAGATAAACAAATAACTTTGAAGGAGTAATACAAAAATGGCTAACAAACTCGTAAATCCGAATGCTCGTGAAGCAATGGATCGTTTTAAGATGGAATCCGCAAGTGAAGTGGGCGTTCCTCTAAAGCAGGGCTACAATGGTCACCTCACATCTGCCCAGGCTGGCAGCATCGGCGGCAACATGGTTAAAAAGATGGTTCAGGCTTACGAAAGCGGCAAATAATTAAAAAGCATTAATACCTGAACAAAAAAAGTGTCAGCCGTCAAATTATTTGGCGGCTGACACTTCATAGTATGCTTATAATTTTCAATTCTTAATATTGAGAATTAGCAAATCAACACTGGCTAATTCATCAGTCCGTCTCTCATACAGCTGAGATATGAGGAGCAATTATCTTCATATTTTCAAGAAAACAATTTGCTGATAAATCTTAATCTTCCTGGCGAAGTATGTATTGTCCGGTCAGCCCTGTAAGCTGTTTTGACAACGATGCAAGTTCCTGAGCTGCGGCGGCACTTTCCTCTGCTGTTGCGGAGTTCGTCTGGACAACAGTTGAAACTTGGCTGATCCCTTGCAAAACCTGTTCAGTCGCGGTTGTTTGATTCTCGGAGGCTTCAACGATTTTGTCTATGGCATCACTTACTAAGCCGGTTTTTTCTCCTACAATTCGAAGCGATTTCGCAGTCGCATCTGCAATTTTTGTTCCGTGTTCTATTGCTACGACTGTGCTTTCAACAAGTGTGGTCGTGTTCTTTGCAGCTTCTGCAGAACGCTGTGCCAAATTGCGAACCTCGTCAGCAACGACTGCAAAGCCCTTGCCGGAGGCCCCGGCACGTGCCGCCTCAACTGCGGCGTTAAGCGAGAGGATGTTAGTCTGGAAGGCAATGTCATCAATTGCTTTAACAATTTTTCCAATTTCCTTCGATGTAGCGGTAATTTCGTTCATAGCATCAAGCATCTGAGTCATGTATTTATTACTTTCATCAACACCATCTGCTGATTGTCCGCTCATTGCACTAGCTAGATTTGCTTGTTCTGCGTTCATTCTGCTCAACTCAGCAATGTTGTTAACAGTAACGGAAAGCTGCTCAACTGCAGAAGCCTGTTCAGTAGTGCCCTGGGCGAGAATCTGAGATACAGCAGAAATTTGGTTGGAACCGGAGGAAACCTGTTCGGCAATACCGTTGGTAAGCTTCATGCTTACGCTCATATCTGAGAATATAGCATAAGTCGAGCCAATAAGGTCCCCATACTTACCGACGTATTTGCTTGCGTTTTCGGAATGAGCGTTCAAATCCTTAGCAGCGCCCTTTGAGAGCATCTGGCAAGTATCGTCAATAACAACGGATATATTTTTACTCATCGCCTCAAAGGAGAGAGCCAGCTCGCCAAATTCATCTTTTGAGTCAATATGTAAGGGTTTAATCTCATTTCCATGCTGCAAATCAGCACATGAGTATACAAGTTTTTTGAGAGGCTGAACAACACTTGCTCTCAGTACTATCATAACATAAGCAGTAAAAGTTAAGGCCATACCGGCGAGAACACAAAAGATTATCATTGCTCTGCTTTTTAAAGTTTTATACATAGCCATCGTACTCTCGGCTCCTGCTGATGACGCAACGCCGATTTTTTCGATAGATTTGTCCATAGATTCATAATAAGGCAAATAGTTTTCGATGTATGCAGAAATAGCCTTATCACTATTTCTGGATAAAGCAAACTGATAAATAGTGTCTATCGACTTCTTGGATGCATTAAAGCTTGCCGCAAATTCATCAACATCAGTTGTGTCAGAAGTAGCAGATGTTATTACTTGAAGCTCAGATTCAATAACTTTTTCGGAAGCCGTAATTTGCTCAAAGCTGGTTTTTGCTGAAGCAGGGTCTGCTTTAGCACCAATATCCAACAATGATTGTCCTATTATATTCAGTTCATCTCTAACCTTAAGCTGTGATTCAATTGAGGCATACGGTTCGGAAAAGAACTTATCGACCTGACTATCTGACTTTGCCAAAAGGGAAAACAGAACGGCCATGCTGCCGGTAGTAGCCACAAATATAATTATAAATGTAACTATAAATTTCTTTCCTACGTTCATCTTGTTGAATAGTGATTTCACGGATATACAGCTCCTCCAAATTTTTTTTACAACTATACCATTTTTACTGGTGTTAGCTAATGATAACTTCCACTTTCCATTTATTCCCCATTTTTTCACAATTACTAGTAATATTTTCTAAATTATTATGTATTAATGATAAAATGATTATTAATTTTTAAGAACAAAAAAATTCCTCTCTCCGCATTCAGTGGTTTCACCGTTTGCGTTGAGAGGAAATATATTTTTCTGCTTTGTATTAGGAAATTATTTTGTTAGGCTATCAAGAATATCAACGAGTTTTCCAATCTCTGGCTTTGTAATTTGTTCATCGGCGCCAAGCTCTTTGCCCTTAACCCGCATCTCCTCGCTTATCAGCGACGAGAATATTACCAGGGGAATGTGCTTTAGCTTACTATTGGTTTTAATAAGCTTTGTTAGTCTGTGTCCATCCATAAGCGGCATCTCGATATCTGTGATGATGCAGGACAAAAGGCTATCTATGTTTTCTCCGCCTTCAAGTACCTCAGACAAGTAATCCCACGCCTCTTGGCCATTTGCCACTTTAACTGTATTGACATAGCCAGCTTTGTGCAGAGATTCAATAATCATTTTGGAAAGAAGAAGCGAATCCTCCGCAATTAATATGTGCTTGTTATTGCGTCTCGAATCCCCGAGATTTGCAATTTCCAACACATTCAGGCCTGTCTCTGGGCATATCTCGGCAATAATAGCTTCAAAGTCAAGGATTGTAATTAGCTTGTCTTCAAACTCAACTATTCCGGTTGCAACGCCCTCTTTCCCACCAAAAATGACAGGGTCGGGCTTCTTCATCTGTGTGCAAGATATTCTATCTATGCCAACAACAGTGTGCACGTGAAAAGCGTACTCATTATTGTTAAATCCCGTAATAATATAAATATCCCGTTCCTGTTTCTCAGAAGAGTCAAGCCCAAGATATGAAGAAAGATCAATAACTGTCAGCACCTTGTCTCTTGGCTTAAATATTCCTTCAACGTACTGGTTTGACTTCTGTATGGACACGACCGGCTCAAGCTTCATTATTTCGCGAACCTTGGCAACATTTATTCCGAACAAATGGCTACCTATGGTAAACTCCATAATTTCCAGCTCATTGATACCTGACTCCAAAAGTATTTCCGACTGCTTGTGTTCATTCATTACAATCGCCCCTTCCAAATAACCTCAAAATTTTCTATTTGACGCTTCACGAATCAGTATCAATCAGTAAACCCATTCGCCTTTGTTGACAGATTTAACTCTCATATTTCCTTCGACCGAATCGAAGAACACTGTTCTACCATAGTTTTTTCCGGTATCTTCCGCGACTATCGGAATTCTCAGCCTTAACAGTTCCTTTTTAACAGCAATCACATTGCGCTCTCCAATGCTGGATAAAGTTGAATTGTTCACAGCGGCAAACATTTGAGCACCGCCTGCGATTTTAGCTCGTATGCGTGCCTTAGTGGCGCCTATACTCGCCATTCTTTGAAGGAGCAATTCAAGCGCAGTATCAGCATATTTTTCACGCGCAGTAGTTGTATTAGGGAAATCGGAAATTGTTGGTAGCATAATATGTGATAAGCCCGCTATTTTCGCAACAGGGTCGTAAAGACAAATGCCGACACACGAACCCAGCGCGTATGTAACGAGAACATCTCCGCTCTTTGCTACATTTAAATCAGATATTCCAATTACTATTGTATTGCTCATTAATCCAGCCCCAAACTCTCCATAATCTTCTGAAGACTGTCTACCTCGGGAATTAGAAGAATGTGGCTAGTTGATTCTTTAGTTTCGTGGCCAAATTCGTCCTCAATCAGAATGATTTTGTCGCTTATATTTGCATAATAAATTGCTGGCACGCTTAACAAGGCTCCCGCCATATCAACACTCATAGTGGGAACAGAAATATCTATGGTTAGACCCGTTAATGATGCAATTGCGTTAACATAGGCGGCAGCCATAATATTTCCGACTTCCTGAATTGTGCTTTGACTCATGTCGTCAAGGTCAACCTCTTCGTTAAATTCAGAGCCAATTAGGGAGTTCAAAACCATATGTGCAAATTCCTTGTGAAGCAAAAACATCATCATTCCTGTGACATCGCCTTTTAAGCTAAGGAGAATGCCCACAAGAAGAGTTTCCGGACCACCAAGGTTTTCGACAACAGTATTATAGTCAAGCACCTTGATTGTTGGAACCGCTATGCTTACCGAATGTTCCAACATATCTGAAAGTGCTGTAGCCGCATTGCCAGAGCCAATATTTCCAATTTCTTTTAATGCGTCTAGTTGCAAATCGTTTAAATCGCTATAATCTTTTAATGCCATGTGACCTCCACAAATTGTCTGCACGCCAAAGCTTACGCAAAACAATTATTATGTTCTAACAAAATTAATTATCCTCTAAGTGAATTCACCGTCTGTTCAATCTCATCTGAAGTTTGAACAACGCGAGCGCTAAGCTGATATGCTCTCTGCGCAGAAATTAAGTTTACCATCTCATCGGCCAAGGATACGCTTGATTGTTCAAGGCGGCCGGTTAAAACTGTATATTCGCTTTTCGAAGCAGCCTTAGCTGCGCCCGTATAAGCATTTTCCAAGTAGCAGTTTGAAGAAGCCGGTGACAACGCTTGTGGATTTGCAAAAGTAAACACACCAACTTTATTAAGCATTGAATCAACATCTATAGTAGCGGTCTTCGAATCAACTGTTGAGTAAATACGATTTCCGAAAGAATCAAGAACAAAAGCCCCGCTCTGATTGACTAAATTCGCGCTGTTGCCAATCATACTGATTGAAAAAGTGCCGTCTCTTGTATATTCTTTCTTGCCGTTACTTTCCACGGAAAACCAGCCATTACCCGATATTGCGAGATCCATCGAGCCTTGCGAAGCAATTGTTGCTCCCTGACTTGCATCAATTCCGTTATTTACTGCGACAACTCCATTTCCGGAGTAAGATTGATTTTTCGTGTTTGAGTACATCTCTGTGTTTAAAAGTTGTTGAAACGATGTGCTCTGTGCTTTATAACCGGGTGTATTGCAGTTAGCAATGTTATTCCCTATAACATTCATGCTTTCTTGAAAAGCGACTAATCCTGATGCTCCCGAATAAAATGCTGGTTTCATCATAGTGCTGCCTCCTTATATTGAAGCTAATTGTTGTGCAGCCTTACGATTAAGTGAATCTATCGTCGACAAGACCGTGCTACAGCTTTGGAAAGCTCTCTGGGCCGCAACAAGATTTGTAAGTTCCATGTTCAAATTAACATTTGAGCTTTCAAGGCTGTTTTGTATCAGCTGATAGTTCTTCGAAACGGGTACTGCATTTGCAGAAGTAAACATACCGTTGGCAGCTCTCTCTAACGTAGAATAATCGGCAGGAGCCGTTATTTTTATTTTTCCAATCCTTGTGCCGGAGGCACTTGTAACAGTGCCATCGGAAGTTATGACAACATCGGATGACGCCGCTTTTATATAGCCGTTTTCTCCGACAACACGACCAACACCCGGCAGAACCAAATAGCCTTCCGTATCGAGATCGAGCCCGCCATTGCGAGTCATATAAGTAGTTCCGTCATCTCCGGTTACATTAAAAAATCCGTCGCCATTAATGGCGACATCGAGGCCGCGCCCAGTTGATTTTATTGCTCCGGACTGAAAAAGCGATTTCACACTATCAATAACAACAGCAGATGAGCCAATGCCATCTCCAAGTGCTTTACTTCCGGAGCTATCATTTACTGTCATCATTTCTTGCTCAAAAGCTGAACAGATGACTTTTTGCCCACGAAAACCCGTGGTTTCGACATTTAATATGTTATTTCCAATGGTGTCGAGATTTTTTTGACTCGTCATCATTCCTGATGCAATCGTATAAAAACTAGATAGCATTGTATCGCCTCCTATCGAATTGGGATGTTTATTACCCGTGATACCGAAAATCTTTCATGGCATCTGTTAATGCCTCAAGCGCTTTTCCTCTAATCTGGGAGATGCGTTGTTGAGATACATCCAGCACATCACCAATTTCCCTTAAATTGAGATTTTCATAATAGTACAGTGAAATAACCTGTTTTTGTTTAGGAGGTAGATTGTCAATAGCTGCCGCAAGCGCTTCAAGCATTTCCGCTCTCAGCAGCCCATCAGAAACGTCGGTATCCGACGCAAGTCCAACATTATCTACTATGCTACCATATGTATTCTCTAGTAGCTCCTCAAATGAAACAGTGTCAACCACAGAAATTTCAGAAATTAGATCATTTAGTTGTTTTTCTGTAATTTCGAGGCGTTCAGCCAGCTCTTTATCCGTCGGTTCACGCAATAATTCCTGCTCAAGGGCAGACCTTCCCTGCGTTATCTTCTTTCTGGCTTCCCAAACACGGTTGGGCAGCCAGTTTTGCTTTCGGAGATATTTTAGGATAGAACCTCTAATTCCCAAATAGCTATAGGTGTCGAAGCTCGCGCCACGATCAGGGTCATAACGGTCGATGCAGTCAATTAGAGCCAAGATACCTTGATTGAAAAAATCTTCAAAGGGTATGTTTGAAAGCAGTATGGATCGCATACTGTAAATGGCAATATTAACATATTGCAGATAGTGCATTACGAGTTGATTACGCAAATCAACATCGCCCGTTTCCTTATACCGGAGCATCACTTTTTCAGGGTCTGCAACTGTTTGCTCTTTTATTGCGTTTCTGTTATTATTTGCCATAAGTTCCTTTCTCTGATAAATTGCCTAATCAGATTTTTATTACGCCTAAAGATTGCACTTGAACGGACGAATCCAAGTCGTTGAAAGAGAGAACCGTAATTTTGGGATAGAACTGATCCAATAGTTTTTTATAATACACTCTTACAACCGGCGAGGTAAGGATAATCGGTTCCTGTACGAGCTTGCGCATTTTATCAACCTGGTCTTTTGTTCCTGCCATTATTTTTTGTATCATTTCCGGCTCAAGCGTCAGGTACGCTCCGCCCTCCGTACGCTTAATGTTCCTGATTACAGCATCCTCAATTTCACCATCCAACGTCAAAACCTTCATCTGTCCGCCCGAAGAAAATCTTCGAGTTATTGTACGTTTTAAAGCTTGTCTTACGTATTCAGTGAGCATATCACTATCCTTAACAGATGGAGCATAATCGGATAACGTTTCGAGGATTGTCTCCATGTCAATTATGGGGATGCCCTCTCTAAGCAGATTTTTCAAAACGTGCTGAAGTTCATTGACTGATACGAGTGACGGAATTGTTTCATCAACAATACTACCGCTAGTCTTTTTGAGGTTTTCAAGCATATGCTTAATCTCTTGCCTGCTTAGCAGCTCATAGGCATGACGATTTATTATTTCCGATAGGTGCGTAATTATAACAGAAGTTGGGTCAATAAGTGTGTAGCCAGCCATTTCTGCACGCAGCTTCTTGTCCTCACTAATCCAAATTGCGGGCATTCCAAACGCCGGCTCGATTGTATCTATACCATCTACAACGTTTTCCGGAGCAATTTCGTCAGGTATCAATCCAAGGTAGTGATCAACTAAAACTTCACCAACCGCAATTGATTCGCCTCGCAAAAGAATTTCATACTGATTAGGGTTAAGTCGGCTGCTGTCCTTCAAGCGCATTGAGGGTATGACCATGCCCATTTCGTCCGCAAATTGTTTTCTAAGCATAACAATTCGGTCCAGAAAATTTCCTCCGCTTTTCTCGTCCACGAGCGGCAACAAGCTATATCCGACCTCGATGCCAATTGCGTCAACGCTAAGGAGTCCATAAACATTATCCAGGTTTTTATAGAAGCTGACTTCACTTGTTACTTCTTCAACCGGTTTTGGGCTAACCTCACCAGCTTCAAGTGCTACACGGCTGCGACGCAGCAGGGTTATTCCGAGTGATAAAAGTAATCCGGTTATTAGCAAAACCTGTACTGGGGGGAATCCAATGAATATCAGCGTGGGCAAAACACATCCTGCAATTATGAGGACTACAGGCTGTGATGTAAACTGTTTGACAACCTCGGCATTGAGCGTTCCCTCCGATGCGGATCTCGTAACGACCATACCGGTTGCAATGGAAATGAGAAGTGCAGGGATCTGGCTCATTAAGCCATCGCCAACTGTGGCTGTTGAATATGTGGCAACAACAGAGGCAAAATCTCCGCCTTTGACCATGCCAATCGCGAGTCCGCCTATCAAGTTGATTAGCGTAATTATAATCGAAATAATAGCGTCGCCTTTAACGAATTTCGAAGCACCATCCATAGAGCCGAAGAAATCCGCTTCACGCTGGATTTTTTCTCTTCGAGCTTTAGCTATGTGCTCGTCAATAATTCCTGAGCTTAAATCCGCATCTATTGCCATCTGCTTTCCGGGCATAGCATCCAGCGTAAATCTAGCGGAAACTTCTGCAACTCGCTCTGCACCTTTTGTGATAACTATAAATTGAACAAGAACGATGATAGTGAAAATTACGAGGCCGACGATTACGTCGCTTTGAATAACGAACTCGCCGAAGGTTCTAATTACCTCTCCCGCATATCCATCCTTTGTGAGAATAGAACGAGTTGACGATACGTTTAATCCCAGTCTAAGCAAGGTTGTCATGAGCAGCATCGAGGGAAATATCGAAAACTGCAACGGTTCACTTATATACATTGTTATGAACAGAATGACAAGTGAGATGGTTAAATTTAGTATGAACATAAAGTCCAAGATCTGAGTGGGAAGAGGGACAATAAGCAGAGCTATAATAAGGATTACAAAAACTGCAACACCGTTATTAAGAAATCTTATGTTCATGCTATTTCAATTCCTTTTTCTTGAGGCTGTATACAAAAGCTAGCACCTCTGCTATCGCTCTGTAAAAACGTTCCGGTATTTCTCCGTCTAAATCGACAGAATCGTACAGCGCTCGTGCCAGGGGCTTGTTTTCCATAACATAAACCCCACTTTCCTGCGCTTTGGCAACTATTCTAAGAGCAAGACTATCCATTCCTTTTGCGACGACACGTGGTGCTCTATGCATTTCCTGATCATATTTTATAGCAACCGCAAAATGCGTTGGGTTTCTAATAACGACATCGGCTGTTGGCACGTTTTGCATCATGCGCCTGCGCGCACGCTGTTGCTGCATTGACTTCATTCGGCTCTTAATCTGCGGGTCGCCTTCGGTCTGTTTATATTCATCCTTAACCTCCTGTTTGCTCATGCGGAGGTTTTTTTCGTATTCCCACCATTGATAAAGGTAATCGGCACCGGCAACGAAAATGAATACAATACTTGCTTTTAATACTATCGACATAATGATGGAGCCGGTTTTAGAAAACGCCTGAATAAAGGACATATCCATCATTCGGGGCATCAGAAAAACCTCGGTTTTTATAACGGAGTACACCACATAGAGGACAACTGTAATTTTCAGAAGCGATTTTAGAAGCTCCACTAAGCTACGCTTTGAAAATAGTTTTTTCAAGCCTTTTAACGGGTCTATTCTCTCTGCTTTAAACGAAAATGCTTTTGTCGAAAACAGCATCTTAGTCTGAAGCATTGTGGAGATAATAGCTGCAAACCCACAAACCAACAAAGGAATCATAGCCGTTTTTGCGAATACAATAATTAGATTGATTAAAAAATCGCCTAAGTTGCTATACGTAAGCTCCGTCATTGTAGCAGCAAGTCCAGTAAAATACTTAATGCTGGATTCAAGCGTCTCGACAATGAATGCCATCATGATTTTAAGACAGTAAAACGTAGCAAGAAGTGTAACAATGGTAACTACTTCTTGGCTTAAAAATATATTACCCTTTTTTCGCTCGTCTTGTTTTCGTTTCGGGCTCGCTTTTTCTGTTTTTTCGCCTGCCAAGTTATCCCCCCTAGTGCGTCAACAAGTCGGTCAAATGCTACTTTAAGGCTCCTATGAGGTTTTGCATCTGAACAAACAATTCGTTTATATATGACTGAATAAATTCTGTTGTGGGGACAGCAAATAAAAACAGCAAACCCAATCCAAGCATAATTTTGAATTGGAAAGATATTGAGAATACGTTAATTTGCGGAATTAGTTTCATCAGCACGCCCATTGCTATTTCCAAAACAAAGGATGCCGCCATAAACGGAATTGCAAGGTGCAAAATCAGCCCAAAAGCATAAACGAATTGAGAGCAAATAAAGCTCCCGACATCAGCCCCAAATGTAAATCCACCAATTCCGACAAGGTCAAAAGTTGAGACAATTAGCTTAACAAACACCAGATGGCAATCTGTAACGAAAAAATAAACCACGAACACTAACTGAAACAAGTTGCCGGAGAGCGAAGTCTGAATATTCGTATCGGGGTCAAATACTTTAGCCATTGATAGTCCAAACCCCAGGTCAATAACATCGCCCGCGACGAAAAGCATATAGTAATATATTTGGAACACGAACCCGAAGCACGCTCCGGCGAACAATTCCTTTACTATCGCAAAAATTAGTGAGAATCCCTCGATTCCAACCAATGCGTCTGACGGAATTGTTGGGACAATCAGAAAGGCTATTCCAAGAATAAACGCAATCCTAAATTGTGCCGGAATATTCTTTCGATTTAAAAGAGGATTGAACAAAATCATGCCGGCAACTCTGGAAAAAACCAATGCAAAAAGGTTAATGTCGTTTATGGTTAAGCTGAGCATAATATTTTATAACCCCGCCATTATGCCGACGAGATAAGTAAAGAAATCCGTCATGTTTGTCATCATCCAAGAACCGGCTACAACAAGAATAACTGCAACTAATATTATCTTTGGAACGAAAGTCAAGGTCTGTTCATGGATTTGTGTTGCAGCTTGAAATATTGATATAACAAGTCCGACAACTATGCTGGAAATGAGAACAGGTGCAGAAAGCTTTAAAATAAGCCAAATGGCTTCTTTGAATAGTGCGAGTGTTTCTCCCTGCGTCATTTTCTCAACTCCTGTCGGAAATTATATTAACGTAAATATGACCAGCTAGTGAAAGCTCTTTATAAGCATCTCCATAATCAGAGTCCAACCGTCCACAACAATAAAAAGCATTAACTTAAACGGTAAGGAAATAGTGGTTGGCGGAAGCATTACCATGCCCATTGACATCAGCGTACTTGCAACAATCATATCTATTACAAGGAATGGCAAGAACAGTAAAAATCCAATCAGAAACGCTCTCTTCAATTCACTGGTTATGAACGCAGGTGCAATGACTTCAATTCCCAACCCCACAAGTTGATCCGTATTGATTTCGGTAATAGTCTTTGATTTGTCAGAAATCGACAAAAACAAATTAAGATCAGCCGTTTTCGTCTGCTTTAGCATGAAAACTTTTAAGGGAAGCTGAACTTTATCAAGCGCTACTTCTTGAGTAATCTCGCCTTTCGAAAATGGTTCGATGGCGGTATTATTCATTTCAGTAAGTACTGGGTACATGATGAAGAGCGATAAAAACAGCGCGAGTCCGACTAGAACCTGATTTGGTGGAGTCTGCTGGAGTCCAAGGGCATTTCTCAAAAAAGAAAACACGATAACAATGCGAGTAAAGCTCGTCATCATTATTAGCAAAGAAGGTGCAACTGCGATGAGGGCAAACGTAAACAGGAGCTTTAGGCTGTCTAAAGCATCGCCTTCACCATTTGTGTCGATCGAAAAATTTACCGGTGCAGCAAATACTCTTGGTGAGAGAGTTGTAAAGAGCACAAGCAGAAACACGCCAACAACAATTAGTTTAAGCCACAGTATTCGCTTTTTAAGAACTTTTTCGGGGGCTGGCGCAAGAGCCAAGGTACGTGGTTCCATTAGTCATCTTCTCCTTCGCCCGGCTTTCTGATTTTGCTTTTCAAAACATCACGGAAGGTTGAAACGAAGTCCTTTTTAAGAGGATCCTGAGCTTCTTGAGCTTCTGTAAACTGGTCGGCATCCAATTCGCTGAGTAGCGTTATTTCATGAGCTGTAGAGCCAATTAGAAGAACTTTTCCTGCCGCTTTCACAACGAGCAGCGACCTGTCCTTGCCGATATTGGTGCTATCAATTACAGTAATTGCCTTTGAAAAGCCGTAACGAGGTTTATAGTTCTTTCCAACGAATTTCGAAACATAATATGCAGCAACAAAAACCCCTATCATAAGAACAACTGTTCCTATCATAGAAACTATTTCTTTCAAATCACCGCTCAAACCTCGCTCACCTCCTCGGTTCGTTTTACATTCTCTTAAAGCGGCAGAACTTTGTTAACTGTCTGAATAATGCGGTCAGCCTTAAAGGGCTTAACAATAAAGTCAAGTGCTCCAAGCTTAATCGCTTCCATAACCATTGTCTCCTGACCCATAGCAGAGCACATAATCACCTTTGCTTCCGAGTCATAGGCCTTTATCTGCCGTAGTGCTTCAATGCCATCCAAGTTGGGCATTGTGATATCCATGATAACCAAATCGGGTTTATCTTGCTTATAGAGTTCGATTGCACGCAGGCCATCCTCACCCTCGACAAAATCGGTATACCCCGCTTTTGAAAGATGGGTTTGAACCATTTTTCTCATAAATCCTGCGTCGTCGACCACCATTATTTTGTACATTTGCTACTTCCTCCTCAAAGTGTATGTTTGTTATTTTTTTCAAGAGAGTCAAACAATTCCTTAGTTCCGACAATCTCTGTAATTCGAATTCCGAAATTATCTCCGACAACAACAACGTCGCCATAAGCAATCAACTGTCCGTTAACAACTATTTCAGCCGGAGCACCTGTTTGCTTGTCTAATTCAATAACCGTTCCTTGTCCATACTCAAGAACGTCTTTTATCTTTTGTTTTGTACGGCCTATGACAACAGATACCTCAAGCTGAACACCCATCAACATATTCAAGTTTGATCCGGAAGCAGCTGCAATGGCGCTGTTTTTTTGAGTAAATTCAGGAAATTCCGCCTGTTTAACATTTACAGAAGGGGCTGCGTGCCGCGTATTCATCTGCTGCGGGTCTTGATATGGGTTATACTGTCCATACGGATACTGTCCAGCAGGAGGCATCCCATAAGGCGGCTGCGCATAGGGTTGCTGATATTGCATTTGCTGATAATTGGGGTCAACCGGCTGTTGATATGGCTGCTGGTACGGATACGAATTCAGCGGCGGTTCAATTGGCGGTTGATACATTGTCTGAGGCATTGGGGGTGTCTGTTGCATCTGAGGCATCTGTGGCATTGGGGGTGTCTGTTGCATCTGAGGCATCTGTGGCATTGGGGGTGTCTGTGGCATCTGGGGTGTCTGAGGCATCGGAGCCGATTGCTGTGTTTGAATAGGCTGCGGCACCGGCGTGGGTTGTACCTCTATCTCACCGTTTACAGACTGAACCATATCCCTTGTTAGTTCCAACGGCATTATACAACTGAAAGAAGTGTCCAAAGTCTCTTTTATGGTCATTTTGAAAGAGACTGAAACCACTTTATCATCTGCTTGCAATTCATCAAAGAAGTCATTGGCTTCATTTGAATTATTAACAAGTAATGCTTGCGGCGTTGAAATGTTAATCGTTTTGTTCAATATTTCTGACAATGCTGTGGCTGACGCTCCCATCATTTGGTTCATTACTTCACTTGCGGCGCTCATGCTCATATCGTCAAACTCGTACTCGACACTTGACGTGGATAATTCGTTTCCCATCAGCAAATCCAAGATAATTCCCATATCTTTGCGTCGAATCACAATTACATTTGAACCAGTTAGTCCTTGTACATATTTTATTTTAACGACTACCGCCGGTTCCAGTTCAGAATAATCGACATTTTTGAAAAGGCTTTGACCGATCTTTGGAGTTGTTATAACGACTTGTCTTTCAAGCATTGTGGAAACAGCCGTTGCTGCTGCACCCATACTCATATTGAGTATTTCGCCTATCGCATCAAGCTCATCATCTGTCAACACTTCATTTTCCTTGTTCAAGCATCATTCCTCTTTTCTGTCTTCAATTATGCTCTCTGTGTTTACTAATTTCAATGCCATCTTCGAATCGACTTCTCCAAGCCTTGCTTTATAGGAAGGAATCCCTTCAACGTTTAGCGTAATATCTTCATTAATTTTTTTATTAAGGAATATTACGTCATTTACTTGGAGTTGCACGATTTCACCTAAGCTCATTAAGCAGTCATCTAAATGTGCTTCCAAACTTATTTCCGATTGCTTTAGACTTTCAAACATACGTTCACGCTTAAAGCTTTCTTTTGTATCATCCTGTTTTTTGGAAGTGTGGTTATATTTCACCGCAAAGCTGCTTATAAGTTCTTCCAGGTTTTCGGACGGCAGACAAATGTTTGCTGTACCCTTGTAGTATTCGTCATCTATTTCTAAAGTAATAATTACAACAACGTCCTGAGGTGCAAAAGTTTGAACAAATCTTCCGTGAGTTTCAAGGGCCACAAGTTGCGCAGTCAACGAAAAAAAGCTGCTCCAAGCTTCCTGCATATATTTCGTTACTCTTTCCATAACTAAATAAATCAGCGAAAGTTCAATTTCAGTATAGTCACGTTCCGGCGCTATTGGTTCTGCGTTCCCTCCCAACAATCTGTCAACAAGTAAATAACCAAATGCAGTGGCAAATTCCATCAGCATTGTTGTCTCGCCGAAAGCGCTTCCTTCGGGTAAAAACGAAAGAATTCCAATTA
This sequence comes from uncultured Oscillospiraceae bacterium, assembly GCA_964560435.1. Classification (GTDB taxonomy): domain Bacteria; phylum Bacillota; class Clostridia; order Oscillospirales; family Oscillospiraceae; genus UBA2658. The sequence goes on from CAZLLK010000035.1 coordinate 28,827, forward strand.
ATGTGTTATCAGGTAGTGCGTTCGTGAATTCGTAATATCGCTGCTCTTCAATTTGGCTTATATTTACCTCGCACGTACTTCTGAGAAGGCTAGTAAAATATGATGATAACACTCTGGAGTAATTCTCAAAAAGGTTATTAAGAGATTTCACCTGGTCTTTTGTGAACTTCCTTGGAGACGAAAAATCATATTCCTTGATTGAATCTTTCGGTTCAGGTGGAGCTTTTTTAACATCTCCGGTGCGCATTTTATTCAGTAACTCATCAATTTGGGTCTGAGACAAAGCCTCCGCCATTTAAGAACTCAACTCCTTAAGCTGCCTAAGTAAACATTAGGTTTAAATTGCTGGGTAAAACTTCAAAACAAAAATCCATGTTAAAATTTTGAAGCTTTATTTAGACGTCGGTATATTTTTGATTTTCCCAGTCATTCAAAAATCAAACTGCTCCAAGTCCATGAGCGGACAAAACATCAAGTTTTCTTTTCCTGATTGGAATTCAAAACCTGTTTTCGGTAAGATATATCTACTCATTGCCTTTTAGCAAGGTTATCGTCCCATTTGTTTCCTTGCGAAATGCAACCACTTTAGTAACTACTTCCAGCATAGACTCTTTAACTATCACAATATTTTTGCTTGTAAGTCTTATTGTGGTGTCTGGGTTCTCTTCAATTGTTTCGATAAGGTCGTCATTCAGTACAAAAGGAGTATCATTGAGTTTCGTAAGAACTATCATAGTTACCTCTCAACACTTCACTTTATTTTTTTGAGCAATTTGCATATCGGAACCAGAGTTATAATAAATACAGTTTATCATAATATCAAGACAAAGTTCAATTGAACTATTTGGAAGCAAGAACGTTAAAGTGTGTAAACAATGTCATACTGCGCGCTAAATTTGATTAGCAGCCACAGATTTTTTAGCTTGACTCTGGCGACGGCAACTGCCGTCGCCAGAGTCATCTATGATTATCGTTTAAGGTTGATTAGCTCCTCAAGCATTGTATCCGAAACGGTTATAATGCGTGAGTTTGCCTGGAAGCCGCGCTGTGTCGTAATCATTTCTGCAAATTCAGAAGAAAGGTCAACATTCGACATTTCAAGCGCGT
>CAZLLK010000036.1:0-29276 GCA_964560435.1 uncultured Oscillospiraceae bacterium
CCCTCGGCATCGTGAATTCCCTCTGAAACCGCGATAAGCACGTTGCCCTGTTTCTTGTAGATTTCAATTACATCGGTACAGAACTTTTCGTAATCGAAATCCACCTCGGGAAGATAAACCAAATCGGGACCGGAGCCGCAATAGCTTGCCAGAGCAGCGCTTCCTGCGAGCCAACCAGCGTGACGTCCCATAATTTCGATAACGGTAATCATTCCGGTATTATAAACTCGAGCGTCCTTTGAAACTTCCATGCAGGAGGTTGCAATATATTTTGCAGCGCTTCCGAAGCCGGGGCAGTGGTCTGTTCCAAAAAGATCGTTGTCGATGGTTTTTGGAACACCCATAACGCGGCACTCATAGCCGACACTCTTGAGATAACGGTTGATTTTGTCGCAGGTATCCATCGAATCGTTGCCGCCATTATAGAAGAAATAGCGTACATCGTATTTTTTGAAAACTTCGAGGATACGTTTATAGTCCTTATCGTCCTTATCTGGGTCGGCAATTTTGTACCTGACCGAGCCAAGCTCGGAGGAGGGCGTGTTCTTGAGAAGCTCAAGCTCATAATCGTCTTCCTCATCCATTACATACAGTCTGTCGTCCAAAACACCTTTTATTCCGTGAGCCGCACCGTAGACCCTTGTGATGCAGTCTGAATTAAGCGCAGTGCGAATTACTCCGTATGCACTTGCGTTAATGACGGCTGTGGGACCGCCTGACTGACCAATTATGCACGAGCCTTTGAGTTTCTTTTCCATAATCAACCTCCACATTTTAAATAAATTGTAAATATTTTTAAAAAAACTTCTTATATATTGATGATAACATAATTTTGGAGTAAAATACATACGTAGGAATAATTTGCCTTTAAAATTTTTCTTATAATTTAATTAAGGAGCTGAGTTGTATGCCAATCGTGACTTCAACCGAAATGTTCAAGAAAGCTTATGAGGGCCATTACGCAATAGGCGCTTTTAACGTAAACAATATGGAGATAATTCAGGGAATAACCGAGGCGGCAGCAGAGGTTCGCTCTCCGCTCATACTTCAGGTGTCGGCTGGCGCAAGAAAGTATGCAAAGCACGTGTACCTAATGAAGCTCATTGAAGCGGCACTTGAGGACACAGGTCTTCCAATTTGCGTGCACCTTGACCATGGCGATAGCTTCGAAATCTGCAAATCATGCATTGACGGCGGTTTTTCGTCCGTAATGATTGATGGCTCTCATCTTTCCTTTGAAGAAAATATCGCGCTAACGAAGAAGGTCGTTGAGTATGCCCACGATAAGGGCGTTGTTGTAGAAGGTGAGCTTGGCAGACTTGCGGGAGTTGAGGACGCGGTAGACGTAAAGGCTGAGGACAGCTCCTATACACACCCCAATGAGGTCGAGGAGTTCGTTACACGCACCGGCTGTGATTCGCTTGCAATAGCTATTGGAACAAGCCACGGCGCATTTAAGTTCAAGCCCGGCACAAAGCCCCAGCTTCGCTTCGACATCCTTGCCGAGATTGAGAAAAGACTCCCGGGTTTCCCGATAGTTCTTCACGGCGCGTCTTCCGTTATTCCGAAGTATGTTGATATAATTAACGCGAACGGCGGTCAGATGAAGGATGCAATCGGCGTTCCCGAGGATATGCTCCGCGAGGCCGCAAGAATGGCGGTTTGCAAAATTAACATCGATTCCGACCTTCGCCTTGCTATGACAGCAGGCATCCGCGAAACAATGACGAAATATCCTGATGCCTTTGACCCCAGAAAATATCTTACTCCTGGCAGAGATTATATCCGCGAGCTGGTCAAGGATAAGATAGTCAACGTATTGGGAAGCGACGGAAAAGCTTAATAACACCAAACGAGTTCGGGGCGAATGTTCAGAACAAATTCGGATATTCGCCCCAACAAATATAGTTCCGGAGGATGGCAATGAAACCAGTCACATATGAGCGAATTTACCCCTCCTTGGGAGAAGATTATACAAAACCCGGAATGCTGCTGATTCTCCGAGTGATATTGTCTGCTATTTTACTCGGAGTCAGTTATTACTCAAAACTGTCAGAAAACATTGTACTTGCTATTTTGATTGTAGCAGCGCTTATATCAGGCTACGACATAATAATCAATGCTGCTAAAGACGTTCTTAATCGCGATTTCGTGCATGAGAACCTTACCGTAACCTTTGCAGTAATGCTATCGTTTGCAATTGGACGCCTCGAAGAAGGAATTGTTGCGCTATTGTTGCTTCAATTATCGTATATTGTGCGCAATTATGCGCTGTTTAGAACTCAAAAAATGATTTGCGAAGTAATCGAGCCTGACAGAAAAATGCTTAAGGGCTTGGACACTGATACGGGCACGAAACCGGAAAATGCCGTTGGTAGCACACTCTCAATATATGAGGGGATGGCTGTCCCTTTGGACTGCATTATTCGAGACGGCTCCGGAACGGCAGACTTGAGCTTTATTACTGGCAGCTTCAAAAGAATTCGCATGAAAAAAGGCGACTTTCTGCCTGCTGGTAGTGTATGCACCACCGGACAGTTTAAAGCTGAAGTCGTAGAAGAGCCTGATAATGCACTTTTTAGAAAAACAGCTACCATACTTAAAACGGGATATGGCGAGATGACTCAAACCGAAAAGGCTTGGACAAAGGCTGCAAGGTTTTTTGTGCCTGTTGTGATAGTTACCAGCATTGTGCTGATGCTCGTTTTGCCACTCGTATATAATTTGAGCATTACCGAAGCGATACGCCGTGTAATCACAATAATTGCCATCGCTTCACCGTGCGGTATTCTTCTTTCCGTGCCACTCACTTATTTTTCGGGAATCGCTTTAGCTCGAAGGATGGGGATATTGTTTAGCCATGCTGACGCTGTTGAAAACTCTGCAGCGATTAAGGCAGCCGTTTTCAACAAGGTGGGCACGCTTACCGAGAGAAACTATTTAGTAACGGACATAAAAACCGACAAAATGGACCCTGCCACCTTTTTGAAAGTTGCGGCTTATGCTGCCACGAACAGCCAAAGCCACCTGGCTAAGGCGATAGTCACCGCTTACGGTGAGGGAATTGCGAAAGAGCTTGTTGATAATTTCGTTGAGTATCCGAACGTAGGCGTGTCCGTTTCGGTCGACGGGATACAAATTTTGTTGGGTATCGGTGACTTCATAGAAGACAAAGGAGTTGCTATTCCTAACAGTTCGTTAGATGGGACAATTCTGTATATGTCAGTTAACGGCATTTATGCCGGACGAATGGTACTCAACGAAATCATTATGCAGGACGCTTCCCGAGCTTATTTTAATGATCTTGCCGAAGCTGGAGTTGATAGAATTGCGATGATTTCGGGTGACAGACGCGAAAAAGACAGAACTGTTGCAACCGAGCTTGGAATCGATGAGTATTATGCTGAGTGTTCAAGCGAAGAAAAGCTGCTACGCATTTCCGAACTTAAAGAACGCATTGATCCACGAAGCGCATTGGCTTTTGTCGGAGATCATGAAAGCGACCAGCAATTGTTTGAAGCTTCCGATGTAGGAATAATGATAAACGGCATTGCGTGCTGTAATGATTTACCAAAAACGGATATCATAATTATGGAAAATGGAATAGGTTCCATGCCTTCTATTATCGACATATCGCGCAAAATAAAGCGTTTTGTGGTGGGCGGGATGCTTTTCTGTTGCTGCATAAAGGTCATTATTATAGCTCTTGCGGCAATGGGCTTCGCTCCTATTTGGTTCGGACTGCTGATTGATTTTGCCGCGTCACTTGCAGTCCTGTTGAATTGTACAAGAATTTGCGCACGAAGCACAATTGTAAAAGCAGAAGCTTAATTAAAAATTCAAATAAATCGAGAAGCCTGATGCTTGCACTGGCTTCTCGATTTGTTTACTTATTCAGTCTTGCAGTAAAAGGGAAGACTGAGCGACTTGGATTATACCTTCGTCTGAATATACTTCAGTAACTATCTTATCCCAGTTGTTCAAGAAAGTGTCGATAAGCCAAGGGTTGAAGTTAACTCCTCTGCTATTTTCAATTTCAGATTTGCATTTATCGGGTGATAATGCCTTACTGTAAACACGTTCAATTATCATGGAGTCAACTGCGTCACAAATCGCAACAATCTGTGCTCCTTTTGGTATTTCATCGCCGGTTAGACCGAAGGGATAACCGCTCCTGTCCCAATGCTCGTGGTGATGGCAAACTATATCGGCAACACTTTCAAGCTTTATGGATTTTAAAATAATGTCTGCACCAATATCTGAGTGACGGCGCATCTCTGACCATTCGTCTTTATTTAGCTTTTCACTTTTTTGAGCGTTGCTTCTGGAATAGCAACCTTACCAAAAATCGTGCAATGATGCTTAAAGTTCATACAATTCCTCTTCGCGTGGAGAAACTTTTAGATATTTGCAGAACCGTTTGGTAAGTATCGCAACGCGCCTTGAATGTCCGGCCGTGTACGCATCTCTTGCTTCCAAAACATCAACAACGCTTTCAAAGGTGTCCCGATAAAGGGTGATAGAAAGGTCCTGAAATGCGCTCTGAGGGCTTTTATAAGACCACGAATGCCTGTTGGGTGCGCTATGTTCGTTGGCCATTAAACTACGATACTTTAGGAGCAAAATGCTGTCCTTATGCCTGCCATGTATTAAGCGGGGATATGCGTCAATAAGTCTTGCCTGAATAGGAGTAAGACCAGATTTTACAATGGCATTTATTTGCCCGACTGCATCTGTGCCTTCTTGAAACATTTCCACTGCATTCAGCGTTCCGCTTGTCAGAGCGCCACCGATGTTGTCTGAAACCTTGCGAATACTCTTATCTGAATTTTCTAAAATAATAAATTTCTTTTTTAGCTTGAAGGTTTCAATAACCGTGAAAGTGGTGTCAATTACTGTAAGTAAGAGGAAATGAATAAGCACTATAATTCCGATGGGTTGAGGAATTCGATTGATATATTCTATAGTAAGCGGAAAAATAACATCAATGACCATAACGCAGGCAAGACCCCAGATGAGTGAAAAACGCAAGCAGATGTAGCCATGGAAGTTGAGGGGTTCTTTTGAATAATCCCACAAATTGTCGTTAAAGACCTTTTCCAAAACAAAGTCGGTGATTAGCTCCAAAACAGAAGTGAAAATAACCGAACCAAAAAACAAATACAAAATATCGCCTTTGACTGGCTCAAGGCACAGTGCAACAATCACAACTCCAAAGCCGTAAATAGGGCAGATGGGGCCGTTTAGAAAACCACGGTTTGTAATTTTCCTGTCCGAAACGGCGCAATAAACAACTTCAACACACCATCCTAGAAAAGCGTAAATAAAAAACACCCAAAACCATTGAAAAATCTCGTTCGGCGTCATAAAATCATCTCCGCATCTACTGAATTGTTGTATGTAATATATGATCGTTCATAGTTCAGGCAAAACAGGAGTCTTTTCTGAAAAACTTAGTATCCAATAATTGCACCGTAAAAATATTATACATCAACGACTAAAAGCAGCTCAATACAGATGTTTTTAGACATTTTTAGAGATAATAAGAGATATTAAGTGATATTAAAAAATATTACGAAAAAGCAGAAAAAAATAGATGCTAATTTTCTCTGCTTGAAAATTTTATGTTATACTTGACAATGTGAATGAAGTAAATTATAATGTACAAGCTGTGCACAGTATGAAGTATTAATTTATGCCCAGCAAGACACATGGAGGAGTCGCCTAGCTCGGTCGAGGGCGCACGATTGGAAATCGTGTAGGCGTCAAAAGCGTCTCGAGGGTTCGAATCCCTCCTCCTCCGCCAAAAAACCTTGCAGTCTTAATGACTGCAAGGTTTTTTCTTTTTGCCCATTTGTTTTGCATAATGCACACTGACGTGATAAATTGAATTCATGACTCCTAGATATTGGATTTCGACATGGTCAGGCGGCTCTTTTACAAGAAATCATGACCCCAATCTGGATTTTTACGCATCTATATGGTCGAGAATTCTCAAAGCGAAGGAGGAGATATGATGGAAGATGTACAGCTCGTAATGCGGTTGCGTAAAAATTCCGTGGACGCCTTGGAAGCCGCCATTGAGCGCTATACTCCTTATGTATCTACCGTAATCAGCAATCAGCTAGGCGGTTTCGCACGCGCGCAGGATGTGGAGGAACAGACGTCGGACGTGTTTCTTGCTCTGTGGCAGCACCGAAGCAATTTGAATACCTTTCATTTGCGGGGATGGTTGGGAGCGACGGCCCGCAATCAGGCCCGTATGCTTCTGCGACGGCAAATTGACATCCCGGTTTCTGATGATGACGTTATTCTCGTTGCTGGGGATAATATCTCGACACTAGCGGAACAGAAGGAACAGTCACAGATTATCCAGCGGGCCATTCTCGCTCTCGGATGGCCGGACAAAGAGGTTCTTCTACGGTACTATTATTACAACCAAACTGTTTCCGAGATTGCAAACGAAATGGACCTTAACGTAGAAGCCGTCAAATCTAAACTACGGCGCGGACGGGCAAAGCTTAGAGAAATTTTAGAACAAGGAGGCTACGATTGTGAAATTGTACATACGTGACATGCTAGACGGATATATCGAAGACGACATTGAAATCGAAGGGAAAAATGTGGTCTCCATCGACAAGATAAAGGAGTCTGCAATGAAGAAAATCACATTAACGGGTACCCATACCAAGCGGCTTGGAAAACGGTATATCGTATTAATCGCGGCGGTCATCGCGCTCTCCGCGGCCTTTGCCCTGGCAGGATATGCGTCGGGCTGGTTTGGCCTGCAAAATGCTATATTATCGACCGAAACATCGGATGTTACCGACCCTTCAGGGTCACAGGTAACACGCGACTACCTGTCGCTGTCCGGTTGGGTCGGAACGCCCGAATTTGAGGCAAGCGCGGAATGGATGGGTTATCTGAACGGGTATCTCAACAACGACAATGTCGCAATTTCGTTTGAGGAACGGTTCCCGGACGGAGATGCCTACATGGAAAAAGCCAACTATTTCTACCCCTGCTACGACCAAGCCATGTTGGATAAGCTCTTGGATATATGCAATAAGTATGGTTTGGCGCTCCATACAAATAGAGCTCCTGTTGCTTCGTCGGATGATCTCTATACCTTCGCAGGCACTGGCGCGCTTCTCCTGAACGACGAGAACCATATAATTGGGGGCTATGTCTATGAGGACGGATCCTTCATGTGCGAAGGTGAGATGGACAGCGCCGGAGATGAAAGCTTCGGTTATCAACTTATCCGCAACGTGCAAGGCTCGCTTTCTCCCGCTGGGCTAAACATCGGTGACGCAAATTCCTATGAAGAATGGGAATACACGACCTCCTCCGGCGCTAACATCTGCCTTGATCTTTCTCCTACTCATGCGCTGATCATCTACGAGGCAGAGGATTCCTTTGTCGTTGCGAGCATACTGGCGGGCTCTGATGGAAACGGTTGCGATAACGCATCGCTCACAAAAAAAGGATTGGAAGCCTTTGCTGATACCATCGACTTCGCGCAGATCGACGCTGGGTTCGAGCCAAAGGTGCTGGAAAAAACAAACGCGGGTCCCACCGTCGCGACAAACTCAGGAGACGCCATCACCCTGTCCGCCTGGGTGGATAAGGATGAATACAAGGCGGGGGCTGCATGGGCGGCCTTCTGCCGGGATTATGACGGCGGAAGCCATCGCTGGGGCATCTTTGATTCACCGTACCCGGGCGTCTATCCCTGCTATGACAGCACCATGGAGGCCAAGCTACAGAGCCTATGCAGCGAATATAACCTGAAAGCCCACGAAACCATGGAAACAGTCTACAACGCAGAGATGCCCTTGGGGTTGGCAGCAGAGGGCGAACGGCAACTAACACCCGAGGAATTTTGCGCCGCGGTGGACTGCGGCCCATTTATCCGCAATTGCGATACCATGACCTTCGCTGACATTTACAAGGACGGCTCTTTCCGCCTCCAAGGTGGGACGAAAACTATGGCCTATACGATGACGCGTTTAACAAAGGGTACCTTTGCCTCATCAATCCCCGATCTCGGGGACGTGAGCGCCTATAAAACGTGGAATTACGAAACATCCAGCGGCGCTACCGTGTGCCTTGTTACCGGCGCTGGTATGTATACTCCGTCGATGATCCTCTACGAAACGGATACTTCGTATGTCGTTGTGCATCTTTACAATGGTAACTTGGAGGCTTACAGGATGGAAGAATTCGCGGATTTCTTTGACTTTACACAGATCGGCTGAAATTGATGACTGGCATGATTACACCACTCGCTGCATGATTGTTACCCTCCTGTTTCGTATGGAGGATGGTCGAGCAGGATTCGAAAAGACTGAATACTCCGGCGTCCTTGACCCGATAGGCGAGGCAACTCGTGCAGAAGCCGCTACCATCTTCGTGCGATTTGATGCCAAGCTTGGCAATAAAGCATAAAGCAAGGGGCAACAACAAATGAAACGGATAAGCAGGAGGATAGGGCTCCTCCTGCTTGTTTTGGTAATACTGAATTAGCTCATTAACAAAAAGGACGGTACCGCCCTTTTTTCTCTGCGGATGGTATGAAAGTTTGCCAGTGGTGTTTATTAACATAGCACTTAACCGAACGCGGTGGTGGCGACATTCTAAACATATATTGCTCGTTATAACCTACTGTGTATCAATATGCCTCGTATTTATGTTAAACGCATTTGCTTATTAGGTTAGAAAAAATTCATTCATTAGGATGAATTTTTTAAGTGTTAAGTGTGCTCAATGACCTGAAAAGCCGCGGTGTTCCTGATGTTTACCTGTTCTGCGTTGACGGGTTGAAAGGCTTTCGGGAAGCAATCGCCGCCGTATATCCAAAAGCACAAATTCAGCGTTGTATCATCCACCAAATACGATATAGTACACGATTTGTTGGGTCAAGGATGTTAAACAGCTGATGGCGGATTTGAAGCTGGTATACAAGGCAGTAACGGAAGAGGACGCCTTGGAAAACCTAATAACATTCAAAGAAAAATGGGGTAAAAAATATCCGTCATGTATTAAGACGTGGGAAGACAACTGGGATATTTTAAGCACTTTCTTCGCATACCCTCCTGAGATTCGGAAGATAATATATACTACAAATATCATTGAAGGTCTAAACCGACAGTTCCGTCAGGTAACAAAAAACAAGCCATCGTTTACAAACGATGACTCGCTCCGAAAACTGCTCTATCTCGCTTCCAAAAATATTGTCGAACGCTGGACTCAGCGTTGTCGAAATTGGGATGTGGTTTTGAATCAGCTGAACATCATGTTTGAGGACAGAATTGCAGGGTAATTTCCCATTTAAGCTTCTTTTTTGAAGTGATGTCGGCATTCATGCCTGTGGGGGCGTATACCGCCATCACTTCAAAAAGAACGGCCCGTTAAGAAAAATCCTAACCTTTGATTTTGAGTGAAATCAAGCTCCGTTTAAGATGTTTTCCGCCTGATTGGAATTCCTATTTACGCAAAATTTGCTGAGTTGTCGTCCAAATTATCATGCATTTTTCGGGTTACATTCGCCAAGTATGCACAAATAATGATTTGCTTCTCTTAAAACATGGTCAGCTAGTAACGGAATTATAATTGATCTAATTTTGCATTCCAGTATACCTTCAGTACCTGCGGTTTTAAAGGCTTTTAAGCGTTCCGTTGCTTCTTTACTGTTTTCGGTTGATGAAGCTTCTCCAACTGTTAACATTGTGGACTGTCTTGCCTCTTCGGTTAACTTATCAAATTCTTTACCAAAGTCTCTAGCGGTATCAATAAGTTTTTCTTCTGTTGGGTCAAGCAATCCTGCTATGAATTTTGCGTGTTCTGCCATTTGACGATTCCAAAAAACTTCCTTATCGACTAAATCCTTTATCTCCGTCATTCTGGTTCTGTTAATTAAATTGCTCAGCATTTCTATAAATAGATTTGCTTCTCTTAATATGTGCTCAATTAATAGCGGGTAATTCAGAGTAAACATGTTGCATGAAATTACATTTTGAAGTAACCGGCTCTTAAAATCAGCTAATGCTACTGTAAGCCTTAATGCTCTGCGGTTTAGAGAATCAACTCGGTATTCAATATCAGGTAAATGCATAGTACCAGGAGACAGCGACAATTCTCTTTGTGTTAGATTGTAATTGAAAGGCATTCCCGTATAAAAACTTGTGAGTTTTTCTGCGTCTACGGTATATTGGGTTACAAACTGCATTGACGCAATTGCTTGGCGGCTGACATGGCCATTTGCTAAATCAACGGCTTCACTCAGCAACCTTTCAAACCCTACTTTGAAATTTCTTGCTTCTCGAGCCATATTTGCATCCTTAGGGGTAAACCCTATCTCTAAAAAGAAAGAGTGCTCCTTCATAATCCTCAAGAAAAAGACATTTAAGTCTAATGATGTAGTAATGAATTCATTTTGAAAAATCACTTTGCCAACTCCTTTTGTTTTTCACTATAGCTTTACAACGACACCCGATACATTATATTTTTAATTTAATCGCATAGTTCGTGTTGCATCTTTCAATAAATTCAGAGCAAATTAATATTCCGTTCTTTAGCCCCATTCGTCAGGGGACCAGTGAGCCACGCTGGCTCATGCAATGCCAGCGAGTGACGACCAAACATATTCACTTTGAGAAGAGTCTTTTTTGGTTGCTTTTTTTGTGTAGTTGGCGTTCTATGACTCATAATAATCTCACACTAATTGACTGTATTGCCTTAAATATCAAAACTATCTATATTGCATTACTTGTTCTCTGCTTTTTGTTTAGATGAAGAAACTGCACTGGGAATTTATGTTCCCAGTGCAGTTTCTTCATCGTGCAACCTTACTTGTAACTGCTAGTCGTCACATATTCCTTGTGCAAGCGCACTCAAATCAGGCTTGGTTACTCTCAGAGCTTTAAATTTACCTTCAAGTTTTTTGATCGTTATTTTCAATCTATATTCGCAGCACCCCGGACACGTCCTATCACAGAAAGTCACAGTAAACGGATCGCTGAATTCTACTTCGAATTTTTCTGTCTTAACTTCAAATTCTCTCTCATATAGCCAGGTCTGCAAAATTTCTTTATGCCCGTTGCAGATTCTTTCAAGTTCGAACAACAATTCAAGTTCTATTTCTTGTACGCATCCACATTTGCCTTCCGCTTCAAAGAAAACGAGGCTTGAAAATTCAAGCTTCACTTGAGGTCTGCACAGACAGGTCGTATCAACTAGAACTTTATCTAGAATGAATTCTTCATGGTGCTCACAACGGCAATCTTCAATATCAAATATCTCGGAGGCTTTATACCAGATAAGTGGATTACTTTTTAATTTTAAAATATTTTTCTGCTGTGTTATCGGCGAAATCGGATAAAGTCAAAGTGTAATCGCCGTTTTCTGTCAGCACGATTCCAGACAGGATATTTGAACCGTTCAATACCGCGCTTTTTATTCCCGACAAATTGTCAGAGTAGTTAATGGTAACGTCTGTGTTGTAAACCATACCATTTTCAACGCCTGATATGATGGGAGCAGTTCTGTCAATAATGAAACAATCAGTTGCGGTGTTACCAGCTTCATCAGAAACTTCAATTTTATAGGAGCCTTCATTACTCACGCTTGTACCCGAGGTGAATGGAACGCCATTTATCAAAGCCTTCTTAATGCATGAACCCCCATATTTGTAAATACTGATGGTTTTTTCTGAAGAAAAATAGTTGCCACTTGCTTCAATTTGAATAATCGGGGGTTTATTATCTATCCATGATACCCCTGCCGTTATGACTCCGCTATTACCCGCGGCTTCAGTATAATTAAAATCATACAGACCGTTTGCCAAAACAATCATAGAAAAAGTATTTCCCAAAACACTATTTACGGTGATAGGATTACTGGTTTTTAGAGTAGCTATTGTTTTCCCCTTAAAATCAGGCCCATCGGGGTTATAAGAAATCTGAAAAGAAGTCGGACAACTATCGCTGCTAATTTGCGGATTTTCTGAGAAGGACACAAAGATTACATGAGCGTATAAGCTCTCGTTTCCTGCTGAATCAATTTGGTTTACCAATATACAATGAGAACCCTGAATTAAATCGGCAACAACAAATTCCCACATTCTAAATTCGTTTACATTCGTAGCGTAGCAGGCATCATCGAGCAATATATTGACCTTTGCGCCGATTTCACCTTCACCTTTGATAACTAAGTCTTTATTATTGATATTTTGGTTTTTGGTTGGTGAAATGATAGTCGGACAAGGCGGGGGTGAAAGTTTAACATTAAAACTTACAGTATTAATGGGACTTACATTTCCGCAGTCGGTCTGGCTCAACGTTATTGTGTTTTCACCTAGTGGAAGGTTTGCTTCGGTAATAGTCCAAGTATTATTACTCAGCACTTTTGTAGAGTAATTATTATTGTTTACACTTAAGTTGATTGTCGCACCGGCTTTGCCATTACCTGTAATTTGTGGGTTAACGGTATTAATGCACGAATTGTTCACTGGGAAATTAACTTCAGGAGCCTTTAAACAATCTTTATCCGCAATAAAATCCGTTTTCACAGAAGTGCTCGAATTTCCTGCTAAATCAATCTGTTTTGCAGTTATTGTATAGTTCATTTTGTATTTTATATTCCCACCGCCGGAGATGTCAACCAACCAACTGCCATCATTTGCGACGCGTGTTTGATATTCATTGCCGGCAACTGAACAAATCACAAATGAATCAGGCTCTCCAGTTCCTCTTACAGTGAAATTTGTGGCATTGACGTATTTGCCTTTTTCTGGGTAGATAATAATAGGAGCTGCAGGAGCTAAAGTATCAATCTTAATTGTCAAATCTATATTGCTGCTTGTATTTCCTGCTTTATCAACCTGAAATATTTGAAATGTGTGTGCTCCTTCATCTAGGCTGTCGAAGATTTTCAATTCCCATGAACCGTCAGAGCTTACTTCTGCACTGTAAAGCTTACCATAAATACTGGTTACTATTACGCAGTCTTTTTCCCCCTGTCCAGAGAAAACAGGTGTTGAATCAGCTATAATCGAACCGTTAATTGGGCTTGTTATTACGGGCGGATTTGGCTGTTCTGTATTTGTAGTAAATATGCTGATGCTTTCCGGACTTATATTGCCAGCCAAATCCATTTGTCGCGCTGATATTATATGAGCATCGTCCACCAATGCCTCACTAATTTCAAAACTCCAATTTCCCTGTGCGTTGGCTTGTGCATAATACTTTTTATCGTCAACTACAGCATTAATTGACGCATTAGGTTCGCCTTTTCCACAGATTACTGGTAACGGATTATTAATAAAGCACTGATCATTTGGAAAATCCAGTATTGGCTCTGAAGGCGCTGTTGTATCCACCGAAAACCCAGAACAAATCGAGGGGCTTTGATTTCCCATATCTTTTTGTACAACATTTATAAAATGAGAACCTTCCGGAAGCGTTTCTGTTGGTATCTGCCAGTTGCTGTTTGGATTTACTATTGTGTTGTAAGCTGAGCCAGATATATTTGCCTCAATTGTTGCTCCGGGTTTTCCCGTCCCATTAATTTTTGGAGAATTTGAGTTTATAATTTGATTATTGCTGGGAAAAGTTAATGTGTGAGGTAATAATTGCTGCGTATCAGTTCTGAATTTCAAATTTGTTTGGGGATATACTTGTCCCTCCGCGTTTGTTTGACTGAAGCTTAGGGTGTGTTCAGTCAAATTTGTCAATTCACTTTCTACTTTGTAATACCAAACGCCATTTTCCAATACGGAGGTTGAAAATGATGTTGAATCAATCTGTCCACTGATAGAAGCTCCAGGTTCACCTGTACCGTGAATCGTTGGATTTGCGTCATTAACATATCCGTTGTTAACCGGATAGACAATATTGGGTGTGATTTTCTTTGCCATGATTTTTCTCCCTTTGATTTGTTGTTTTGTTTATGCAAACATATTATTTCTTTAATTATCGAAAATATTTAGTTGCTGTATAGCAGGCGCTAACTTGTTTTTCAAGTGAGCAAAATTGTCAAATTATCAAAACAAATAACCAAAGCTATTTTGCATATAATAAGGTCAAGCCCATTAAAAGGAGTTGAAATATTATGATTTCAGATAGAATAGCGCTCGTTCTAGCAATAATTGGAGGCGTCAATTGGGGTCTGATTGGTGTTTTTCGTTTTGATTTTGTAGCCTACCTCTTCGGAGGCCAGACCGCAACCATAAGTCGAGCAATCTACGCGCTAGTTGGACTTGCAGCAGTATGGTGCGTTTCAATGCTGTTTCGTGATCATCGACGCGAGGAGAAAGAGGACTGGGGAGATGCCGAGCGCATGAGGAGATAGACCAAGAAAAAGCACCTGGGTGAAAAGAGTCGCCCCACTTGTTAGTCAGTATTCTTTGCTGAAAAACAAGTGGGGTGATTCGTTTTGCCAAAGTGAGTTTCATGGAGAGACAAGTTTAAGCGATAACTGATTGAGAACTTGCGGAACTAGCACTATGCAGATGGGAAAAAGCACGACTATATGGGATAAAAGAAACAAAATTTATTCTTAACTTTTTGAGGTCAGTTCACACATTCCCGTTTTTATTTGAGAGAAACTAGCAGAAAGTGAAGTGATACGTTGAGCCGTTTTTTGTCGTCGTGCGACACGCTTAGAATGAACGCCACTTTCTGCCCGTGCTAGGTGTCTGAAAAAGTATCTACTGGACTTACCGGATATCAAGATCACCCGTTGCAGGATCGTCGATGAGTTCTCCATTTTCCTCAAACCGCGAGCCGTGGCAGGGGCAGTCCCATGTGTGCTCAATTTCGTTCCATTTGAGCGCACAGCCGAGATGTGGACAGCGTTTCGACGTTGGCGTAATGAAGTCAAGCAGCGTGGTTCCTAAGTTTGCAAATAGCTGACCCGTCAGCATACTGCGCGAAGGATCAAAAACGGCGGCATATTTATTCTCTTTACCCGTCACCGCATCCGTCAGTATCTTGGCTGCCGCCATCGAGGTCGTCATGCCCCATTCGTTGAATCCAGACGCGACATAAACGTCCGGAAGACTGTGGCTATAGCTTCCAATATACGGAACACCGTCAAGGCTCATGCAGTCCTGCGTCGCCCACGCATATTTTTCGTGCGCGTCAGGATAATGCTCTCGCGCGAAACTGCGTATTTCATTGAAATTGCCACCGTGTTTTCCTGTTCTGTGGTCGCCACCGCCAATAATCAATAGGTCCTTATAATTTCGGAAATACATACCGTTTTCGTGGTTGTCCACAAACGTGCCATAATATTTTGGCGCGCCTTCAAGCGCGATGACGTAGGACCTTTTTTGATACAGCTTTGCAAAATACAGACCATGCGTGTTCATGATAGGAAAATGAGACGTGACGATTATCTTTTTCGACGAGACTTTGTATTTTTCCGTAATTGCAATGTTACCGTCGATTTTTTTAATTTGTGTGTGCTCCCGGATGTTCAAGCCATTAGCTATTCCGGCGATAAATTTTGTGGGATGAAACTGCGCCTGATTAGGGAATTTAATTGCGGCAGAGACTTTCACAGGAAGCGATATTTCCTGGACAAGTTCCGCTTTGAAGCCAAGCGACGCAAGCGCCTGATTTTCCTTTTCCATAAGCTCGGCGTCGTCCGTAGAATAGATAAACGAGGGTCTTTCTTCAAAATAGCAGTCGTCGACAGACGCGGCGATACGTCGGTATTCATCCAAAGCGTTAAGGTTTGCTTCGAGGTACAATTTAGCTTTATCCTTCCCGAACTTTCTGATTAGGTCGGAGTATAACGTGTCGTGCTGCGCGGACAGTACCCCTGTAGTATTTCCGGTTGTGCCACTTGCAATTGTGTTTGATTCGCACAAAATATACGGGACTCCGGATTTTTCGAGCAAGTATGCGCATAAGATTCCAGCCATACCGCCGCCGATAATCAGAACGTCAGTGCTCTCATCATGATCGAGCGTACCGAAAGACGGGAGTTTCGTAGTATCTTTCCAAAGTGATGTATTCAAACGTGTCATCTCCATATCGCTTTTCTCATTATTATTTGCCAAGATATGAATTAACAAACATGAAATTTTCGATATGCTAAAACCAAAATTTACCGTATTTTAAATAATACAATGACGAAAAGAGGAGACTTATATGAACGAAATACCGCAAAAACAACCCCATAGGGGGCTTGCGTGGGCGTTTCTTAACCAATATAATTCTTATTGTTGCCAGAAATCTCATTTTTCTGCAAAAAAGCGCCCCGCAAGGCTGCAACCAAAGCGGAGCGCACCACACCAAATCTTCCACGAAACGGCGGGCGAAATCATTATAATGCGCCCGCCATGCAAATGAAAGGGGTACTATAATGAAAAGTACGAAAAAGATTCTTGCACTGCTCCTTGCGACAGTAATGCTGGTGGCAACGTTTGCCGCCTGCGGAAAAACTGCGACAGACCCGACGGCGGCAAGCGGCTCCGCAAATCAGGGCGCAGAGACTAAAACAAACACACTTGTATACGGAAGCGGTGATTACACCCGTATTAACCCCGCAATGGACGAGCACGGTGAAATCAACCTACTGATTTTCAACGGTCTTACTGCACACGACGCAGACAACAAGGTGGTTCCTTGCTTGGCAAAGAGCTGGGATTTCGACGAAGCGACACATACATATACCTTCCATCTTGAGGAAAACGTAAAGTGGCATGATGGAAAGCCCTTTACTGCCGAGGATGTCAAGTTTACCATCGAAGCTATTATGAACACCGAAAATGAATCCGAAATTTTCTCCAATTATGAGGATGTTACCGCAATCAATGTAATAGACGATTACACAATTGACTTCGTTTTGGCAGATACCAACGTGGCATTCCCCGAATATATGACTATCGGCATCCTTCCCAAACATCTACTTGAGGGCGAGAGTATGCAGGAGTCCGATTATTTCCGTTTTCCCATCGGTACCGGCCCATACAAGCTGAAAACTTGGGACGAGGGTCAAGCGATTACTCTTGTCAAGAACGAAGACTATTTTAAGGGCTGCCCCAAAATTGATACAATCGTGTTCAAAATCGTAGTAGATGACAATGCAAAAGCTCTTCAAATCAAGAGCGGCGAATTGGATTTTGCTCAGCTTACTCCAAAGGATGCTCAGAACTTCAAAAATGATAGCAACTTTACCTGCTATGACATGGTGACCTCCGACTACCGCGGTATCATGTTCAATTTCGGTAATGAGTATTGGCAGAAGAACAAGGATATCATCCCAGCTATCAGCTACGGCATCGACCGAAAGGCGATAATTGATGCGGTTATTCTCGGACAGGGTATGGAGGCATATGGCCCCTTGCAGAGTAACATTTACAACAATGAAAAAGTTGAACACTACGATTACAACCCCGAAAAATCTAAGGAAATTCTCGAGACTGTCGGTTGCACAATGGGAGCTGACGGCTTCTATACAAGAAATGGCGAAAAGCTGGGCTTCACTATTTGCTGCAAAACAGGCGACCAAGTTCGTATGGACATGGCTCAAATAGCGGCTCAGCAGCTTAAGGAAATCGGAATTGTTGTTAAGATTGAAGTGCCGGCTAAAATCGACTGGGCCAATCAGGAAGCCTTCTTAATTGGTTGGGGCAGCCCCTTTGACGCCGACGACCACACCTATAAGGTGTTCGGAACAGGCAAGGGCAACAACTACAGCAGCTACTCCAACGCAAAGGTTGACGAATATCTGACAAAGGCTAGACAGACCGAAGACACCGCAGAGCGCGCAAAGTATTACGGTCTGTTCCAAGAAGAACTTGCAAATGACCCCGCTTTCACATTTTTCTGCTATATTGATGCGAACTATGTTGGAAGCTCTGCCATTAAGGGCATTTCCGAAAAAACTGTATTAGGTCATCACGGCGTGGGCATTTTTTGGAATGTCAACGAGTGGACTATTGATAAATAATTCCCTCGGTAACGAATAGATGATAAAAGCTAAGCTATTGCCGGTTTGGGGCAATAGCTTAGCTTTATGAAGGGGGAGAACCATGTCCGAACTATTAGAAGTAAACAATTTATCGGTGAGCTTTCACACGACTGCGGGAGAGGTGGAAGCCGTTAGAGACGTGTCGTTTGAATTGCACGAGGGCGAAATATTGGCTGTCGTCGGAGAATCGGGCTGTGGCAAAAGTGTTTTGTGTAAGTCTATCATGAAGCTTTTGCCAAAATCGGCAGAGATAAAGAGCGGAAGTGTTTCAATTGACGGCATAGACATAACGAGGTACAAAGAAAAAGAAATGTGCAAGTTGAGAGGGCGAATTTTTTCCATGGTATTTCAAGATCCTATGACCTCTCTAAATCCTACCATGTCCATTGGCAAGCAAATAGCGGAAGCGGTTCTTGTTTACAATAAAAAGCTTACCAAAGCAGAACTCCGCAATCGTGTTATAGAACTTATGGAGCTTGTTGGAATTGAACAGGCTGAGGCACGCTATGACCTTTATCCATATAACTTTTCGGGCGGTATGCGACAGCGAAGTGTTATGGCAATAGCGTTGGCTTCAAATCCAAGAATTTTGTTTGCGGATGAACCGACAACGGCACTGGACGTTACAATACAAGCACAGATTTTGGATTTACTTATCGACATACAGCGCAAGCTAAATACCGCTACTGTTTTCGTGACGCACGATTTGGGCGTTGTTGCCCACGTTGCAGACCGCGTTGCAGTAATGTATGCGGGCAAGATTGTGGAGATTGGCACTGCAGAAGAGATTTTTTACGACCCCAGACATCCCTATACATGGGGTCTGCTTCGCGCACTGCCCTCATATTCAAAGGGCAAGGATATGCTTTGCAGCATTCCAGGAACGCCGCCGTCACTGATAAATCCCTCGAAGGGGGACGCCTTCGCGTGCCGAAACGAGTATGCTTTGGCCATCGATTATGAGGAGATGCCGCCCATGTTCCGCGTCAGCGACACTCACTATGCCGCAACGTGGCTGCTTGACGAAAGAGCACCCTATATTGAAGCACTGTCGAAGGGAGAAAGCCATGTGTAATGAAGCGTTGGTTGAAGTGAGGAATCTGTCACACTTGTTTCACCTTTCCAAAAACACCGTAATAAAAGCGGTCGACAATGTGTCGGTAACAGTAAATAAGGGTGAAATATTAGGACTTGTAGGGGAGTCTGGCTCGGGGAAATCAACCCTTGCCCGTTGTATCATGAACATCTACAAGCCTACGTCGGGCACAATACTTTATAAGGGAATTGATGTCTGCGACAAAAGGCAATTCCGCGAAAACCGCAAATTACTCCAAAAGGACAGGCAAATTATCTTTCAGGATTCCAACTCGTCCCTGAATCAGAGAATGTCCGTCCGCGAAATCCTTGAAGAGCCACTTATGATACACGGCTTATGTCCAAACAAGGCGGAGCGAGAAGCGTTTTTGCGCTTTCATCTAAGCTATGTCGGAATTGAACCGAGATATTTAGACTTGTATCCTCCTGAAATATCCGGAGGACAGCGCCAGCGAGTCAGCATTGCCCGCGCCTTGCTGATGGAGCCGGAGCTTCTTGTTGCGGATGAACCGGTTGCATCCTTGGACGTTTCTATTCAGGCGCAGATTATCAATCTTTTCAAGCACCTACAGCAGGAGCACGGTTTTTCATTTTTGTTTATTGCCCACGACCTTGCTATGGTGGAATTTATTTGTGACAGAGTGGGCGTTATGTATCACGGCCGTTTAGTCGAGGTGGCAAAAACCAAGGATTTGTTTTCAAATCCGCTACATCCCTATACCAAAGCTCTGCTTTCCGCAATACCATGTCCCGATCCCCGCATTGAGCGAGGACGCAAGGCAGTTGGATTTGCGGGCATTGACATTGACAAGGACTATGCTTTCACAGAGGTGGAGGACGGGCATTTTGTAATGCTTGACAAGGATATTCTGAAATGAGGATTAAAAAGAATCCGATAACATATCTTTTGAGGAAAATACTCACTTTTTTTATAAGCATTTTCGTTTTGTCGCTTCTGGTGTTTTACATATCACGCTTAGCACCCGGAGATCCGCTGGTGTCCTATTACGGTGACAGAACGGAAAAGATGTCGGTGGAGGAGCGGGATCAGACCATGGAACGCCTGGGACTCAACGAACCGATATATATTCAGTATGTAAAGTGGGCGGAAAATGCGTTTCACGGCGATTTTGGAATATCGTTCAAGTATAAGCAGGATGTTTTAGAAGTTATTGAGGGAAGAATTACCAACACGTTAATTCTAGGCGGTATCGGGTTCGTGATGACCTTTGCGCTGGCGTTGCTTCTGGGCATCTTGTGCGCGTGGAATGAGGACAAATGGCTCGACCGTGTGCTTTGTCAGGTTGGCACCGCGTTAAGCTGTATACCGGAGTTTTGGTTTTCTCTCGTAATCATTCTCGTTTTCTGCGTGTCATGGCATCTGCTGCCAAGCAGCGGAGCTTATTCAACGGGCATGGAAGGGGATATTGCAAACAGAATTAGCCACCTCATTTTGCCAATGACTGTGGTAATATCCAGCCACTTGTGGTACTACGCCTATATGATTCGCAACAAGCTTTTAGAGGAAGTGCGCGCGGATTATGTCCTTTTGGCAAAATCCAAGGGGCTTACAAAGAAAAAAATAATGTTTGTGCACTGCATAAGAAACATTATGCCCACCTATATCAGCATAATGGCAATTTCTGTGCCACACATTCTTGGCGGTACTTATGTTGTTGAAACCGTTTTTTCCTATCCGGGCATCGGAACGCTTTCCTATGAAAGCGCAAAATTCCACGACTATAATCTGCTTATGCTACTGTGTATGATTACGGGCATCGTGGTCATCTTCTGCAACATTTTGGGTCAGGCGATAAACGAGCAAATCGACCCGCGAATAAAAGCAAACGACGTGGTGGAAACATCGGAGGTGCAAAAGGCATGAATGAAAAAGCTTTCGCCATTGTTGGCATAAGGACTGACCTAGTCGCTGCACCAACCCTTGAAAAAGCTCCGTTTTGGAAGAATAAGCCCGTTGTTTCTGGTGTAATACTGGCCGTCATTTTTCTTGGTTGTCTGTTTGCAAATGTTATTATGACTAAAGACCCGACCTATATGGACTTGGTAAATTACAGTAAGGCGCCTTGCCGAGACTTCCTTTTTGGGACCGATACAATGGGACGAGATATTTTTTCGATGATATGGTATGGTGGCAGAATTTCTCTGTTTATTGGTGTTGTTGCAACTTTAATATCAACAGCAATAGCCGTTGTATATGGAGCTGTCAGCGGCATCGCCCCTGCTTGGCTGGATGTGCTGCTGATGCGGTTTACTGAGATACTTTTAAGCGTGCCATCGCTTCTGGTTGTAATATTTTTTCAGGCAATCATTGGACAATCAAATGCGCTGACAATTGCCGTTGTGATTGGCGTTACGAGTTGGATGAGTATTGCCAAGATTATTCGCACTGAGGTAAGGCAAATTCGCAACAGCGAATATGTTGTGGCATCAAGGTGTATGGGCGGCAGGTTTTTTCACATACTATGGTGGCATTTGGCTCCGAATTTCATTTCATCTATCATGTTTATGGTGGTTATGAGCATAAGAAGTGCAATCGTAGCGGAGTCTACACTCAGCTTTATGGGTATCGGCTTGCCCTTGGAGATTATCTCTTGGGGAAGTATGCTCTCACTTTCTGAAAATGCCCTCCTGACAGGCGCGTGGTGGATAATCCTTGTTCCCGGCGTGTTTCTCGTAGTCACGCTTATGTGCGTTACCAACATAGGAAACTACCTCCGCCGAGAGGTTAACCGGAAGCAAAGCAATATGTGAAACTAGTTTATGTATCTTAGAATTATTGCCAAATAATGCGTTTTGAGTGCTTCTCAGTAACACGCAATATCATGGCTTATTACGGCTTTTTTGAACCTCATATTAGCCACGAACGCCTTGAAACAAGTCATCTTTCAAGGTCTTGGAAATAACTGAATTAGCCACTTTTCAGGAAGCACGGGGACTGATTGCCGTCCTTTTTGCTTCAATAGTGAAAAAACAGCTTGTAGAAATACAGGCTGTTTTAATACCAAAAATCAATCGAAAGGAAATATCCTGTTAAACGTAACAGGGTGTAATCCTGTGCGGTTAATATGTCTTGCTTATGTCATATTATGTTCGTATAATGGATATAGGGGTGACAATATGCAGATAAACAGACTATTCGAAATTATATATCTATTGTTAAATAAAGAAAGCATCACTGCCGGGGAGCTTGCGCAACATTTTGAGGTATCACCACGCACGATTTATCGTGATGTGGAGCTGCTATCCTCCGCTGGTATTCCAATTTATATGACCAAAGGCAAAGGTGGCGGTATTTCGTTGCTCTCTGACTTTGTACTTAATAAAGCCGTGCTTACAGATAGCGAGAAATCAGATATACTCTCTGCACTGAATGCTGTGGAGGCCGTCAGCTTAGAGCAAGCCAACAGCGCAGTGCAAAAGTTGTCCTCGCTGTTTGGAAACACGAATGCCGATTGGGTTGAAGTTGATTTCTCAGGGTGGGCAAATGCTGACGAGGAGGCTAGCCTGTTCAGCACGCTAAAAGCCGCCATTATAGGAAAGAAAAGAGTAGTGTTCCATTATCATAGCAGTGAGGGGAGTAGCCAACGTACCGTAGAGCCAATGAAGCTCTGTTTTAAGGGGCAGAGCTGGTATCTTTATGCCTACTGCACAGTGCGTAGGGATTATCGTTTTTTCAAGTTGCGGCGCATTAAGGAGTTGGAGATATTAAGCGAACACTTTGAACGTCCAATTCCCGCAAAGATATTTGGTGGCGAAAAAATATTTCAAGATGATTTCGTAACCATTACGCTAAAAATATCTGAAGAAATGGCTTATCGGGTATACGATGAGTTTTCGCAATATGAGGTGCTTTCAGACGGCAGCTTTCTTGCCAAGCTCACCATGCCGAGGGGCGATTGGGTCTATCATTACCTTGCAACCTTTGGCGAACATTGTGAGGTGTTGCAGCCTGCGGATATTCGTTTGCAAATCAAGGAGAAGCTACAGAAAACATTGGGGCAGTATTTGTAATATGACACGCTGTTGTCAACTTGTTTTTGGTATGATAATCCTATCAAAGATAAGGAGGTTCATAATATGAACTATGAAATCGTAAATTTAAATGAGAAAATTATTGTGGGTGTCAGTGGAATCACAGGAAACAGCGACCCTGAAATGAGTAAGATTATCGGTGGACTTTGGGAAAAGCTTTATCAAGGCGGCATCAATCCCATTATAAAGAACAAGGTAAATGAATACGCCATTGGTCTTTATTCTGACTATTCCGATGATAAGTACTGCGTAACGGCGGGCAACGAGGTTTCTAAGGCAGAAAATGCTGACTTAACCAAAAAAACAATTCCTGCGGGTAAATACGCAAAATTCTCGGTGCATGGGCATATGGAAAAAGCTGTTGCAGATGCATGGAGAGAAATTTGGCAGATGGATTTAGACAGAAGCTTTAAATGCGATTTTGAGGAATATCTAAATTGTGATTTTGAAAACTGCGATATTGATATCTATATTGCCTTGAAATAGCATTCAGAGCTTTCCCCAATACAATCGAGAGAAACCACAAATCGCGATAGAGGATATTGATAATCAAAAGGTTGTTGAGCTTGGAAAAAATCCACACGTTGCATTTTCAACGATTACGACAAGTGGCGAAAAACACGTTCGAGTCAAGAACGGTATTGTTAGAATAAGTTCTATTTCGGTTGAAGCAATCAAGGACAAGTTTCTGACTAAGATGCCGGAATACATTATGAGTATCCCTGATGTGATTCCTGCGCTTATCCTGTTTGAAATTACCTGACCATGCGGATGTAGTGATGGATTTTGAACACGTGAAAACCATAACATTATAATCAAAGCCCTGCTGAAAACAGATCAGCAGGGCTTTGACTTTTAGAAATCTCGAAACTTGACCGTCCTTTTGCAAGGATACTCTGGACTATTTGGGGTCTTTAGTGCTGCTTCTCAATTACTCATTTCGATTTGTAGCAATTCAAAGAAAATACTAGATAATCAAGGAATTGTTGAGATTGATAACCGCACAATTCATCTATAACAGTTCAAACTGATTTTTGTGAAAATTAAGAACGCCGTCACCTTTGAGTTTTGAAAGCTCTGACGACATGGCGCTGCGCTCAACGGAAAGATAATCTGCAAGCTCTTGGCGATTGAATGGGATGCAAAAATGACTGTTTCCCGCTTTTTTTGCCTCAGCCGATAGATAGGCAAGAAGCTTTTCGCGGGTAGTACGTTTTGAGGTGAATTCAATTTTTTGCGTCAAAGCTATATTTTTCATTGATACGATATTCAGCATGTTCTGAATGAGCCTGCCGTGAAAACCGCATGCCTTTGCGCACGGAACAGCAAGCCTGTGGCAGTCTATAAACAGAAGTTCGCTTTCGGCAGTTGCAATCACGCTGACCGGAAGCGTTTTTATTTCTGCACAGGCAAAGGATTCTCCAAACAGATTACCTGTTCCTATATTGGCCAGTATACTTCGGTTTCCGTAATAATCGTCCTGAACGATCTGAACCTGCCCCGACAAAACGATGCCGAAGCGTTCAATGGTTTCACCGCTTGAAAAGACAGCCTGACCTTTTTCATAATGAACCGATTTTGCGCATAGGCACGACAAAAGCGGCAGTAATTCCGTCTCTTCAATGCCTTTAAATAATTTTACTGTTTTCAGTACATCCAAATAATTTTTCATAAATCCCTCTTTTGTTGGAATTACAACCGACATATTAACTTAAGAATAGTAAACTCAACACATAAAGTCAACAACAACTTTAAACAATACACAAGAAGAAAGAGGCGAACGGAATATGATTAGAAGAATAATCACAATCGACGAAGAGAAGTGCAACGGCTGCGGGCTCTGCGCAAAAGCCTGTCACGAAGGGGCAATCGGCATGGTAAACGAAAAAGCTAAGCTTCTTCGTGATGATTACTGTGACGGCCTCGGAGACTGTTTACCAGCCTGCCCAACGGGAGCAATCAGCTTTGAGGAACGCGAAGCTGCGGAATATGACGAAGTCGCCGTCAAGAATAGTAAGCTGAACACGCAGGGCGAAGTGCTGCCCTGTGGATGCCCTGGTACGCAGTCCAAAGTTATCCTAAGGGAAAAAGAATGTGAAACCGTCCGCGCTGATGTCGGCGGAAATATAAGTCGGCTTTCACAGTGGCCGGTTCAAATCAAGCTTGCGCCGGCGGGAGCACCGTATTTCACGGACGCAAATCTCTTAATCGCGGCAGACTGTACGGCATATGCCTACGGCGACTTTCACAACCGGTTTATAAAGAACCGAGTAACCCTGATTGGATGCCCCAAGCTTGACGAAGGGGATTACAGCGATAAACTTACGGCAATAATAAAAAACAACAGCATCAAAAGCGTCACGGTTGTGAGGATGGAGGTCCCGTGCTGCGGCGGCATTGAAAACGCAGTGAAAAAGGCACTTCAAAACAGCGGAAAAATGATTCCCTGGCAGGTAATTACTATTTCGACTGATGGCAAAATACTGGATTGATTGGAGTGTCGCAATTATTGAGGAGCATAAATTCAACTAATCCAAAGGAAATGAAAGATTAAGGAGATAATCAAATGAAAAAATACAGATGCATTCCCTGCGAGTATATCTATGATCCCGCGCTTGGCGACCCCGACAGCGGCATCGCGCCCGGTACAGCGTTTGAAGATTTGCCGGATGATTGGCAGTGCCCGATATGCTTTGTCGGCAAGAACGATTTCGAACCAGTAGATGAATAAAATATAAATGGAGGAAAAGATAATGAGTATGTTTTGCTTTCAATGCCAGGAAACCGCGGGAGGAACAGGTTGCGCAGTACGCGGCGTCTGCGGGAAAACCGATGAAGTCGCAAAGCTTCAGGACTTGCTGATTTATACATTGAAGGGTATCTCGGAGATTGTTATAAAAGGTAAGCTGGATATTAGCAAGATGAATGACACAAATTACGAGGTTCTCAGCAGCCTTTTTATGACCATCACCAATGCGAACTTCGACGACGGCTCGATTGAAAAGCAGATTGAGAAAATGATTGCACTCAGGAACGAACTGAGGAATACAGTATCGGTAAGCAATCTGCATAACGCGGCGACCTTTGAGGTGGATACGAAAGCATCAATGTTGGAAAAAGCTGCTTCCGTAGGTGTACTATCGACCGCAAACGAGGATGTACGTTCTCTTCGTGAGATGATAACCTATGGTCTTAAGGGCATAGCGGCTTATGCTGAGCACGCAAAGAACATCGGCAAAGAAAATCTTGACATTAACACCTTTATCTATGAGTCACTTGCCGCAACGCTTGACGATTCGCTCTCCGCGGATGATCTTGTAGCGCTGACACTGAAAACAGGCGAATACGGCGTTAAGGTGATGGCACTTCTTGACGAGGCCAACACCTCAAGATTCGGCAATCCCGAGATTACAGAGGTCAATATCGGAGTTAGAGAGAACCCTGCCATTCTTATTTCCGGCCACGATCTAACCGATCTGGAACAGCTGCTGGAGCAGACAAGGGGGACAGGAGTGGATGTGTATACGCACAGCGAAATGCTTCCAGCCCATTATTATCCGGCTTTTAAAAAATACGATAATTTTGTGGGCAACTACGGAAACGCATGGTGGAAGCAGGTTCAAGAATTTCAGTCCTTCCGTGGCCCGATTTTGTTCACTACCAACTGCATCGTCCCACCGAGGAGCGAAGAGGTGAGAGGCAGAATTTTTACCACCGGTTCCACCGGCTATCCGGGCTGCAAACATATTGAAGTCGATGCAAACGGGAAAAAGGACTTTTCCGAGATCATCGCACTTGCCAAAACCCTTCCCGCACCGGAGGAAATCGAAACAGGAAGCATAGTTGGCGGGTTTGCGCACAATCAAGTGATTGCTTTGGCCGACAAGGTGGTTGATGCCGTCAAATCTGGAGCTATCAAGAAATTCTTTGTCATGGCCGGCTGCGACGGACGTATGAAGTCCAGGGAGTATTACACCGAGTTTGCTGAAAAGCTCCCGAAGGATACCGTCATTCTCACAGCGGGCTGTGCGAAATACCGCTACAATAAGTTGAAGCTGGGCGATATCGGTGGTATCCCGAGGGTTCTGGATGCCGGACAGTGCAATGACTCATATTCGCTTGCGGTAATCGCGCTCAAGCTAAAAGAAGTTTTCGGCCTCGATGATATCAACAAGCTGCCGATAGTTTTTAATATAGCTTGGTACGAACAGAAAGCCGTGATTGTGCTTTTAGCACTGCTTTATCTGGGTGTGAAGAACATTCACCTCGGTCCCACGCTTCCTGGATTCCTGTCGCCCAATGTTGCCAAGGTTCTGGTAGAGAAGTTCGGTATTGCGCCGATTGGTACCGCAGACGAAGATGTTGAACTGTTCATGGCTCAATAGTTAGAAAACAGTCCCGCCGTTATGGTATGATCATAGCGACGGGACTTGATTTGTGGTGTAATCAGTGAAGCTCAAGACTATTCTGCTCATCGGTCTTTTCCAAATCAGCAATGTAAGGTTGGCATATTAGCTGAAACTAAGTAGTACGGAATATAATGTGGCAATGATTGTGAATAAACGAATGGAGAAGGCAAAATGAAGATGTTTTTCGTAGCTTTGGGATGCATAACATTGGCACTCGGCGCGGTGGGGGCGGTACTTCCCATATTGCCCACAGTTCCTTTTCTTCTGGCGTCGGCCTTTTGCTTTGGAAAAAGCTCAGAAAAAATTAACAATTGGTTTATAAACACTAAGCTATACAAGAACAATCTGGAACGATATGTAAAAGATCAGGGGATATCTCGGAAAATCAAAATCAAAATCATTTTAACTGTTACCCTGTTGATGGCCATCGGTTTTGTCGTGATGAAGGAAGCTTCCGCAGGCAGGATTATTCTTGGATTTGTTTGGCTGTTCCACATTATATATTTCTGCTTTGGAGTTAAAACGCTTTAGGTACTTCATATTAGCCACAAACACCTTGAAGCCAGTCATCTTTCAAACGCTTAGAAATATCTGGATTAACCAATATACAAAAAAGGACGGATTGCCGTCCTTTTTGCTTTGCGGAAGGTATGAAAGTTTGCGAGTGGCATTTATTATGGATAATGTGTAGAACGACCAGTTGACCGGATTTCCCATCTTGCTCATAATTGGAACCGTACAAAGTATGCTCGGCATTTGGCAGAAATGATTTTGCATTAAGCAATTCTGCGCTTTATTGAGTGAGACTGTTATTTCGTGTGTTCTTTCCTACTACCCTGTTTACCTGAATCGATAGATTTGATATCGTACAAGTTCGATGAATTTGTCGTATGTAACTATAGTTGCGTTTCTTTGACTGAGTAACTTTCGGCGCTGTTCGGGTGTGAAGTCCTGGCTATTCCCTATGCCGGATGTTTGCGGCTTCGGGAGAGCCGACGATAGGCGCTTACCAATATGATGAAACCGGAGTACGCCCAAATGCTAGCGGATCTTGTGAGTACCTACGGCGTTGCCGGTGGTGAAAAAGCATGACACCTGAGCAAATCGCCGCAATGCTTAATAACCTGCCGAAGGACATATCTCCAGACCGCAAAGCTGTCCTCTCAGCCGCTTATTCACTTATTGGAAGGTGAATTATTTTTGGGGCGGAAAGTCCTCAGCAGTTGGCTGGGATAGCCTATAGGGAACACCTACCAAAGTGACCGCAACCGACTCCCGTACCACTGCCACAGTGAGCCCCTATGGGCTTGATTGCTCGCTATTTGTGGACTGGTCGTTTAATAACGCCTTGGGAGTGACAAAAGGGCAGGGTAGAGGCACATATTCTCAGATTGCCAATTGCACGAAAATCACTTGGAAAGAAGGACTTCCTGGCGACATTGTGTTTTTTTGGATATTTCCAAAGTTGGAATATTTGCAGGTGTGGATAACGCAGGTAATCCACTGACTATTCACTGTGCGTCAAGCCAAAATAATGTGGTAGTCACTTGCAAGAGGGTTTTAGCATAGCCGCTTGACCAGATGTTCATAATTTAATGGTGATACACCTAAAAACACCTCTTTTTGTGCTAATCCGTCATTCGCTCTAAAATTATAAATAATTCAGATAAGTGGAATAAATAAAGGAGCAATTATGAACAAGCATGATGTAATAGAATTCTTTGACCGCTTGGC
>CAZLLK010000037.1:0-28838 GCA_964560435.1 uncultured Oscillospiraceae bacterium
ATGGACTTGTATCCGCTTTATAATTCGCTCCGCATTGCCGCGATTTCAACAGTCATCATCTTTTTCGTCGGAATTTTTGCGGCCTATTACATTGCAAAGGCTCCGCGTCTGATAAAAGGCGTTTTGGACGTAGTCCTGACTCTGCCTCTGGTGTTGCCTCCAACTGTCGTGGGCTATCTCCTGCTTCGGCTACTTGGGCCAAAACACATGATTGGAACGTGGTTTTTAGAACACTTTGATACTATGCTTGTCATGACCTGGTGGTCGGCAATTTTTGCTACCGTCGTTGTCGCGTTTCCGCTGATGTACCGCACATCGCGCGGAGCGTTCGAGAGCTTTGATGAAACTCTTTCCGATGCGGGGCGCACTCTCGGACTATCAAACACCTATATTTTCTGGCGCATAAGGATGCCTTACTGCAAACAGGGCATTATTGCCGGTGCTGTGCTCTCCTTCGCCCGTGCACTCGGCGAATACGGAGCCACCTCAATGGTTGCAGGCTACACACCCGGAAGAACAGCCACCATATCGACCACGGTATATCAGCTTTGGCGCACCGGTGACGACGCTCTGGCTATTCGCTGGGTGCTTATCAACATTGCCATTTCCGCTGTCGTTTTGCTATCCATCAACCTTCTTGAAAAAAGCAGACGGACAAAGGGGGTGGCATAGTGGCGCTTATCGTAAATATTAAAAAGCGGCTTGGCGACTTTTATCTTGATGTGAATTTTGAGGCAACGAATGAAACTCTGGGGCTTTTGGGAGCTTCAGGCTGTGGAAAAAGCGTTACTTTGCGCTGTATTGCGGGTATAATGAAGCCGGACGAGGGGCACATTGAGCTGGACGGGAAGGTTCTCTTTGACAGCGAAAGGAAAATCAATCTGCCGCCTCAGGAACGCCGCGTCGGTTACCTGTTTCAGCAATATGCTCTTTTTCCAAACATGACTGTCGAACAAAACATTGGTTCGGGAGTCAGAGAAAAATCGCGCAAAAAGGAAATCACGGCACAGCTTCTTCATTCGTTCCAGCTACAAGATGTTGCCTCCAGCCACCCCGCACAGCTCTCCGGCGGGCAACAGCAGAGGGCGGCGTTGGCTAGAATTCTGGCCTCTGACCCCGAAGTCTTGCTTTTGGACGAGCCTTTTTCCGCGCTGGACAGCTATCTAAAATCTCAGCTCGAACAGGAACTGGCAGACACACTGGATAATTTCAACGGCAACGTAATTTGGGTTTCCCATGACCGCGACGAGATTTTTCGCAGTTGCCACCGCGTTTGCGTTATTGACGATGGCAAATCGCAACAGGTTGTCACGCCCGACAGCTTGTTCTATGACCCGCTCACAGTGTCCGCCGCCAAGCTATCCGGCTGTAAAAATGTTGTTCCCGCCATTCCACGCGGAAGCTCAGTAGAAATTCAGTGCTGGAGCCTCGTCATGAATTGCTATCGTCCTGTCGGCTCCGAAACATGTGCCGTTGGGCTACGTGCTCACCACATCAAATTTGCGGAAAACAGCGACGAAAACGCGATTCGTTGCTACGTCGTGCGAACCATGGACAACGTGTTTTCAACCATAGTAATCCTGCGTCCCTTGGACGCTTTACAGAACTCGCCGGCACTTCGAATGGAAGTTTCCAAGGAGCTTTGGTCAGCAACGCAAGACAAGAAAAATGTCACCGTTTCCATAGCTCCGCAGAATATTTTGTTATTACGATAAGGAGGAATTATTATGTATAAGGCCGCCGTTTTGACCATCAGTGACCGCTGTTATCGCAACGAACGCCCCGACGAGGGTGGGCCGCTTGTTGTCGGATTGCTCGAAGAAGCCGGATACTCCGTTGTTTTCACAGCCACTGTCCCCGACGAACAGGCTCAAATCGAAGCCGCCATGCGTGAGATTGCGGATCATCACACCGCCGACCTGCTTGTAAGCACGGGCGGTACGGGCTTTGCTCCCCGCGATGTCACACCAGAGGCGACTCTTGCCGTCTGCGAAAAAATGGCTCCCGGAATTCCCGAAGCCATGCGTTATGCTTCAATGCAGATTACGAACCGCGCCATGCTCTCACGAGCGCAAGCTGGAATTCGCAAGAGCACGCTTATCATCAACTTGCCCGGTTCGCCAAAGGCCGCGAAGGAAAACCTTTGCGCCGTTCTTCCTGCACTTGAGCACGGACTCACCATGATGCAGGGTATGCCCTCGGACTGCGCGAAAATTAAGGACTAAGCTTGTTTTTTAAACAGGCAAGGTAGGTGTTATCCATCCGCCACTTGTTAATACAAAATTCGTTCTGTTCGTTACACTGTGAGTTCTTATTCGCGCTTATTACTCGTAACGTTGGGAGATAACTATATGCAAAAGCTTTTTACCGAAATTAAAAACAGACTGACGAATAACGAAGATTTGGTGCTCGTCACAGTCGTTGCCAGCTCAGGTTCAACGCCGCGAGGCTCCGGTGCGCGTATGCTTATCGGAAAAGAAGGCCGCATATGCGGAACAATCGGTGGCGGTATGGTCGAGCATCGTTCAATTCAGCTCGCAATTGAAGCCATTGCAACGCATACGTCAATGATAAAGCAATTCTCCCTGAACAAAAATCAGGTTGAGGATTTGGGAATGGTTTGCGGGGGAGATGTGACCATTTTCTTCCGTTACATCAGCGGAGGAGACAGAGAAATGCTCAGCCTTTGCAATGCCGCGCTTGAGCAATTCGGCGAGCACAAGACCACCTGGCTCATCACTGAGATAACCGACAGCTCAGACGGCGGAATCGGACTATATTCAGAAAAGCTCGGTCTGGTCGGAAGTGTTAACTCAAATGTGTGGGAACGAATTTCGGGTCAGATTAGCACTTTCGAGTGCAATGAAAAAAAATATTATGCGGAGCAGCTTTGCGGCTCCGGTTACGTCTACATTTTCGGTGGCGGACACGTCGCTCAGGAGCTTGTGCCCGTTCTTTCACATCTCGATTTTCGTTGCGTCGTTTTTGAAGACCGCCCCGAATTTGCCACACGTGAGCTGTTCCCAAACGCAGTTGCCCTCAAGCTTGTTGACTTGGAAAACGTCCGCGAAATGGAGCAAATAACTTCCGCCGATTATATTATTGTTTTGACGCGCGGACACAGGTTCGACCAAATTATTGAGGAACAGGCGCTTCGAACGCCCGCCGCATATATAGGCGTCATCGGAAGTGCTCACAAACACGCAGCAGTAAAGAAAAACTTAATGGATATCGGCTTCACTCGCGCGGATTTGGAAAGGGTTACGGCACCTATCGGGCTTATGAACATCAAGGCCGAAACTCCCGCAGAAATCGCAATCAGCATCGCCGGACAGCTCATAGCCTTCCGCGCAGGTGCCGGAATCGTTTTATGAGTTCGTGTGCAACTAACAAAAACAATTAGTTTTAGATGCAAAAATAACGATTTTCAGCAATATTCCCCCAAAATCATGCGATTTTGGGGGAATATCGTGCTATGGGGGAAGTATTGGGGTGGAATATTAAGGAGGAGTTATCAAATTAGCACGAGCATTATTTGCTTCCAGAACTGATTTCTTCAGTTTGGTTTATACTTTTAATAACCTTGTCGAATTCTCCGGAAGCAATTTGCTTTTTCAGCCGTAGCTCTAGCATCATGATTTTTGAATTGGCCTCATCCAGCTTCCCTGTTGCCGAGAGCTTATCAATTGTCACGGAGGATTTTTCTTTAATTAGTTCGATTGATTTTTTATACTCACTTCCAAGCTGATCGGTTAAGGCGTTGTTTGCAGCCAGATACTTACAATTTTGATAATGCAGCTCATCTATATTTCTTGACAAATCTTCGTTTCGCTTTTTGAGGATATCATTTTCCTGATTTAAGTTTTCTATTACTCGAGACTTCAAGCTGCTTTCATGATTATAGTTCACCAGCACCTCCGCCTGAGACGAAAGTTGTTCCGTCAGTTCGGCAACCTTTTCGGTCAGTTTCGCAAGCTGTCCTTCGGTAACAAGTGAATTCAGGAACTTGATTTCCTCGTCCTTCTCCTCGATTGCGCCCGAAAGCTGCGAAATTAAGGTGTTCAAACTCTTCGACTTGGTCATTTCGGCTTTCAGTATTTCCTTAATTGACAGCTTTTCCTGTTCGGATTGACTTAGCTTCAACGAAGTATCAGCAGAAATGCTTTTTTGCTGTTCAAGTTGCTTGTCTAGCCGGATTTTTTCGATTTCGTTCTTATTCAGTGCCTCTTCTAGTGCCGAAATATTGCTTTTCAGCGCAATGACGTCCGAAACAGAAATATCGCTGTCTTCAAGCTCGTGGATTCGAAGAGACTGGGATAGCTCCTGATATTCAGCCTCAAGCTGGGCTATGTGGATTTTAAGAGCTTCATTTGCTTTTTTGATATTTTCCTTCTCCTCAAACAAGGTCTGCTGGTTGTGGGAAAAAGTTTCCGCCATAGACTGCTGCTGTCGGCGAAGAATATTGACATAGTCCATAACGGAGGTCTTTGTATATCCGCCCATTGAGCTTTTCAAATACTGCTTTATGTCCGACTCTCCTGTTTTTGAGCGCAGCGCTTCGACTATGTTCTTTTCACTATCCATTGCCGGCATAAACTCTTCCTCCCACGTCTATTGCTGATGCTAAATCCGTATATATCCCCAACGCGTTTCCAATGGAAACGCGAGCCGTACCCGCGGCAATTTCGAGCACATGAGCGGCGCCTTTTTCGTGCCTGCCAACGCTCCACGGTGAAAGTGTTTGAAATCCCAGTACCGTCATGTCCTTCGAAAGATACACCACGTCTATCGGTATTCTCATGAAAAAGCAGTGTACGGCGGGGCAGTTCACAAGGAGGAGTCCCTCTCCGTCGCCAAGACTTTTTTTGCCCATAAGCCCTTTGAAACGGGTGTAAAAACTATTCGCAACTCTGACACGCGAAGCCAAAACGCGTTCCTCACACATAACGACCATATAGTCACCTCACTTGAGCACGTGGATTATCTGCACTATTGCCGGACCCAGCAAAACAATTAGCAATACGGGAAATATCAAGCCGACCATCGGTAAAAGCATTTTGACCTGAACTTTTTGCGCTTTTTCTTCGACTTTGCTGCGCCTTGTTGCACGCATAGCCGAGGCCTGTGTACGAAGGACGTTCTTTATGGAAATGCCTAGCTGTTCAGCCTGAACTATCGAGCCGACAAATGTTTTTATTTCATCAAGCTCACAGCGCTCGGCAAAGAGGAAGAGTGCGTCGCGTCTTGTTCTTCCCATTGATATTTCGCGGTAGGTAATCGTCAGCTCGTCTATTAACGGGCCTTCAAAATGCCCGATAACGTGCGATAGCGCCTGTTCAAAACCAAGACCCGCTTCGACGTTTACGCTCAAAAGGTCAAGTACGTCGGGCATCTGCTGCTCCATAGACTCGCGCCTTTTCGTTATTCTTAGAGTAAGGTTCATCCGAAAAGCCGTATAACCAGCATATATCCCAAAAATTGCTCCAAAAGCAGCTCGAGAGCCAAGTCCGAGGAATATGCAAAGCACACCGAAAAACAAAGCAGCACCCGCAAGGACTAAGAATTGCGTTAGAGAATACTCCTCGGCACTAATGCTCATTCCGGCCTGACGAAGCATTTTCTTCAACTTATCGCTCCGCTGCGCTTTGTTGTCGTTTTGCGAATTACGTCTTTTGGGCATAGCTTTTGCAATTTTTAATGATAGCGACTTAATAAACGGCTTTATCAGTCGCTCGTATAGTGGCTTGCTGAGTTCCTCGTCATCAATGCTAGTCTTAACATCGTCGCTTAATATATTGGAAACTCGCTTTCTCATAGCATCCTGTCTGGCTCCCATAGTGCCAAACAGCATTACAACAAGTGCAAACATTAACGTGCCGACGGCGATTGATATAAATACGACCATGATTATAACCACTCCTTTCGTTGGACTCAAGGCACATTACGACCACGAAGAGGGATGGTCAAAAATTGTGCATTTTTTGTGGTTGCCCAAAGGGGGAGCAACACGCACTTGGAATCAAGTTATAAAGAAATTTGTTTCTATATTAGCTCCTAATACTTAATGTCTATGATTTTTCGAATTGCGATAAAGCCTGCCGCTTCAAGCACCGCAGAGGCCGCGAGCATTATCTTGCCAAGGTCAGACGCAACAAAGCCTTTAAAATAATTTGGGTTAATAAGCATCAAAATCAGAATTATAAAAACCGGAAGCAGTCCTATAATTATGCCCGAAAAACGTCCCGAGGTGGTGAGAACACGGACATCGGATTTTATTTTAAGCCTGTCCTGAACGGTGTCGGATATTACTTCCATAATATCGCTCAGATTTCCGCCTACCTGGGCAGAAATGAGAACAGCGGAAACGAGCAGGTCAAGGTCCTTGTTCTTTACCCTGTCCACCATGCGTCGCAGCGCATCCGGCAGGCTAATGCCGTAATGGACTTCACGCAAAGTTTTTTGAAACTCAGTTGAAATCGGCGGCGGCATATCCGTTGCGATGCTCTCCAACGCCTGCTGAAATGAAAATCCAGCCTTGATGCAGTTTTCCATTATTGTCAGCGACTCTGAAAGCTGCTTATCAAACTCGTTCTGACGCTTTTTCCTTGACCGCTGAACGAGCAAGGGCGGAATCGATAAGCCGATAATTCCGACTCCCATGGCGGTAATGGCGTTTTTGCTGGCAAAATAGGTAATCAGCGCAGGAATAATTGAAACCAAGCCCCAAGTCCACATAAATTCATTTGCGCGGAGCTTAACCCCCGACATTGCAAGATAATTTGTGAATTCTTTGCTCGCCAGCTGAAATTTATGCGATTTGTTCTTTTTGGCTTTCTCGTGTTTTTCTTTTAATACCTCAATCTGCACCTCGTCAAAATCGGCTTTTTTGAAGTACTTCGAAAGTCGTTTTTTCATCGTCGCTTTTCCGTCTGAGGCAAAAATCAGTGTAAAAATCGAGTAGACAAATGCTCCGAAAAAAATCGATATTAATAACATCTGCATAGGCTACCTCTTTCACCTCAGTTAAAAAACCATTCGTCCTTTATCAGAATTCCATTTCCCGCAAGTTTCTCCAAAAAGCCCGGACGAATTCCGGTGGCGAGGTAGCTCCCCTTAAGCCTTCCTGATGAATCCAAGCCCTCGGCTTTGAAGCAATAGATGTCCTGAAGGGTTACTATATCGCCCTCCATGCCCACAACCTCAGTGATATTGGTTATTTTTCTTGAGCCGTCCCTCATGCGCGACTGCTGAACGATGATATTCAGTGCTGAGGAAACTTGTTCTCTAATTGCCTTGATTGGAATTTCCATGCCGGACATAAGCACCATCGTTTCGAGCCTTGAAATGAGGTCTCGGGGAGTGTTGGCATGGGCTGTTGTAAGCGACCCGTCGTGTCCGGTATTCATGGCCTGAAGCATATCCAGTGTTTCTCCCGAGCGCACCTCGCCAACAATTATGCGGTCTGGGCGCATACGCAAAGCGTTGCGAACCAAATCACGAATTGTAACCTGTCCGGCGTGCTCGAAGTTTGGAGGTCTTGACTCAAGCGTGACGACATGCCCCTGACGAAGCTGAATTTCGGCAGCATCCTCAATCGTTACGATACGATCAGAACCAGGTATGTAGCCTGATAAAATGTTTAGCAGTGTGGTTTTTCCGCTGCCGGTGCCGCCAGAAACGATTATGTTCATTTTGCCTTTTACGCAGGCCTCCAAAAACGACATCATCTTTGGCGAAACAGAGCCGAAACGTATTAGGTCACTTTCGGTGAACGGAGTTTTTGAGAACTTTCGGATTGTTATTGTCGGTCCGTTCAGCGCCAGCGGCGGTATAATCGCGTTTATTCGGGAGCCGTCCGCAAGACGGGCATCGACCATTGGGCTTGCTTCGTCCACTCGTCTTCCGACGCTTGAGACAATTCGGTTGAGCACATTCATCAGATGTTCGCTGTCTTTGAAAACCGTTGAAGACAGTTCGAGCTTTCCGCGGCGCTCCACATAGACGTTATGAGGGCCGTTGACCATTATTTCCGTAATATCCGGATCCTCCAAAAGAGGTTCTAGAGGCCCTAGTCCAACCACATTATTGAAAATTTCTTTGACCAAGCGAGAACGGTCGATGCGTGGTATTGTTTCGCCATTGTCATCCACAAGTGTTTCAATGGACTGCATGATATATTCTTCTTTAACATCCTGTGTTTTCCCCTTTGAAAACACATCCTGATTGATAATTTCGATGATTTCACCGTGAATTTTGTCCTTTAGGCCGGAGTATTCATCCACATATGAGCTGCCCATTTTATTCATAAGCAAAGCCGTTTCAGCAGACGGATTCTGCGGCAAAGACGATTTCTGCTTTTCCATTCTTTCAAGCAAACCCATAACTTGCTCCCCCTCGCTGCTACATTATAATAATTGAAGGTAAGTCCAA
The DNA here is from genome assembly GCA_964560435.1 of uncultured Oscillospiraceae bacterium. Lineage (GTDB taxonomy): Bacteria > Bacillota > Clostridia > Oscillospirales > Oscillospiraceae > UBA2658. The sequence goes on from CAZLLK010000037.1 coordinate 8,431, forward strand.
CGCAAAATCACGTTTACTGTACCTTGCTCGAAAAGCTTTGCCGCCTGCCGTTTTTCGTTAAGCCTAATTTTTTCCGTTGCTTTAAGCTAAGTGTTCCGATATCCTCCGTCCCTTCAAGCAGCAGTGACGCCACCGAAGAGACAGACTGGCTAAGCTCGGTTTTCGGCGCTCCGGATACGAAGGGTACTCCGCGGTTCAACGCAGTTACCGCCACCTTGTAGTCGCTCGGTATCTTTGCCCAAATCGGGCAGTCTATCAGTTTCTGTACGTCATCCAGCGTTATTGAGCCGATATTCACAGCCCTGTTCACAATAATTTTCACCTTACCCAGCTGTTGAAGAGACTTAAGTATATTGAGACTCAGCTTTGAATTCTTTAAGATTGAAATATCAAGTCCGGTTACGAAAAGGATTGTGGACGAAGCCTCGAGCGCCGTGATTGTAACGTCGTTATAGCTCGGAGCTGTGTCGATAATAACGTAATCGTAATAGGTGCGCAATTGGCTTAAAATGCTCTGTGCTTTTTCAGGAGAAACAAGCTCAGCATATTCAGGGCTTTTCGGTGCGCACAGAACGTGCACCCCGCTGGAGTGTACGCACATATAGCTCCTTATTAGGTCAATATTCGGCGTTGTAAGCTCCTGCGCAAGCTCGAAAATTGTCTCGACAGGATCAATGTCCAAAAACACATTTATGTCCCCGAACTGTAGGTCCAAATCAACAAGGGCAACTTTTTTCCTGCTTTCCGCAAGCTTTACTGCAAGATTGATGGCAAGCGTCGTTTTTCCAAGTCCGCCCTTGGCTCCATAAACGGCTATCACTTTGGAAACCCACGAGAGATTTTGCTTCCCGCTCAGCGATTCGATTCGAGCTGTTTCGTTGTTATAAACAGTCTTTATATATTCGCAAAATTCCTTTGAAGATTTCGGAAACTCAATTACATTGTGTGCTCCCACCGCTAAAGCGCTCTGCAATATATCCACATTCAAATATTCCGCCAGCAAAATGACATGGCATCTCGGCCTGTTGAAAATGATTCGCTCGGTTAAGCTGCGTACATCATTGTCACCGTTGCCAAGCGTCATAATGATAATGTCAGGCGAAAGGTTATCGATGCGCTCAAGGGCATCGCTTCCCCCTGGCGACTGCCCGATGACAGCAATATTTTCATCGTCTATCATGTTTTTCATTTGACTGAGATTATTGCTTAGCTTGCTTATCAGCAAAACATTGATTTTCATTTGGTTTGAACCTCCCATGCGCAAGCGCGCACAAATTGTCATGTCCACCCCCCACTCATGGGAGGTTTTGACCCTCACGCACATCAATTGCGGTTATCTCATAAGCCAGAGCAATTGGGGCTTTAGGGTTAGTGCGAAATTCTTCTCACTAACCCTTAGCGCTTATTTTACCATTACATCGTCAAGCGTTAAGCTTGGCTGCTTCGTTTTTTCATTGTCTACAGGTGACCTCAAAATTGCCCTAATCTGTCCTTCAAATTGTGCGGTGCTCAGCTCCATTGCCTGCTTTGGCGTAACCTGCAACGTCAGCGTCGTGTACGCCGGTTTGTCGGTGCTTGCTTTGCCCTCTTCGGAAAACACGTTATCCACGGCAATGACTTTTGCGTTTTCCAAAACCATTGTGGTATATGAAATTTTGTCCGAACCGCTTCCGTCGGCTGCTCCGCTTGTTGTTTTTACAAACTCGCCGATAATGTCAACGTTGTTTCCCGGCGTTATCATATATGCCACGCCGGAAGTCTCATCAACTGGTATGGTAATAGCTCGCATACCCGGCTCAATCGCATAGGCAAGCGTTTTGCTGTCGCTTTTCCCTGTTGCAACGAGCTTTGCGGAAAGCAGCTGCTCACCGGCAAATATTTGAGAATTGGCAATTTTCCCGATTACCTCAGATTTGTCAGTAAACGCACCGGCAACAACGGCTCCGGTTGGAAGCTCGGTCGTCTCAATCATCGCAGCGGTAATCGGAGTATTTGCCGGAATGTTTGAGGCGGCGATAACTATGCTTGTTGATGCGGTTTCTGTCGGACGGTTCAGCGAGCTTAGAAACAAAAACAATAGCAACGCTGTGAAGATAGCCGAAACAAGAGCCAGTATCTTAACCTTTTTCACTTGACCGAACCTCCAAGCACTGTGTAAATTTTACCTAATCTAATAATTTTCCGACATAAATTCCAAAGTCCAATCCGCTTACTCCCTGTGCGGAATTCGGCAAGACAGTGTTATTTATGTAAGTTGCAGTAATGTAAGAGTTTTTGCCGCTGCCGCCGCACGATTCAAGGAAAAACGTTGCAAAGGACACAATTTTCACTCTGCTGCTGGAGATTATTTGAACCACCGGTATATATACCAGCTTGGGGCAGTCGGGCAAATAGTCATCAGCCGTACAGCCGTCATTGCAGCGGCTGTAGCGCGTTGTGAAGCCGTCCATTGTCGGCCCCGACATATTGCCGTTTTCCATATCGAGCACCTGTCCCACGGTCAAGGTTCCGCTATAGCCATATGCCAGCAAGTTGCTATAAACACTCGCGCCGGAGCCTTCAAACCTCAGCGCGCCGAACCAGCCGTTTACTCCGGTGCTGTCTATTCCTATATCCCCGGTATTTGAGCTGAATTTTATTGTTAAGCCGGTAAGTGTGCCATTGGCTAACGCATCGCTTAAGCTGGAATCTGTAATGCTAAGGGGAATAGCCCCGCTTACTCCGCCTGCCGGAGCAAGTCCAGCGGACGCCGTGCGAGTAACCGTTCCCGAATTTATTCCAAGGACTTTGGCGAAGTTATACTCCACCGAAGTGTTTTTTGTCACTTTTATCCCGATAATACTATTCGCTGCGACATCGTCCTTATAGATTGGCTGGATGTCAGTTGCAGTTATGTCAGTTTCGTTCAGCGAGGCATAAGAGATAGCCTCGTTTTTTGCCGCTATCCATGCCGAGGAGCTTGTATTGGCTGCCGGCAGCTCCTGCAAAGCGGCAAGGACTGCGCTGTCCAAAGAATTTTGAAGCCGGGAAGCCTCATCGTAGTAAACGCCCAAATCCAGCACAAAGGCCGAAGCGCCAATCAGTACAACCATGAACAAGGCAATGGCGACAGCCGCCGACCCGCGCTGATCACTGTGAAATTTATAAAAAAATTTTTGCAATATCAGCCACCTTCTAACCGCAAAACAATATTTTTCTAAATTATTACTCCAGTCTCATTGTGCATTGCGATGTAACCGCATATCGTCCGTTCGGAAACATGGCGGCCATTAAGGGCGTGAGCAGCTCCACGCTGCTGATGATATTGACGGTAATCGAATCGCCTGATGCGGATTTTACTACCGTCACGGTTGGTAACACAAGCGTCGGTGCTCTGGCGGTCACAATTTCGGCCGCAAGAGCCTGATCGTCATCGGTGCTGCTATCATAATAGTGAATTGCTGTGTATCTGGCAGCTTCTCTGGACGCATTGTTTGCCAGCAGCTGATTGCCAAATATCCAGCCGAAATTTATAATGCCGGAAAGAAGTAGCAAAATTATGGGCAACAGCAGTGCAAACTCTACTGTGGACTGCCCCTTTTCACTTTTAAGATGCACGCATATCACCGCCTTCATAAATAGCAGAGGCAGGCTCAGAGCAAAAAGCTTGAGCCTGCTTTATCTGCCACAAGCAGAACCTGAAACCTTGAGCTTATGTATTGGCACAGCGAATTTATTAATTAGTTTTTCGCGGGTACTCCATACGTTTCAAGCTTGACTGGTTCAGCTAAAAAGCCAAACCCGTAAACACTGCCGAGATCTTTGGTCCGAGAATTGCGATACCTGCGATGATAACCGCCGCCATTAGTGCGATAATCAAACCGTACTCAACCATTCCTTGTCCGCTTTCTTCGTTTTTAAGCCATTTCATAACATTTTTCATTTTTTTCACCTCAAAAATTCATGTTTGTAAATAGTGTTGAAATCTTGGGACCGAGAATTGCAATACCTGCGATGATTATTGCCGCCATTAGTGCGATAATCAAACCATACTCAACCATTCCCTGTCCGCTCTCTTCGTTCTTTAGCCAACTCGCAAATTTCTTCATTTTCGACCCCCTGATAATAAAATTTTGGATTCTATGTAAATACCATTTGAATGGTACTCCACCGAAAATAAGCTGTCCTCAAAAAATTCAGCTAGATAACTATGTAAGCCAGTGTGACAACCATTCCAATCATCATAAACGGTGCAAAGGGAAGCATACTTTTAAGTGTCAGTTTCCGTATTGCAATTCCGACTAGGCTAAAGAGAAGAAAAACCACACTCATGATAATCAGCGCTGTTATTATGTTGGGGTAGCCAAGCGCAAGTCCCATTGCACCCGCAAGCTTAACGTCTCCCGCTCCCACCTTGTCAAAGCCGACCATTCCGGCGACTACTGTAAAAAAGACTATCATTGCAATCATGCATATGCCGGATATCAAAATTGCCGTAAATCCGAATTGCACCGCTTGAAATGCTAAACCTACCACTACCATACCCAGCAAAAGCTCGTTCGGAATGATTCGTATTCTCAAATCTATAATTGCGATTAGTACAGCGGTCGAGAAAAGAACTGAAGTCAGCAAGGTGGGCGTTAGATGTTCGGTTAGCAACCCGGCTAGTGCCCACGCTGCCCCGTTTAGAACACTTAGTATCAGCTTTAAATATGTAGCCGTAAAACGCGGATTAGGAGTAAGCTCTGTGTCTTTTTTGCGGCATTTGTATTTAGAAATACTATGTGCAATATCCGGCGTCTCAAAGCCTAATACCATTCCGGTAAGCCCGAGGACAACTATCAAAACAATATCCATATATTCACTCTGCCTTTTTCAAACTCCGAAGGTATAAAAAAGCTCTATTCGGCGGCACTTGGCTGCACGAATAGAGCTATAGCGTAACGTAACGCTAAAATATTCGGCAACCGGGCTGTCATAGTCTTGCGACCTTAGACCCCATAGCTTTGCGTCTTTACCTTTCGGTAAATTTGCTATTATCGTTTCTTGTTGAGAAAACAAGAGTTTTTATCTATCTGACCAAAGATTATCAGCCGAAGATTAAAATGCGATTAAATTCGACAAACTATTTTCAAAAAATAATTGCAGGCTATTATATTAAAACGTGCTGATAAATTAGATTTGGTGTTTGCTATTGGAAATCCACAGATTTCCAAAATTATTGACAATTATTCAGTATCTAATATAATCATTAAAGATTAGGTTTTCCAGAGAATAATACTTATAGAAAAGATTGAACGATCATCAAGACTTTTCAATTTTCAATATCGAATAAACTATCAAAAAGGCTGGCCTAGCTATGAGACTTCTAATGGTTGAAGACAACAAATCAATTTTAACCGCGACATCAAAGAGCCTTGAAAAATCCGGCTACTGTGTTGACACCTGTGATAACGGTCTTGATGCAATTCCCTTCACAGTTTCGAGTGAGTATGACTGCATTATTTTAGACATTACGCTACCGGGAAAGGACGGGCTTTCAATTCTTAAAGAACTGCGAAATTGCAATAACCATACACCGGTTCTTCTTTTGACGGCGAGAGATTCAATTGAAGACCGCGTGCGTGGCCTTGATTGTGGCGCCGACGATTATCTTGTCAAACCTTTTTCATCGGACGAGCTGTCTGCCCGAGTTCGTGCTCTGCTCCGTCGTCAGGGATCCGACAAAAAAAACGAGTTGGCAATTGATGATTTGATGATGGATTTATCAAATCATGAGGTTTCGCGCTCAAATCGCAAAATCGAGCTTACGAGCAAGGAATTTGCCATTCTGGAATACTTACTGCGCAACAAAAACCGCGTTCTCACGAGGACTCAGATTGTTGATCATGTTTGGAATTTTGATTTCGACTGTTCTTCCAACATTGTCGATGTTTATATCCGCTACTTGAGGTCAAAGATTGACGACGGCTTCGAAAAGAAACTCATTAGCACAGTACGAGGCAGTGGCTATACAATTAAGGAGCCCCAATGAGAAGACTGAAAATCAAATGGAAAATCCTGCTTGGGCACAGCATTGCCCTTGTACTCCTGATGATGCTGACTTTGCCTGTTATGTACATTTTGGTTTCAGATCATCTGTATAACGGTGCAAAGACGCTCCTACTAAACGAGGGCGACCAGGTCGTCCAAGCACTGCGTTCAGGGGACAACACAAATGAACCGGACAGCGCCTATGATATGATTCAGACTGGCACATATATAGCAGTTTATTCAAATGACAATACGCAAATTTCAGGATGGATGCCTGAAAGCTTTGACTTTGATTCGCAGCCAAGCTTTGACGACGTTTATTATCCCGAGAACGGCGAACACAGATGGATGGTGTTGGATCGCCAACTGATTGCAAACGGGAGCGAATCGGGCTGGTTTCGGGTTGTCAAGTCGCTTGATTCCATTACTAGCGCCCTAAACTATTTAAAGACTTTAATAATTGTAATCATACTGGTGTATTCTTTATTCTCCGCTTTAGCCATGATTAGCGGAGGTCTTCTCAACAGGGCATTGTCACCCGTGAAGCAGATAACAGAAACTGCGCAACAGATTGTTCAGGGCGACCTAACGAAAAGAATTAACTTTGATGGGGCCCGTGATGAGCTGGGGATGCTAGCCGAAACCCTCGACGAGATGCTCGACCACCTTGAATATTCGTTTAATCGGGAAAAACGTTTTTCCTCCGATGTATCGCATGAGCTTAGAACTCCTATTACAGCCATCATACTAAGCGCCGAGGAGGCTCTCGACGGGGACAAAACGGTAGATGAGTACAAAGAAGACTTGTGCGTCATTCTTAATGAGGGCAGGAAAATGAATTCCCTGATTTCCCAGCTTCTCATGATGGCAAGAAGCCACGACGGTAAATATACGCCAAAAATGGAGTCGATTGATATCAGTGCACTGACTAAAACAATTGTTGAAGAATTATCTGAAGGTGCGGGGAACACCGAAGCATCTATTTCTTCCGACATCGAAGAAGGCATCATAATGAGTGTCGAGCAGACGCTTTATATGAGACTGATCATAAATTTGGTCGATAACGCTTTAAAATACAACACGCCCGGGGGCTGGGTGAAGGTCTCTCTGCTCAAAAACAGCAACCTTGTGTCCCTGTCCGTTGAGGACAACGGAATCGGCATATCTGATGAAAACCTGCCCAAAATCTGGGACAGATTCTTTAAAGCCGACCAGTCCAGTATCAATTCCAGCCCCGGGCTGGGCTTATCAATCGTCAAATGGGTCGCAGAATTACACGGCGGAACTGTTCATGTGAAAAGCGAGCTTAATAAAGGCAGCTTGTTCGAAATTCAGATCCCGTCAAAATGATATAGTAACGCTAACCGTAAAAATAAGCGGTATCCTTTTAGTCGTGAATTCCACACCCAACTAAAAGGATACCGCTTATTTGCTTATCAGATCGATCCGTTATGTTTTTGATACCTTTATTCTTTGCAGCACATCATCCAAACGGCTTTCGGAAATTGGCGCCAATATAAAGTCCGTTGCCTCAAGCTCGAAAGCTTTTACTGCATCAATTCTGTTATCACTAATCAGCACGATATCTGTTGTACGATCAATCGATTTTAAAAAGTCAAACTGCTCTTCCCACAAATCGTTTTGCCCATCAATCCCTAAGAAGACGACATCTATTAAGTTTTGCTCAATGTAAGTGGTCGCAGCTGAAAAACTAGTAAAAAACACAGCTTCGATATCGTTGAATTCAGCAAAAACTTTCGAAATAAGTTTTTGCTCATTATTATTTGTTTTTATTGCGACACAAAGCATAAAGTTAGTTTTTCTCCATTTTTTGATATTAATTATGAATCTCAATATATTCCAACCCATGATAATCTTGAGCATAAATTATGATAAATAGTACATTTATTGTCTTTACGCTCTAATACATGGAAGTATGTTTTATCTGACGTAAATGAAAACTAATTGCTCCATTTTTTTATCGTACTAAATAATTTATACTACGAATTACGCAAAATGAAATCAAATTCGATTCATAATAATATTCGGACATCCAAATGTGAAAAACTCAACGAATTAGTAATCACTATTCCAATCAAGGAAAATGGCTGTCATTTTAAACCTGTAAACAAGTTTAATTAGTCCCTTGGCTTCACGTCACGGTCATTTAACCACTTTGTTGGTGAGCGTGGTTTGATATTGATTTTGGGACGAATATGCATATATGTTATGATTTTCCACTGTCAAGATACCATAACAACTAATAATACACAATAAACAAATATTACGAAAAGTTAGCTGCGGTTTTATAGGTTTAGTGCAATATCATTTTTTAGCTAAGGACGCGGAACCTGCGATTAACAAAAAGTGTTAATCTTCCTCGCGTAAAATGCATCGATCTCATGCGCAACATTCTCCTTGACAAGCGCGGCAGCGAGGTTTCCACCTGCCTCGGTATCGCCACAGTCTCCGTTCTTTGGTATGAGCTAGTCAAAAAGCTCCGCAGGGCGTGAAAACTAATGACAAAACTTATTTTGACGCGAAGCTGATGCATCAATATATAATCGTTTTGTAATCAACAGCTAAAGAATCGCAACAAAAAAAGCCCTCAAAATCCAGAGATTATGAGGGCTTTAAAATTTTCAGCTTACGCTGCCTTTTCTTCTGGGCCACGAAAAGAGACAAATTTGCTCAAAATATAGTTGAGAATAACAATCGCCACGGAAACGACGATTTTGGCCGGCAGTCCATCGATTCCGAACAAGGTGACATTGAAGCCCCAAGTCACAAATGCTGGAACGGCAACAACCTCTAAAAGTCCCGTTGCTATGCGCCCTCCGAAAAAGGTAAGGGCTTCTCCAAGCACGAGCTTTCCTTTCCAGCTTTTGCTTTCAAAAACCCAGAGCTTGTTCGTAACAAAGGCGAAAATTACCGCAACTACCCAAGCGACAATCCCTGCATATATCAGCTTGATATCGAGATGTAGCCGCGAAACTATAAATTCTTGGAACCAAGACGGAAACCCATTTGAATAATCGTAAACGGGCATAATTTTAACACAAGCGCTATAAATAACCCAGTTAACAATTGTAGTTGCCGCACCGAAAATGCAATACATAATTATCTCGTGGTACTTCTCTAAAAGTCCGCGAAACACCGAAGGCTTTTCTTCCACTGAAAGTTCCCCCATTTCGAAATCGCCCCGAAATGTACATAAAACGCTCAATATACGCACATATTTCCGATGCACCGCATATTTTACCACAAAACCACCGTATGTCAACCATACCGTGTCGAAAGCCGCAAAAAAAGCGTCCCGCGCAGAACCATTATCTGTTCGGGACGTTTTTTTAATAATTATATCATTATTGGAGAATTGCGCCCTGTGCAGCACTTGTTACCATTCTGGCATACCTTGCAAGGTAGCCGGTTTTAATCTTCGGCTCGGGGCAAACCCAAGAACTTCTGCGGGAATTAAGTTCCTCATCTGAAACGAGCAATTCAATCTTGCAGGACGGAATATCAATGGAAATTGTGTCGCCTTCTTTGACAAGGGCGATATTTCCGCCCAGCGCCGCTTCGGGGGAAACGTGACCGATGGAAGCTCCGCGGGTCGCGCCGGAAAAGCGTCCGTCCGTAATGAGTGCAACGGTTTTATCCAGCCCCATGCCCGCAATTGACGCAGTCGGATTAAGCATTTCGCGCATACCGGGGCCGCCCTTTGGCCCCTCGTAGCGGATAATAACGACATCACCCGCAACTATTTTGCCACCGTTTATTGCCGCAATCGCCTCGTCCTCGCTGTCAAAAATTCTGGCTGGGCCTTGATGCACCATCATTTCGGGCGCAACCGCAGACTGCTTCACGACGCAGCCCTCCGGTGCAAGGTTACCCTTGAGCACCGCAATTCCACCGCACTGCGAATACGGATTTTCGATTGGACGAATAACTTCTGGGTCAAGGTTTTTGACTACGGCAAGATTTTCACCCAAGGTTTTTCCTGTTGCCGTCATTACCGAGGTATCCAAAAGCCCCTTTTTGTTCAGCTCCGCCATAACGGCGTGAACGCCGCCAGCGCGGTCGAGATCCTCCATAAAGGTGTTTCCCGCCGGTGCAAGGTGGCAAAGATTTGGCGTCTTTTTCGAAATTTCGTTTGCCATGTCAAGGCTAAGAGTCACGCCTGCTTCATGAGCGATTGCCGGAAGGTGCAACATAGTATTTGTGGAACAGCCAAGTGCCATGTCGACGATTTCGGCGTTGTGGAACGCCGCCTCGGTCATAATGTCGCTTGGGCGGATGTTCTTTTCTAATAGTTCCATGACCTTCATGCCCGCCTGCTTTGCAAGACGGAGTCTTGCGGACATTACGGCGGGAATAGTTCCGTTGCCGCGAAGCGCCATACCAAGCGCCTCGGTTACGCAGTTCATGGAGTTTGCGGTGTACATACCGGAGCATGAACCGCAGGTTGGACAAGCCGCATTTTCGTATGCTTCAACGTCCTCCATGTTTATCTTGCCGGCATGATAAGCGCCCACAGCCTCAAACATTGAGCTAAGGCAGGTGCGCTTTCCGTCAAGGTTTCCCGAAAGCATCGGACCACCGGAAACGAACACTGTGGGAACGTTCACGCGAGCCGCCGCCATAAGAAGGCCGGGCACGTTTTTGTCGCAGTTGGGAATCATCACGAGGGCATCGAATTGGTGGGCAAGCGCCATACATTCGGTGCTGTCAGCAATCAAATCTCTCGTAACAAGAGAATATTTCATTCCTTGGTGTCCCATCGCGATACCATCGCAGACGGCAATCGCAGGAAACACGATTGGTGTGCCCCCAGCCATCAGGACGCCCGTCTTGACCGCCTCGGTGATTTTATCGAGGTTCATATGTCCGGGAACGATTTCGTTATAGGAGCTTACGATTCCCACCAGCGGACGTTCAAGCTCCTCTTTTGTAAAGCCGAGAGCATAGAACAGACTGCGGTGAGGCGCCTGCTGTATGCCGGTTTTCACATTATCACTTTTCATTTTTTATTACTCCTTGTTAAAGAGTTGGGTAGCGTTCGTTGAATGCCGAAGAGCGAACAACATTTCTTCTTTTCCGTCGCTTTTCCAGCGCGACTACGAAGTGGAGCGCGGCATTTTCCGCCGTAAGGCGGCGTGAGGGGGAAGCGAAGCGATATTTAAACTCTGGATTTCCGAAGGGTCGCAGCCCTTTGGCGTCTTTTCTTCACGGAAATTGCTAAAAACCATTTCTCTTTTCAGCGTGGAAAAGAGAAACGTAGTTAGCTGTGTCAAGCCGAACTGGCTTGCTAGGTCAAGCCAAATAGGCTTGCAAAAAGTTATTTCTTCAGCCAGCTCATCATCTTGCGAAGTTCTTTTCCGACCTTCTCCAGCGGATGCTCACTCTCAAGTCTGCGAGTTGCAAGGAACTTTGCCTGTCTGCCAGAGGAGAACTCCTGCATAAATTCGCTGGCAAAGGTGCCATCCTGAATTTCGCGCAGAACCTTCTTCATTTCCTTGCGGGTATCTTCGGTAACAAGGCGTCTGCCCGTGCGGTAATCGCCGTATTCTGCTGTGTTGGAGATGCTGTAACGCATCATCGCAAAGCCGCCGCTATTGATAAGGTCAACGATGAGCTTCATCTCATGGATGCACTCAAAATATGCCATTTCCGGCTCATAGCCTGCTTCAACAAGAGTATCGAAGCCCGCCTTCATCAGCTCGGTTACGCCGCCGCAAAGAACGGCCTGCTCGCCGAAGAGGTCTGTTTCGGTTTCCTCACGGAAGCTGGTTTCAAGAATTCCTGCACGGCCTGCGCCAATTCCGGAGGCATATGCAAGCGCATAGTCCTTTGCCTTGAGGGTGTAGTCCTGATAAACAGCGATAAGGCTTGGAACGCCCTTGCCCTCCTGATACTGGCTACGTACGGTGTGTCCTGGGCCTTTGGGAGCTACCATAGCCACATCAACGTTTGCCGGAGGAGTAATCAAGTTGAAATGGATGTTGAAGCCGTGGGCGAACATAAGCATATTGCCCTCTGTGAGGTTGGGAGCTACTTCTGCATAGTAGATGTCCGCGGCCTTCTCGTCCGGGACGAGCATCATGACCATGTCAGCAACTTTTGCAGCGGCGGGAACCTCCATTACTGTAAGTCCGGCGGCTTCTGCCTTTGCCCAGCTTGCGGAATCACGGCGAAGTCCAACGACGACCTTAACTCCGGATTCCATAAGGTTCTGTGCGTGCGCGTGTCCCTGGCTGCCGTATCCGATAATGGCGACTGTTCTGTTTTTCAGAAGTTCCATATTGCAGTCAGAATCGTAGTATTTGTTAATCATAGCTTGTGCTTCCTTTCGTTTTTCCGATTATAATATTTATTTGATATACTCAAAAACAATTTTATGAGCGGTGGAGAGCTTTGTCCTCAAAGTCCATCACCTTGCCGCCACGTTCAATTGCCGTAACACCTGTGCGGCACAGCTCGAGAATTCTTTCCTTTCCGATAACGTCCAAAAATCCGTTGATTTTGCTGGGCTTTCCGGTAAGCTCGCAAACGATGCTAGAAGTGGAAAAGTCAACAATACTCGCTTTGTAGATTTCGCATATTTCACGGACTCCAGCTCGCTGACTTTCATCTGCGGCGATTTTCACAAGCAGAAGCTCCCTTAAAATCGCGGTGTTTTCGTCTTCAATTTGAACTGCCTTAACTTCAATCAGTTTTTTTGTCTGGAGAACGATTTGCTCGATTATCGGTTCGTCTCCCACTGCGGTAAGGGTAATACGTGAAATTGTGGGGTCGTTCGTTTCCGAAACGGTGAGGGAGTCAATATTATATCCGCGTCTGCCAAAAAGCAGAGAAATACGGGAAAGAACGTTCGCATTGTTTTCGACCAGTAATGCGATGATTACTTTTTTTGAGTTCATCTCTATTCCTCCCTATTCCATAATGACTGAACGGACTGTGCCGCCGCCGGGAATCATCGGCAAAACTCTCTCATCTCGGTTAATGGGGCAAACAATCCATGCAGGGCCTTCACCGGAAAGCGCCTGTGCAAGTGCATCGGCAAATTCTACCTTTGTTTCGGCACGGAAGCCTCTGGCTCCAAACCCCTCCGCAACCTTAACGAAATCGGTTTTCCGCTCAGGCGAGGTGGAAATATAGTGGCAGTTAAAAAAGCTTGTTTGCCACTGGCGTACCATTCCAAGAACTTTATTATCCATTATAACAGTTATTACACGTAAATTGTTAGAAACTGCTGTGCAAGCCTCATTCATGTTCATGTGGAACGAGGCATCGCCGGTTACGTGGATAACGGTTGCGTCCGGCAGTGCAATCTGTGCGCCGATTGCGGCACCGTAGCCAAAGCCCATTGTGCCTAAGCCGCCACTCGTAAGAAAACCGCGAGGTCTTGTTTTTTTGCAAAATTGTGCCGCCCACATCTGATGCTGTCCAACATCGGTGACGACTATTGCCTCAGAGCCACACTTATCACCAACAACTTCCATAATTTCCATGGGGCGAATCCCCGTAAAGCTCTTATCATTCAGCCCCTCGTCCTTGCTGCGCCACGCTTTTATTGTTTCGAGCCATTCGGAACGATCCTTGCCGTTAACAAGCGGAATCAGCGCCTCAAGCTCGGCTTTTAAATCTCCGACAATGGCATAATCGACCATGACGTTTTTGCGAATCTCGCTCTCGTCAATATCGAACTGAACTATGGTTGCGTGGGGTGCAAAGTCGTTTAGGTTGAGCGCAACTCGGTCAGAAAACCGTGTGCCCATCGCAATCAGTAAGTCCGCTTCGTCAATCGCGTGGTTTGCCGTCATGCTGCCATGCATTCCGATGATTCCAAGGTCAAGCACATCTCCAAAGCCGATGACGCCTGTTCCCATCATGGTGTGACAGGTTGGTATCTGCGCCTTCCGAACGAACTCCAAAAGCACTTCGCCGGCACCGCTGCTTATAACGCCGCCTCCAAAACAAATAACAGGGCGTTTTGACTTTTCAATAAGAGCCACGACACGGTTAAGCTCGCTTTCTGGCGCTGCAGGTGCCTTTGGCTCCTCCCACTTAGGTGCGGGAGTAAACTCGCACATTGCCGTCGTAATATCCTTGGGCACATCCACAAGCACGGGGCCTTTTCTACCACTGCCAGCGATTTTGAAAGCGTCGCGGATTGTATCTGCAAGCTTTGTAATGTCGCGTACTGTATAATTGTGCTTTGTTATTGGAAGTGTTATCCCCGCAATGAAGACTTCCTGAAAGCTGTCCTTGCCGATCAAGTCTTTTCCGACGTTTGCGGTGACGATAACCATAGGAATGCTGTCCAGATATGCTGTTGCAATACCTGTAACGGTGTTTGTAGCGCCCGGGCCGCTTGTTACAAGGACAGCGCCGGTTTTGCCTGTTGCTCTGGCGTAGCCGTCCGCGGCGTGAGTCGCGCCCTGCTCGTGAGCGGTAAGGTAATGCTTAATTCTGTCCTGGCTGTGGTATAAGGCTTCATAAATGTTGATGGCTGTGCCTCCGGGATAGCCAAACAAGTCAGTAACGCCTTGCTCGACCAAAACTTCAACGATTATTTCCGCTCCTGTCAGTTTCAAAGCTCATTCCTCCTGCATATTTAATAACAAACCATTAACTATTAATGCTTTAAAGCGGTAGCGCGAATGGGTATGCAAAAAGCCCCTGTCTCTTCAACTAAATATCAAGAGACAAAGGCATAAACTCCTCTGCGGTACCACTCTTATTGCTCTTTCGAAACACTGCACTGCCCCAAAAGAACCTCTCTGCGACGTCAATTAACGTCTGACGCTATAACGGGCGTAACCGTTTATGCTTACACAGACGGGGTTTCCGTCCTTCTGCAAACTGCTCCGAGATGATTTTCTTCCATAAACACGGCGCTGTCTTTCACCAATAACGACAGCTCTCTGAAGCCTGTTCCAGGAGTACTTGTTCCCATCAACGCATTTGAGATATTTGATTGTTTTTATGTTACATCACAAAAACACGTCTTGTCAACTGTTTATTTTTCCAAAATACTTTTTCGTACGCCTTATATTTATATTCATTATTGCGCTTTCATTATGCTTTCGACATTGTTCGGCTTAAATATATATTAAAATAGTAGCAATCTCCTGCCAATATGGGCATAATCTCTCGAAATAATATTTTTTATTTTTCCCGTATTTGCTCTTGACAAATGCTCAAACTTCGTGTAGTCTTTAGCACAATAAATCAAAATGCAGTGACAGGGACTAAGCCTTTCAAGAACATTCAGAGAGCCGTTGTTTGGTGCGAAACGGTATGTCCAGAAAAGGCGAACTCACCCTTGAGCAGTCAGCCGAAAGCCTTATGGTCGTAGGTGCGAACGGGTTTCCTCACCGTTATCAAAGAGGCAATATTTCTAATGAGATGTTGAAAGCGGACAGTTTACTGTCAATTGGAGTGGTACCGCGGAGTTTGTAGCTTCGTCTTCTTATGGAAGACGGGGCTTTTTTGTATTTATTTCCATGAAACAGCACAAGGAGGATATAACGCGTTTTGCTCACCCTGAGGGCAAACCCAATAAACACACAATTTCCGACCATTACATCTTGTTGCCGTATTGTGTGTTTAAGAAATGAAAGGACTGGTCAAAAATGAGAAAAATCAAGGTGTTCGACACAACCCTGCGCGACGGTGAGCAGTCTCCAGGCTGCAGCATGAACCTTTCAGAAAAGCTGCAGATGGCTCGTCAGCTCGATGCGCTCGGTGTTGATATTATAGAAGCAGGCTTTGCGATTGCCTCTCCTGAAGACTTCAAGAGCGTTGAAGCTATAGCCCAGACCGTACAAAACTGTAAAGTGGCCAGTCTTGCCCGCTGCACACCGGGTGACATTGACGCCGCATGGAATGCCGTAAAATGCGCGAAGTACCCGCGTATTCACGTTTTCCTCGCAACCAGTGACATACACATGGAATATAAGCTGAAAATGACCCGCGAACAGGCTCTGGAGAGCATCGCAAAGTATGTTGCCTACGCAAAATCCTTATGCGAGGACATTGAGTTCTCGTGCGAGGACGCTTCCCGCTCAGAATGGGAATTTCTCGTTAAGTGCTGTGAAACCGCAATCAAGGCTGGCGCAACCGTTCTGAACATTCCCGACACTGTTGGTTATTCCTCTCCGCAGGAGATGTTCGACCTCATCACCTACCTACGCGAGAACACCGCCGGCATTGAAAATGTTGACATTTCGGCACATTGCCATGATGACCTTGGCATGGCCGTGGCCAATTCGCTGGCTTGTCTGTGCGCTGGTGCAACACAGGTCGAATGCACCGTCAACGGTATTGGTGAGCGTGCGGGCAACGCGAGTCTTGAGGAAATTGTTATGGCACTCAAAACCCGCCGCGACTATTACCAGATGGAAAGCACAATCAACACACAGCAAATTCACAAGACGAGCAAGCTTTTGTCCTCAATAACCGGTGTTCCGATCGCGCCCAGCAAGTCCATTGTCGGCGCTAATGCCTTTGCGCATGAGAGCGGAATCCACCAGCACGGCATGATTGCAAATTCGCTCACCTACGAAATAATGAAATCAACGGATGTGGGCATTTCCCAGAACACCATGGTTTTGGGAAAGCACAGTGGCAAGCACGCTCTGCGTGACCGTCTTTCTCAGCTTGGCTATGAAGTCTCAAAGGAAGAGCTTGACGAGATGTTTGTCCGCTTTAAGGCACTTGCGGACAAGAAAAAGGCCCTCACTGACCACGATATTGAAGCGCTCGCCCTCTCCAACGCCCACACCGTAACCGCGACCTACGAGCTTTTGAGCCACGTTGTAAGCACAGGCAAGGACATCACCAATATCGCTTGCGTCAAGATTAAAAAGGACGACGAAACCATTGAAGAAGTCGCAATCGGGGCAGGCCCCATCGACGCAGCTTTTAAGGCAGTCGATAAGATTACGGGGCTTGATGTTACTCTCGAGAACTTCAGTCTTAACGCTGTTACGGACGGAGAGGACGCAATGGGCGAGGCCGTTGTAAAGCTTCGCTGCGGCTCTGTGCTTTATACGGGCTGTGGACTTTCCACCGACGTCATCGAGTCGGCAATCCGGGCTTACATCAACGGAATTAACAAAATCGTAGGGGCAAAATAATTAATTAGGACAATTTCGTTGACAATTTATCCATATTGGAGAAATTGTGAGTAAACTTGGCAAATATTCTCCGAAAGGAATAATCATAATGGGAATGACAATGACACAAAAAATTCTTGCCGCTCACGCAGGACTCACGTCCGTCGCAGCAGGACAGCTTATAAAAGCGAAGCTTGACCTCGTTCTGGGCAACGACATCACAGCACCCGTTGCCATAAACGAGTTTGAAAAATCGGGCTTCGATAACGTTTCAAAGGACGCACGAATTACGCTTGTTATGGATCACTTTGCCCCTAACAAGGACATCAAGGCCGCCGAAAGCTGCAAAAAATGCCGTAGCTTTGCAACGCGTTTTAACCTCGAGCATTTTTACGATGTTGGTGAAATGGGCGTTGAGCACGCTCTCATCCCCGAAAAGGGGCTGATCGCCCCCGGCGAGGCCGCAATTGGCGCCGATAGCCACACCTGCACCTATGGTGCGCTCGGCGCATTTTCCACAGGCGTCGGCTCAACCGACATGGCAGCTGCTATGGCAACGGGCGAAACCTGGTTCAAGGTTCCCTCTGCTATCAAGGTTATGCTTACGGGTAAAATGGGTAAGTGGGTCAGCGGCAAGGACGTTATTCTGCACCTCATCGGCATGATAGGCGTGGACGGTGCGCTTTATCAATCTCTGGAGTTTTCGGGCGAGGGGCTAGCCAACCTCACCATGAGTGACAGGCTAACAATGTCCAATATGGCGATTGAAGCAGGCGCAAAGAACGGAATATTCTCCGTAGACGATACGACACGCAAATATATGGACAGTCGCTGTAACCGCAAATGGACAGCCTATGAGGCCGACGAGGACGCGGAATATACCCGTGTTATTGACCTTGACCTCTCCCAAATCCCCTGCACCGTCGCTTGGCCGCACCTGCCTGAAAAGACACATCCGGCAACAGAGGGCAGCGACATTGAAATCGATCAGGTCGTAATCGGCTCCTGCACCAACGGAAACATCGAGGATATGGCTGCTGCCGCCGAGATTCTGAAGGGTCGTCACATCAAAAAGGGTCTTCGCGGAATCGTTATCCCTGCAACACCAAAAATTTTTATGGAGTGCTTTGAAAAAGGCTACACGAAAATTTTTATGGACGCGGGCTGCATCGTTTCCACTCCGACCTGCGGGCCCTGCCTTGGCGGTCACATGGGCATACTTGCTGCCGGCGAAAGAGCGGTTGCAACGACAAACCGCAACTTCGTCGGACGCATGGGACACGTTGAAAGCGAGGTTTACCTTGCTTCCCCAGCAGTTGCCGCCGCTTGCGCCATTACGGGACATATCAGCCATCCGCAGGAGGTAATGAAAGATTAAAATCTTTCATTACCTGATAAATGCGCCAATCGCTCCCGCTTTGCGGAATCGCGATTGTTGCGCAATATGACCATTCCTTTGTGGTCATATTGGCAAGTGCTTTATTGAGTTTTAAAGTTCAGTAAAGTACTAAAACAAAATCCAAAGAAAGGAATGGTCGCACATATGAAAGCGCACGGAAACGCTATTAAATACGGCAACCACATCGACACGGACGTAATTATTCCCGCCCGTTATCTTGCCACTCAAAACCACAAGGAGCTTGCCTCCCACTGCATGGAGGACATCGACAAGAGCTTCATCGGCAGAGTGAAAAAGGGGGACATTATGGTCGCAGGCGTTAACTTTGGCTGTGGCTCATCACGCGAGCACGCGCCAATTGCGATTAAGGCGAGCGGAATTTCATGCGTTATCGCAAAGAGTTTCGCACGGATATTTTACCGAAACTCTATAAATATCGGTCTTGCAATCCTTGAATGCGAGGAAGCAAGCGAAAAAATTACCGAGGGCGACGAGGTCGATATTGATTTCGACACTGGCATAATAACGAACGTAACGAAAAAGGAAACCTATCAGGCACAGCCCTTCCCTGATTTTATCAAGGACATGATAGCAACGGGCGGCCTTATGGCATCTATCGCCGGAGGTGCAAAATGACAAAGAACATTGCAATAATCCGCGGAGACGGCATAGGTCCAGAAATAATTGCAGAAGCCATAGCGGTGCTCGACAAAATCGCCGAGAAATACGGACATACATTTAATTATTCTGAAGCACCAATGGGCGGCGAAGCCATTGACAAATTCGACGACCCGCTACCTCAGTCGAGCCTCGACACCTGTCTTGCTTCCGACAGCGTTCTGCTTTCCGCAGTCGGCGGCCCAAAATGGGACAATGTTCCAAAGGAAAAACGCCCCGAGCGCGGGCTTTTGCGTCTACGCGCAGGAATGAAGCTCTACGCCAACGTGCGTCCTGCGTCACTCTTTGACGAACTGCGCGACGCAAGCCCCCTAAAGCCCGCCATCGTTGACAAGGGCATCGACTTTGTCGTTGTGCGTGAGCTTATTGGCGGTGCCTACTTTGGCGAGCACAAAACTGAGACGCGTGACGGCGAGGATTACGCACAGGACATCATGGGTTATTCCGAGCACGAGATTGAGCGCATAGCACACGTTGCCTTCCAAACGGCGCAAAAACGCCGCAAAACGGTCTGCTCCGTTGACAAGGATAATGTTCTCGACAGCTCAAAGCTCTGGCGCAGAGTCGTTACAAAAATCGCCGAAAGTTATCCTGATGTGATACTTTCGCATATGTATGTAGACAATTGCGCGATGCAGCTAGTGCGTAACCCCGCTCAATTCGATGTTATCGTGACGGAAAATCTTTTCGGAGACATTCTTTCCGACGAAGCGAGCATGATTACTGGTTCCATCGGGATGATACCCTCCAGCAGTCTTGGCGATGGCACACGCGGTCTTTATGAGCCGATTCACGGCAGCGCTCCCGACATTGCGGGAACGAACGTTGCAAACCCAATCGGCATGATACTCTCCGCCGCGATGATGCTTCGCTACTCGTTCAATATGCCAAAAGAGGCGGATGCAATCGAGAGTGCTGTCAGCGCAGTTTTGAAGGAGGGCTACCGCACAGGCGACACCATGAGCGAGGGAAAAACATCGCTCGGCTGCCGTGAAACAGGCAGAGCAATCTGCGAAAAAGTATAGGATTTTCAATAATTTTTTGCCAATTAATTGTCAATTAAATTTGTGTTGAAAAAGTACTGTGATGTGTTACAATGAACATTACAGTATTTTTTTGTGAGGCGTTCCAATGAGATATGCTACTGACGAATTTTCGGAAATAACATCACATATGCATTTTGATGTGGTTGTAAT
>CAZLLK010000038.1:0-27855 GCA_964560435.1 uncultured Oscillospiraceae bacterium
GTCCTGACGAAATAACAGGCTCCTGACAGTCATGCTTGTAGCTCAGCTTCGCTCTGGCAAATATGCAGTCAAGCTCAACAAGCACGTTGAAGTCACGGATAATATCGTTTGCGTGGTCGCCGCATTCGGCGGAAAGCTCCATTAGTATGCGCTCAATCTCTAGCTTTTCCTTTGCGTGAAGCTCTCTCAATTCGTTATTTGCCTTAACTGCCGCCATCGGCTCGACAAAAAGCGTTGCTCCGCTTGAGGAAACATCGTGCACAAGTCCCGGGATACTGCTCTTATGGTCTGCCTTGACTGGGACGACATAGCGATCTGACCGCGTTGTGATAATCGGCTCCTGAAGTGCTTTTGAGTAAGCGGGGGACGATATTATCTTTTGCAGAGCCTCACGCACCCGCGCGGCAGCGGCTCTCATCAGACGACGGATAGTCGCAAGATCGGGACTTGCCGCGTCGGCAATCTCGTACTCGCCGATGATAGAGCTTGTAATTTTTTCTTCTAGATATTTATTTGCCATTAGCGACGAAAATAAAAAGTCAATGTCGCTCCTGCCACAGCTATCGCCGCCGGCATAGGCTCTTACTGTGCGCGCCGACTGCAAAACGCCTGCAACATCAAGAAGCTCGCGCGTGTTTAGCATTCCGCCGATATTGGCTCTTGAAAGAGAAGAACGCACATCGCGAACACCTCCAAAAGAGGGACTTCCCTTGAGCACCATCATTGCCTTCGCAGCGCTCGCTTCGCCCAATCTGCGTTTCACTTCGTAATCGCTGTCCGATGGACGCAGTGTCAAAACCATCTCCTTCGCGGGAATACTGACAGCCTCTTTTGAAAGAAGCTCCAGCACCGCCGGAAGTTCAAGGGTCTTAATAGATTTTTCGTATAGTTCTGTCGCTTCTGGGACTGACATTTTAAATTTGCTATTTTTGTCGTTTTCAAGCATAGATTACCTCTGGGATTAACATTTCCAAATTGATAGTTTTGTCGCTTTCATTTTTATAATTATAGCACAAACATTCATATTTTACAACGGCTCTAATTATTGTCACGGTATCCATTCCGCCTCGAAACAAGTTGCTTAATTAACAAAAAAGAGGGGTCAATTAATGACCCCTAAGTCGCTCTTACGTCCAGAACAATATGGACACCCTGTTTCTAAAGCTATCCTAGATAAAATTGTTGCTTTCCACCTATGGTTATGGTTTTCTGAGCATTCCCACCAAACACTCTTACCGGACTTAGGCAAGAAGTTGGATGGGTCCAACTCTTCATTTAATTCCGTACACCATTCTTCCGCAATATTCGGATATAACGTCTGTAAGTCATTTGTTCCTGAAATAGCCAAACGTCCTGAACAGTATGGGCAGTCAGTCCCATTACTGGTTCGGTTAAGAACAGTAGCTTGCCACACATGGCCTTTCTCACATATCCACCAAGCATTTTTATGACTATGTGCAGCCACATCTGAGGGATGCAGTTCGCCATTTTTAGTTGGGTGCCATTCTTTTGCAATTTCAGGATATTTAGTCGCTAAATTATTTTCGAGAAATGCAAGACGTTTTCCTAAATCATATGGGCAGTTTGCTCCTCTAACGGTTCTGTTTAAAACAGTATCTTGCCACTCATGCCCACTACAACATATCCACCAAACTTTTTTACGACTACGCGCAGAGACATCTGAGGGTTTCAGTTCTCCATTTTTAGTCGCGTGCCATTGCTTAGCAATTTCAGGATATCTAGCCATTAAATTGTTTTCTGAAAACGCAAAACGTTCTTTATAACAGTGTGGACATCCTTTACCATGTGTCCTGTTATTTACTTTAGTTTTCCACTCATGACCGAAAGAACATATCCACCATACATTCTGGTTTGAATAAGGAGATATTGTATCAGCGCGAAGATTTTCATTCTTTATAGGATGAAGTTACCCTGCAATTTCAGGGTATGTACTAGCCAAATCATTGAACCCCGGAAGAACAGCTCTATGCTGACAGTATGGACATTTTGAGCCTCTCATTCTGCTACACACTTTAGCGTGCCAACTATGGCCTTTGTCACATCGCCAAAACAAATCAATGTTTGATTGAGCCTTTAGCTTTTCAATTTCAATATCGGTGTTTTTTGTAGGGTCAATCTGTGCATATATCTCTGGGGATGCATCTTTAAGCAACATTGCTCTTACTCCTTTTTTAAATATGATTTGGACTATATCTTCTTCCAGAACAAAATGGACAATCATTTCCATAAGAACGTTTAATTACGGTTGCTCGCCATTCATGTCCATGGTCACATAACCACCAAACTTTTTTGCCACTTTGTTCAGTAACATCTATAGCTTTAAGATTCCCATTTTTCGTTGGATGCAACTGGGCGGCAAGCACAGGGTTTACTGTTGCTAAATCCGTTTCACCTTCAATTGCTATTCTACCATAGCAGTATGGACAGCCTCTTCCTTTAAAACGACTTTTCACTGTTGCTTGCCATTCATGCCCATGTTCACATACCCACCAAACCTTCTTGTGGCTTTGCTTAGAAACATCCGTAGAGTAGAGCTCTCCATTTTTGATTGGGTGCCATTGGGTAGCAAGCACAGGATTTACTGTTGCCAAATCCGTTTTTCCCACAATTACTTTTTTTCCACCGCAAAAGGGGCAGCCATGCCCTTTTGAACGATTACTTACATGTGCTTGCCATTCATGCCCATGTTCACATACCCACCAAACCTTTTTGTTGCTTTGCTCAGAAACATCCGTAGAGTAAAGCTCTCCATTTTTGATTGGGTGCCATTGGGCAGCAAGCACAGGATTTACTGTTGCTAAATCCGTTTCTCCCACAATTACTTTTTTTCCACCGCAAAAGGGGCAGCCATGCCCTTTTGAACGATTACTTACATGTGCTTGCCATTCATGCCCATGTTCACATACCCACCAAACCTTTTTGTTGCTTTGCTCAGAAACATCCGTAGAGTAAAGCTCTCCATTTTTGATTGGGTGCCATTGGGCAGCAAGCACAGGATTTACTGTTGCTAAATCCGTTTCTCCCACAATTACTTTTTTTCTACTGCAAAAGGGACAACCTTGCCCTGCAGAACGGCTATATACTGTTGCTTGCCATTCATGTCCATACACACAGCGCCACCACACGATGTTATGGCTATATTGTTTTAGTAAGTCAACATTTATATCAGAATTCTTTTTATTCAGAAGTTGAGCAAACAGCTCGGGGTTCGCGTTTTTTAGTAACGTTGTCATATTAATTATCCGCCTCAAGTCCTTTCCTTAGCTCTTTTATTAGGTTGTCTATTTCCGTATCTTTAGCCATATTCACGTGCGCATCATCCTGTATTTTTACATCCTTAAAAATGTAATCCGTCAAACTTATTATCTCTCTATTTTCACTTGTTTTCTGTGAAAAAGCTATATTAGCGATATGAGTCTGTGGCGCAATATCATTCCAATGCTGCAATAAGACAGTGCATTTGCCCTTTGATTTGACTAACTCTTGTTGAGTATTAGTCAGGTTTTCTTCCATTTCTTGATTAATGCTTTCGAGATTCTTGACTCTTTCCTTCAAGACGCAGATTTCCGTTCTTTGACTTTCATACTGTTCAATAGCCCATGCAGAAGACATAATCAAAGCCTTGTGTACCTCTTCATGCTGTAAGACCCATTTGCGAATTTCCGCATTCGTACATGGTTTCTTGTTAAGTAAGATATCAATATTCCATGGCACATAAGCAGGAATCTCTAAGGCTTGAGCTTGTTCATTTTGCCTAGATTTGAGTATCTCAATATGTTTGCGAGTATCTGAATTCTTGCGACGGAAATCAATTTCAGAAAGTTCATAGCCTTTTTTTTGTGCGAACAACGCTATTTTATTGTATTGCAGTTCATTGGCGTTGCCTTTGACAACAAGGTGAAAATATTCATCTACAAGAGCTATTTTCGTTAACTCGGTAGCCTTTGATGGGCGACCCGTTTTAGTTTGGTTCAATTTAAACTCCTCCTTTACAGAGTTTTTCTAATACTATTCCGCACACTCTTTGGGCCGATGCATTGAGCCTCAGCAGTGCGCTCTGCATTTCATCCATACATCCCATCGATTTCCTTACCATATCAATCGTATGGCGCAGATATTCGTAATCTCTATTCATATCAGTTTTTGCTTCCTGCTCCTTTTTGCCTAACAGGTCTATGCTGTTTTGTGTTCCTTTTGGAAAGAAGTACCGACACCTTTGATGGCTTCCAAGCTCATTATTAATGCCAAATGCCATAGAGCAATCAGTATAGTCTCCCTTTGCGACTTTAGTAGACAAGCAGTATCCTCCGTTAATCTCAGTTCGTGCTTCCGATAGCATTAATCCATACTGTTCGTCATAGTTATTCCTGTTGACACTATGCTTACTAAAGATTTCATAAGCAACGCTCTCTACGCAACTCTCTAAGCTAGTGTAATAATGTGAAGATATCTCGATGTCCCTGTGACCTGCAAGTTCAGCACAAATCACAGGACTTCCACCAGAACGTATAAGGTTAATCATTGCAAGATGTCTACTATCCCCCAAGTTTATTCGCTCTATTTGTTTTTCGCCCAATTTCCGATGCACAAGTATTTCTTTACTTTCTTTCTCAAGCAGCTCATACCCATATTTCTGGACTATTACTTCATTGATAAATTTCTTCATCAAACTATTCATTGATTCGTACCTCAGCATATTTCTTCTTGCCCCTATAGGTGGAAGAAATAGCATTGGTCTACCCTTGTTAACTGTTTGAGTCTTATACCAATCAACTTCGCTTCCAATGTGATGAGAAATTCGATATTCTTGAGGCTTATAATCAAACTCAATTTTATGGGTAACTTTTTTGCCATTTGAACCTTTCATCATTGTACGTCGTATGGTTAGGTAGTAATTTCCATTTTCATCTTGCCGAAGACATTTGTATGGAGTAAGCAGGAATTCTCTCGGTCTAAGTGGTAAAATTGATGTCAACTCCCACCATAGCCAGATTGGAAAATACAAGAGTTTTTCATCATCTTCAGCGTTTGCCCAAAAGTTGTTAATACACTCTTGGAAATGAAAATATGACTGGAATTGAGCGAACGAGAACTACAACTAAGTTCAGCTTCGTATTCGTTCAAAATATCAATTAGCTCTTCAATCACCGGTGTTGGTTGAAGCAATGCTAAAACATCTGCAGCGAATGTACAGTTAAATTTACTTAGTTGTTCAGTTTCACCATTCAGCAGAGAAGGAATTAAGCAGATTAGCTTTTGACAATCTCTAACCATCTTAGGAATACTAATTGCAACCCTATAATAAAGATAAAATGTTACTCCGATTTTGATGGCTAATACATACTGCTCATTGCTCACATCTAAGTATTCTTTTATATTATTTAATTGCAAATCGCTTAAATCAAATGTCAAGCTAAGAGTTTTAACCTGATTATCAATCTCCCAAACCACATCATCGAAGGAATTATTTAAAATCACCCTGTCTTTCCGGGCAGTTTTAAAAATTTCTCTAGCTTTGATTTCAGCTTCGTCTATTGAATAATCAAAATCTTCCACTGTTGAATAACAAATATACTGCGAAACTGCTTGCATTGATTATTCCTCCTTTTCACTAGATTGCATAAGCAATCTATACTCTTCAAATTCTTCTATACGGCAAGTTTCCTTCATAACGCAAAGAATCTCTGCCACTTTGGGTAAAAGGACTGATTCTTTTAAATAACTCAACCGCTTTCTTTCCGTGTTGTTGGTAGTGGCATTATGTTGTTTCTGAAGCCTTTCCAGCTGCTCAATTAGCTCCAAAAGCATTGCCTTTGTAGGTATTTCAAACCTACAACCAAAGCAAGATTCCTTTGTCGGATATTTACAACCTTGTCCAGCTGCAACAGCCGCGCACAAAACGCCACTGTCTTTGCCTGAGGCCTTGTCAAAGGCTATATTCTCAAGAATGGTCCTTGAATCCGTTGCGCTGAGCAATTCACAAACCGTTTGGTTTGCAACATCTCTGGCTTTCTGTACTGCACTAAGCAGTTGTACTGTCTGCCCCGGAAGGATTGATAATGATTTAATCGCCTCTGTCTGCTTAATAATTGGCAACTCCGTATATGCCTTGTTGTAAAACTCTTTCAAAACCATGTCAATTATAAAACTACATACGCCACGTTCTGTCATTTGAAAAAGGATGTATTCAGGGCTAAAACCAGAAAACTTTTCATCCTTCAGATAAATCTGTGTTGTCTGAGGCAAAGTTCCATAGCCACCCTTATGGCTTCTCGCAACGGCGGCAAGCAAATAACCTTGTGGCAAACCGTCTATTTCATCACCAATAATTTGAATACCCTGCATAACAGCTTTGTTTGCAGCTCTGTTTAAGAACTTTTTTCCACTACAAATAACGGCAAACTCATTCCCGAAAAACTCAATGTAATCTCTTAGGTAGCTTGGTTCTTTAATGAAATGGCCTGGCTTTCCTAAAAGCTGATAGTGTGCTATAGCAATTGATAGAATCAGCCCAAATGGTTCCATGCAGCTCTCAGATACCGTCATTCGGAGAGGTACCACATTATCTTGATTTTGCGTCTTGCTAGGTCGCCTGCCCGTGAGATTATTTACGTCGATAAAGCCTGTTACTACCGCGCGATACTCTTCAGCAGTGATAGCTCCACATGCTATTTTGTCTAACATTTCTTGAGGCGAGTATGGCAAATATGGTAATTCAACTTTGGAAAAATCTCCTTTACGCCAAACTGCAAAGAAATGCATCGCAACGTATACCCAGACATTTGCATTTTTCGGGTTATGCACTGCCTTCTCCACAAGCCCA
Organism: uncultured Oscillospiraceae bacterium; assembly: GCA_964560435.1. Taxonomy (GTDB): domain Bacteria; phylum Bacillota; class Clostridia; order Oscillospirales; family Oscillospiraceae; genus UBA2658. The sequence goes on from CAZLLK010000038.1 coordinate 6,845, forward strand.
GTATCATTCCACGATTCTTCGTTAAACACAAGATAACCAATGTTGACCATCTGTTGAAAAGAATATGCCGCAATCTCCCTCACGCCAAAATTTATTGCTCTTGGAACATAAGTTGTTTGGGGCGTATATACTTTTAAGAACTGTCCTAAAAATGCACATGATGTTTTTGAAAGAGTCCTATTTGCCTGCCCAAACATTACGCTGATTTCTGATTTTGACCAAGTTTTCAATTCAACGCCACGGCTATTAAGCTTGTCTATCAAAAACATAAGACTCTCCAATCTTGATGTAGCCGTAGTGTTTATATCTTTTACCAGAGCATCCTTTAAGGCTGCTATTGTTTGAGGATATTTAGATTTATATATACTAATCAACTTAGCTATTGCTTCCTCATGTTGCAAATCGTAGATAGCAATCCATGTATAAAGTTTCGTACAGAGCTTAGCTGCGTCATCTTTCGCTACTAATAATGGGCATTTCCCCATGTAGAAGTAAGCATCGTCAGAATTGATTATTTCTAATTGAAAATAATTGTTTTCGGAAACGAACTGTTTCAAATCGTTATAATTACTTGAACTGTAATAAAATTTAGAAGCGGTTTCATCAACGATAAAAGAAATGACATCATTCAAAGGAACATAGCTCTCTGCATCTTTAATGATACGGTTAAGCTCTCCTTGCTCAACCCACAAGGTACAGCTCTTCGTTGCCTTGTGTACGAGTCTGATTTTTCCTTGAGCTTCGATGCGTTCCAGTTCTTTATTTGTTATGTGCAATGCCTTTGAAAGCTTGTACGCTTGTATTAAGCAATGAGCTTGCAGACTATCACGCATATGGCAACCCAATATCTCGCTATCGGATGTTGAAACATAGTATCTATCAGTCGTCATCGGAAAATCGTCAGGGGGAATGACCTTTATACGCAATTCCTCAATAATCGTGTTAAAATACTTGCGGGCATTTTGTTCTGATTCAAGCAACAATCCGCTTATCGCATTGCGAAAAGCAATTTCCGAAGTAATGTAGTCAGCTCTTAGAGACACCCACTGTTCTATTATGCTTTTCTTGATATATGTAGTCTTATCGAATTCAATCATTGAATCAGGATAATGGTCGCATAATAACTTGACTTTGTTTATAGATATACAGAAACGACTTTGTACTGCATATATGGGTTCATATTGGCTCAGCATCTTGTCAACTTTCATCCGACTCACCTTTATTCTCCATCTTTTTTGCTCCTAAAATAACATCCAAAAGTGTCGCATGCGCCTCGTCTACAGCCATATACATATCGCCCTTGTGACTAAGATATAGCAGAGCTGTTTCTGGCGACTTGTCACCTCGCAAAGACTGAATTGCGCTTACGTTCTCGTTTCTAAGTGCTAGCACAACCGAAAACACATGGCGCAAAACATGTGGAGATATCGTGACTGTTTTCAGCTTTTCTCCAGTATGTCTTAATTTTAGCTCTTTGCTTTTACAAAGCTCTGGGACAAGGTAATCCTTAACTAAGCTTTGGAATCGTCTGCGATACGTAGTGTAAGTCATAGCGTTTCCTTTTTTGTCTACAAACATTGGGCAATACTTCTCATCAAATTCTTGCCGTTTAAGCCATTCTTTATGGTTCGAATATGACTGTAGGAACAAAGGAATAAGTGGCGGATAAACAATTTGCTTTCGGGGTTTCTTAATATGTCCGACAGACTTTCCATCCTCCCGCAAAATATACTCATGCCGCAAATCTATACATACATTCATAACATTAGAGCCAACGATTTCCATATCAATGCTTCGTCCAAGTGGGCTGGTATCCTGCCTTGAATTAACTCCTTCACCGGGCCTTAGTCCCGCTGTTATACCCAAAACAATCAGGAAGGCTATATCAGGAGCGTGGATATTGGCCAGTTCAATCAGCTTACATGCTGCTTCAACAGGAAAATCTCGGAATATATCTTCTCGCTGATATCCACACTTTTTCACTCTAATTGCGGGGCGATAACAGGTGTGTTCTTTCATCGGCATCTGGGAGCCCGACTTTTTTATTGATTTGTAAGGTTCCAATATATCCCGCCAGTCGAGTTTACAAGCCTTGTTATCAATCGAAACATTTCCAAAAAACGAACACACTGCCCATGAACACCTATCCAAAGTGTCTTTATTTACGCATGTTCCATCGCTATGCACATTGCCTGCATAATAATCAAGAAATTCTTTTATATCCTCTGCTGTTACTTCAAACAAGTCATTTTTTGTCGATGCGGGAGAACAGAAAAGATATGTCAATGCTTGAACAATATAGCACAAGGTCTGATAGTTCTGTTGTTTTGCAATCTTACGCTTGCGAGGCAAGAACGCTCCGGCATATTTAGCCCAAGGAGTTACTGCAATAATCATATTAAATTGGTTCTTTATAACAATATATCGTTCTACGTCTTTAACTTCATTACCTGAAATCTTATCAACTTTTATTTGGTTATGCTCATACACCGCAAATCGATATCGACAACGTAGCTGCGAGTCTAATGAATTTTGAGCCATTTTTCTCTGCAAAACGTCGGCAATTCCAATTACTACGACATTATCTGTATTCATGTGATTCCTCCATTATAATCGGCTCTCTTTTCACGAGCCCAAACTCGGCATTATCTATCATTGTTATAAGCTCGTTCTCGTAATTTGTTTGAATTATCTTTTTCCGCTTATCCTGCAAAAGCGATGGCAGTCGAGTGTGTAAGTCGCTTTCATAAAGGCTATCGTCTGCAATAAATCCAAAAACCAGAAGATAATCATACATTTTGGAAATATCCCAAATATATTGTCGGATTGTCCCTTCTTTTAACCTAATAGCAACCAAGTGTGCATAGTAGCGTTGCGCCAATGAATATGTCGCATCCAGATACGTCTTTGAGAAGGTGTTTAAGTAGTTTAGGTATTGTACGACGCAAAGAGCCACATGAAGCTTTCGTGAATAACCTATATAACTTTCTCTTAGAAACTGGTTGATTTCCTCCATTGGAATGCCATCTTCCATAATACAAACATCATCTTTTGAGTATTGTGCAATATATCTTTTTTCTCGACTTTCCATGGTATAATCCTCCAAAATTTTTATGCTAATATTAAACAACCGTAGATTTTGTTATATAATGATTTAAATAACGGTCAATAAGCGTCAACAAATGTTTTTGTTACTATTAGGAGAATGTTTATGATATGGGAAATCGAAGAATATGGCGGGAATATAAGCACTATTAACGCATTTACTCCGTTACAATCTGCTTTGTACCAAGGACAAGAAATTGACAAGATAACAATTAAGGCTGATGAGCCGCATTATATGCAATTGTTACTGGATTTAGCTTACAAAGATTTTCGCCGTTTTACTATTTATAGAGAGCACATGATATTTTCTTCAGATGGCTTCGTGCCGGAAGATATTTATGAATCAAGCGGCACAAAACTTAACGACCCCAGCTGTTCAGAAATTAATGAATTAGCATTAGAACTTGGCGATTTTCCTGTAGAAACATTTGAACACTTTATTTGTCATGTTTTTGAGGTTTCAGAGGATAAACCAGGTATCTCTCCGCTCACAAAAATGGCGGTTTACAAGAATGTGTTTCCAAAGCAATACAACGCACTAATAGTCCATTATCGAACAATAAATAAAGGTGACTATTTCTCTTTATTTGAAACCTGCACTTTCGTGGAATATATGACTGATGAAGTTCTTGAGCACAGAGCTGACATAATAGACATCACGAATAATTCTGCTAAAAGGACAAATGACCCAGAAGAAGTATTTAGATGCTCAATTGATGCGATATATTCACAAGTGACAAAGAATATTAAGCAGGACATTACCAAACTAAGATACACTATGTATGGCGTTGTTTATCTCTACTCATTTCTACTTGAAAAAAGCCTGGAAAACCCTCCTTGTGTGCAAAGATGCACTGCTTGCGGTAGATATTTTGTTTCCAGAAGAAAGGGCGCCAAATACTGCGAAAACTCTTCTCCCATAAACTCAGTTTTGACTTGCCGGGAATACCATCGTCGGGAATTTCAGTTATTACAGGAAAAGGAAGATTCTAAAAAGCGGAAACAAATATACAACAATTTATTAGCAGCCTCAAAAGCTACTCGTGGGCTAAATTTCGAAAAAAAAGCTCGCAAGCATCGTTTAGAACGATTTTTGAGTGAAGAAAAGGAAATTAGAAAAGAGCTACGGACAATAACTGCAGAGTCCCAAGTTGCTTATAAGGAATGGCTGAACAATTGGGACAAAGAAGCTCACAAAAGCACACGGCAATAGAAAAACAGACCTCACCTTTCTCTGGTATAGAAAGGTGAGGTCTGCAATTTTATAGTTAAATGAAACAAAATGTGTAAAAGAGAGCTGAAAAAGGATAAAATAATGTGTGGCAATATTTAGGAGATTAGGCTTGTGGGATAGTAGGATGAGCAAAAATTATACTTTAAGCTACTGAATAATATGGCGTTTAAAGTACGAAATATTCATTTATAGGGTTATTCTTTGTTTTTTGTAATAGAAAAGTAATTTATGGTAAATATTGCTTGTTATATTCTAGATTTAGTGATAAAATATTAAAGTATAATTGTTGCTAAGCACAGCACTGACTCAAATACTGAGAATGGCAGATTGCAGAGCACTAATGTAAATCGCTCTGCTTTTGCAGAGCGATTTTTGCATATTATTGATAGCAAATTTATTAAATAGATTGGGTGTGTATTTTTTTGGAAAAAATTGAAAGAGAAGACTTCGATTGCTTTCATGTATACAAAATGCAGAATAATTTTTCTTTTCTTCATGTTGAAATTGAGGACACCCCAATATTTTATGAAAAAATGTTCAACTATTTCTTTGATGATGGCAAATTGCTAAAATACTGCGAGAATACTTCGTCAATTTCATTTACTCCTTCAAAGCGCAATTACGTTACTCTCTTCAAACATTTAAAAACATATATTGACTCCGAAAATCTCGCAAAAGACGTATCAAATCTGGATGAAGAGCTAAGGGCTGTTTTATGCGAGGAAATGCAGTTAGAAGATAAAGATGGTAAAACAATCGTACGGCTTGATAAGATGGGAAAAATTGGTGAATATATCTTTTGCTGCTTGCTTTCGGACTATTTCCATTTCGACTGTATCCTTCCTAAGGTGCATTTGCAAACGGACTACAATATGAACGTCTATGGTATTGATACACTGTATTATTCCCAAGACGACAATTTGCTTTTGTTTGGTGAATCAAAACTGTGTTTAAAGTTGAATAATGGGATAGGCCTTATTAATGCTTCTTTAAAAGAATATGAGCAGCAACTTGAAGATGAGTTTTTGTTGGTTTTAAGTAATCGAATTTATAAAGACAAGTTAAAGCAATTTGATAAAAAATATGGCGATGTAGCTGAACTGTGTATGTCTATCCAAGATTTTATCGATGATGCCGGGATAACGCAGATAGGTATACCGATTTTCATAGCACATGGTACCGATTTAGACGAAAAAAAAATCTTCAAAAAACTTAAAAACATAAAAAGCAAAAACATGTTTGGGATAGATACAAAATACTACCTGATTTCATTGCCTATGATAAATAAAAACAAACTAATAGCAACATTTACAGAATTGATTAGAGGCAGGGAGGAGTTTTATGAAAGCATTGCCAAGTAAGAATCCTCAAGAGTTGCGTGAAAAATATATTAGAGAATTAGCTAATATGGAAAGTCTAAATGGAAGTACAACAAACAAAGCAAAAATATTGGCTGATGATTTGTTCGCACTAGATTTAACTGTGTATTCAAGAGATTTTTCTCTTGAATCGCTCATATATAATGCATTTGCTACCTCCTTGATTGATGACCGAATTGCACTTCATCCTGAACAAATGCAGATTATTGCCCATATTGAAAATAATGAGGCATCGATTATTAGTGCTCCGACAAGTTTTGGTAAAACTTTTTGCATTTTTGAATACATCGTAAAGCATAAGCCTCACAATGTTGTTCTTATAGTACCAACGTTAGCTTTAGTGGATGAATATTTTAAGAAAATTATAAAAAAATATAAGGACGAGTTCAGTTCATATAAAATACATACTGGTATTAACGAAGATAAAGTTTACGATTTTAGTACATTTAACATTTTCATATTGACCCATGACAGAATCGTACAAGAGACAGCGTACTCTAAAATAGAAAAAATAGACTTTTTAGTTATTGACGAGGTTTATAAGCTAGAAACCGATGTTGCAAATGATAGGGTGTTGGTTCTTAATATGGCTTATTATTATCTGGCAAAGAAAGCTGAAAAGTATACTTTACTTGCTCCGTTCATCAGTGGGGTTGCTGATAGCGATGCATTAGAAAAATCTCCCGTTTTCTTTAATTCCCAATATTCACCGGTGGTTAACAATGTAAAAACATGCGAAATTATTAGCGAAAATGATAGATTTTCTGAGTGTCAAACAGTGCTTAGCACCTTAAATTCAAAAGATAAAACACTTATTTATTTTCCAACTGTTACTTGGATGTATAAATATATAACTGAAATAATTTCTCAAGAAGAACCGTTTTCAGAATTACAACCAAATATAAAACATTTTATTGAATGGGCCAAGGAAGAAATACATGAAGAATGGTGTCTAATTACCGCATTGGAACGCGGATACTTGATACATAATGGGCAAATACCAATTGGTACTCGTATGTTTCAATTAGATTTTTATGAACGAAGTGAAGATTATAATAGAATGCTTTGTACGGCGACCCTTCTAGAAGGCGTAAATACAACTGCAAAAAATATTATTATTACTAAGCCTTCCAGAAAATCAAATAAGGCAGGTGAATCGTTTACAGCATTTGATTTCTTCAATTTAGTTGGAAGAACAGGCCGCCTATATCAACACTACATTGGCGATGCATACTATATTCAATCGCCAAACGACCCTGTTTTTGTAAAATCAGATGCTATTAAGATTATTAAATTTGAAATATCGGATGAAAGTAAAGATATTGATATTCAAAAAGGATTAATATCAAATCATCAAGATGTAAAAGATTTCTTGAATAAACTTGGAATTTCAATTACAGAATACCTTGAGAACATTGGAAGCAAAATCCGTTTTGATACAGTAGTTGAAATGTATAATCGCTATCTGGCGAAAAAAGAAGATTTGTTGGGTGTTCTTGTTGAAATGGAAAACAGCACAACACCCGCAAGATATGGCTTAGTTGCTGCATTATATAATATCTGTGAAGGAAATAATAACAAGATTGAAATAAGCATGATAACAAGTTTACTTAGCAAACTACGCCCACGTATTAAAAAAGTGGTTGATAATGCAAGAGAGCACTCAAAAATAGATATAAATTTTTTGATTTCAACAGCTATTAAGATGAAAACTGGATATATTGAACATACATTTTACAACCGTGTGTCAGTTATTCGGTTTTTCATGGAAAGAGATTATGTGCGACAAGATTTACTCGCAATTCTTGATGACCGTATTATCAACACTATCGAGTTCTTATATTTTACAGCTTCAAAAAACAAAAAAATGCTTTTAGATATGGGCATATATGAACGTGATGTGGAAAAAATTATTAAAATAATTGACGATGATTTCGAAGATGCATTTGAATTAAAGCAAAGATTAGCTGACAATCTATCCAAGTTTAAGGATATAAGCTACATTTCGAGATACGTAATTCAAAATATAATTTGACGAATTGTTTACTTTAGGACTGAATATTTCGCTCTTTGAAAGCCACTCTTCCGAAAGCCATTGAGACACTCGCACGGGCATGACTGAGTCTCGGCGCACGTTGAACCACTTTTATATTCTCTTTCCGTAGACAGCCGTTCACGCGTAGAAATTCTGCCATCAATGAAGATTGTATTGTGTATTAATAAGTTAGAAGAAAACCTTCAACTCATCAAACTCCGCGACTGGCTTTTGCCCATGCTCACGAACTGTCAGGTTACGGTGGAACGATATCCGATGCGAAAGGACTCTGGTGTAATGGCCATTATTGAGCATGATTTGCTGCCGAAACAGAAATCCAGAAAAAGCAACTTGAACGTCAAGGTCGATTTATACGCTTATACAACTGAGCTGTTTGGTGAGCTGGCTAAAATTGGTCTCATTCAGCGCTTGAAGGATGTCCCTCACCTTGGTGTAATAAAAGTCCCAAAAAAGCTAGGTAAATCCAGATTTGATTACACAATTTTGCAATTATACTTTCATCAGTTGATAAAGAAAGACCTACAGGATGAGCTTGAACTGACATATAACAATCCGGTGAAAGCAAAGGAATTTAGTGATGATATGCTCTATCAGTCACCTGAGGATAAACCAACGGTGGGAGATATGCTGCAAATTTTGGCGATTACATATAATCTCGGGCATTTTTTTAACACATTTACTGCATCTCGGGCAGTTATAATGCTCGCTGAAGATAACTCGATTTTTCGAAATAGGTTTATTTTTAGTTCTACAAGCCATCGATTTCAATCAACTGCAGAGAATTTGTTGAACGAACATAACTATCAGAGACTACATCTTTTGAATTCGTTGCTTGTGCTTGAACACTGCGACCAGACTAAACAATCCATATTATTGGCGCAAGAGCTTTTATATGCATATCTCAATGAAAGTGACCTTAAAATCGACAGTAAATTGCATTTTGTGTTTGATATTTTTCGCACTGTCCGCAATGTTTCATATATAGCGTATGACTTGCAAATCGCAAATACACCATTCACGATAGACTTGTGCAACGGAAAGGCTGTTCTCGTATTGTTCCAGGAACTCTTATCAGCATATAACGACCAATTACCCGCAAATCGACTGATTACTTCTATTGGCAAAATGCTTGATGATACGGTTTATAACGAAAATTCTAACGCAATCTGCTACTACCGAATATCACGAAAAATAGTGTCCTCCTTAGGCAGAGACATTAATTGGGATGGTATGGAATATTATTCCGACTTTTGGCTACCTTCAGATAGCATTTTTAATAGGCAATACCAACAGTCGCGAGATTATTCATCAGAAGCAATTTTGAAGTTAACATTTTGTGCTGATGACAGAAAACTTTCTCAAGACTTGTTGATTGAATTGGAGCGGATTAACAATACAAGGGTGGGTTATTACGACCGCCATTCAGGTGAACGGACTATTGTCGTTTCGATTAAGAAGAATAGCGTTAACAAACATGCTTCTGCGCTCCATGTGTTAAAAACTACAATAAGTTATCTACGCCGAATATCCTCACCATCAAGTACGGACATACGGTATTTGCTTACAAGCAAGTTTTTTCTCTATTACTTGTTTGGCGAGAATCCAATCCTGGTGAAGGCAACTGTTGACCCCAAAGTGTGTGTGCTATGTACACGAGGAAAAAATCGCCGTACCGCTGAAGTCAAATCGCTCTTATCAAACGGAAACGGGAATGTCAATGAACGTCACGAAGTGGAATTTATGAATGATTGCTTAATGCAAGATAGCATCAATGATACAAGTATAATAATTCCTGCCAGTGTATTGGTCTTCCAAAAAAATTCTCCCGGAAAGAAACTATGCGAGTTTGATGGTTTGGTTATCCATCCAATGAGAAGAGAAGAACAAGTGGTTCTTTTAGAAGCAAAGAATACTACAGACAAGCCTTCGTATGCAAAGAAATGCTTATCAGAGAAATTGGATAAATTGAATTTTACATATAATAAAAATGACATAGAAACTCTTAATTACGATGCCCTGCTCCGGGTGTCGATTTAAGTGCTTTGAGTTATTATAGAAGAACCAGCCATGACAAGTAATCACACTTGTGCATGGCTGGACTATTTTGTTTATCGGTGTTTGTAGGGTTACAAACACCCTCTATACAAGGAACAGCTACTTTTTTCTTATGATTCAAATCTATTTTATTTCTTGTTCAAGAGCATTGAATTCCGGAGAAGAAAAAAACTCCCCAAGAGTTATTCCAAGACCATCGCAGAGCTTCTTAATTGTTATTAGAGAAACATCCCTTCTACGTATATCTAACATGCTGTAAACAGTTGAAGGTGTAACTCCGGACATCGTAGCAAGCTCATTTGGCTTAATATTCTTTTGACTACAAATTTCTGTAAACTTCGACGCAACTGCATCCTTCACGTACACAAAAAATCACCTCAATACCAACCATAGTATTGAGCAAATCGCACTTGCGTATACGCAAGTGCGTAATATGACAAAGTTAGTTTTGTAAGAATGTTATATTCTAATTATCATAGTTTGGAGGTGTACTCATGATAGAATCTTGCGCAATACTTGGACATAGCCCGAACCACTTTTATTGTGGGTGGAATGAAGAGTCGCAAATATGTAATCGCATAAAACAAATGATATCTGATAGTATAATTAGCTTAATTAATGATGGGGTTACAGAGTTTAATATTGTAGGAGACCCTGGAATTGGTTTATGGAGTGCGGAAATACTAACTGATTTTCAAAAAATAAACTCAAATATAGAAATTAATATTATGGCCCCGTATAAAAGATATACGTCTTTATGGCCTAAAATGCTGAAGGAGCGTTACGAAAACTTATATAACAAATGCCAGAATGTATTTTATTGCTCGGGCTATAAAACCAAAACAGCATTACTTGAAGCATATTTTACTATCATTGATGAATCCGATATTGTTTTGGTGGTTTATGAAGATGTATCAGATTATGTAGATATAGTCGATTCTGCAGTATGCTTCGCCCAGCATTCAGGCTCCCCTATAGTTCTTATTCATACTGATTTGTTTGAAGTGGAAAAATTAAATAATACGACAGTTGAGAGCCACTCGTCCGGCACAGAGTGAGCCAGCATATCGCAACAGACTAGTCAACGCCCATGGAGGCCGTTGTTTTTAATAAAGTAATTAGATAGGAAATACATGCTTTAATTGCCAAGCATATACTGATTGAACGAGGACTATTTATGGTTAATAATGGTATGTATAAATAGTTAACTCAGGAAAAATATGATATTTATATACTTATCCTCACTTAACTATCAATTATCGCATAAAAAAATAATTTGGACTATGCTTGTTAGTCCGTAGGGACAGTTTTGAATGTTATCTTTGTTAGTCCAGTGGGACAAACTAAGTATAACAAAAGACCGCTCTTAACAGGGCGGTCTTTTGTTATACTTAGTTTGCAGTAGCTGAAATTATAAAATTACAGGAGAATAATTATTTGAATACTATTGGACTAAATATTAGTGTAAATCTAAGTAAATAAACAAAACAAAAAATGAAAGATATGTATGAACGTGGGTTGTCATTTAAAGAGATTTTAAATATAACAGGTGTTAAGTTGGTATTTTAACCTCCTAATACTTTTATAGCTTTCTTGGTGGCTTCATCGATAACAGTTGTGGTTTTAATTGCTCCTATGTGACCGCACTTCTGGCAAGTAAATGTAAGTTTATCTTTGGAAAAAATATCATGGTTAGTATAGTCATGTTCTAAGATTGTATTACATTCTGGACAATAGAATTTAATTTCAATTTCATCAGACAAATTAAACATCTGCTTTCGGCATTTTAATTTATTGAGACGATATTCGTAATAATAATCCGTCACACACTACGCTTACTATGTTATCAGAACTTCGCTAATATAGCAACAAGAGCTGTTATAGCTACTACTAATCTAGTTAATGAATCGATAAATTCTGTAGAAATAGTCATATAATTTTCTCCCCTCTTTATAAAAAAGGGAGAATAGTTGTCTGGAAACACATGCCTGCGCGGCGACCGTGTAAGTTTCGTGTGTGACTGCACCCGACCAGCCCTATCCCACACGGAGGAAATGTGCTTGTGACACATTCTTGTTTCTCCGTAGGGATAGATTATACCATTGTATTATAATTTATTATGTCGTAATCTGTCGAAAAAGACCCTCTTATCAAATAGAGGGTCTTAAAACCACACTGTTAAATTGCAATACCAAGCACCTCAACTTGCGTAAATTAGAGCACCGTAAGTGTGGGTATAATACCGAAAAATAATAAATGATAGGTCAGAAAAATTCTTCATTCAAACAAATTAAATTTACACGTGAAATCTATGAGGTTTTTTTCAATTTCTTGTCCTATACATCGGCCAGAACTGCTACTACTAAACATAAAAGACAAAAACTCAGTAACGAAAAAAAGTTTAGTGCCTTTATCCCAGCTATCTATCAATTCAGGGCTAATTGCAAAATTATCTGATAGGCATGCAACCATGTTGTTTAAAGCATTTATAAGTTTAGCCTTGTCTTTCTGTAGTTCAGAAAACTGCTCTTTGAAATGTTCAAATGCATTTGAATCAATTTTCAACCAGCCAATTATGATATAAGTATTTCCTTTCTCCGGAAATATGTTTACAAACATGTTTTTCATTGAATCATCTAAAGAGTATATATCGTTAATTAAATTACCCTTCAAATCGTAAGAAAGCGGACACATAAAACTTGTTGCAAATTTTATTTCGTAATCTAGTGTCGCAGTTACCGTTTCTACGGTAGCATAATTATTGTGGTCTAAAGCAGAATTAAAAATTGCTTTCATTTCTTCATTATCACGTATGCCTAAAATGGTTCCACGCAGCCTATCTATTTGTCCAGACTCAATATAATGTTTATGACCGCTTTCAAACAAACATTGTTCTGTGGCTAATTCTTCGAGTTTGTCGTAATAGGCTTTTGAAAACGCCCTATATGCATACAAAAAGTTTTGCTCATCTGAGTATTCATAGTTTTTGAGTTCAATGTTTTTAAATATTTCTGTATCGTGTTGTTGGCAAAAACAAGTAGAAGTAGTTGCGTCATTTCTACCACGTTTTTTCAGGTCTATTCCAGCAAAACTATCAGCCTCATACCCCACACAATATACATGTCCATCAACTGCAAGTTTAGAAAGTATTTTATTATTCTGAATGGAATGTGATTTAATTATTTTTCCCTTACAATCACTTCCCTCGTGCAAACAAAATTCCAGTTTCTTTTTGTGCTTTTTTAAATAATAACGTACTTCATCAGGATTCCTAAATTTAATGTCTTTTTTCAAGTAGCAGCAAAACTTATATTTTTTTCCACTTCCGCACAAACACGGTTCATACGCATCAATTATCGTTTTATTTTTCATAGTCTTCCTTTCAGAAAATGTCACGTAAAGATACATTTAGCGCGACACATAAACTATCTCTATTATTAATTTACCCAATCATGGACAAAGCTCAGATGGTTCTGCTCCGATATTAGAAAGAGGTTCTAGTGATGATACTAAAATTGAATTTGCTATATCTACAAAACCACTTTGATTATGTATTGCTACTTTCTAAGACTAATGGGAAGCATTTTGTTCAATTCTTCTCTAGTAAAATACTGAGCTTCGTTTTCTTTGAGCGCTTTTTGAGCCATTTCATAACTCTTGCTATCGGTGATTGGCGCAGAAGCATATATAGAAGCTGTTTTTTTCTGCAAATCATCTCTCTTGAAAACAATATTTTCGACAGTTAAATTCGAAAAATCTGTAAGAAGAGAGATGTATTCTTCTCGAACACTCCAGAGCTGATTAGATGTTTCTAAGTGTTTTAAATATAGTGAAGCCAAATCAACATCCTTAAGATATGTAATAAGCACAAGGAGTACTGTGGAGCAAATTCCGCCTACCCATATTAAGGTCATTTCAGAAGAAGCTACAGTTCCAATAAAGCCGCCAGTGGAAATTGCTGATAGAATAATCTGAGTCCACTTAATAACCTGATGCTTCCTCTCTATTCGTCCAGCATGGATGATTTGTGTTGTATATGAGTATAAAAGTTTTCCATATGCATCTTCAATTTGAGTATACAATTTCTCCTCATAGCTTTGGGAATTTAGTTCCATAGATTTCCCTCCATTCATCGTTTGCACAGTTCGGATAATTGTCTTCATCTGCAATGGCTTCTATGGCTTTTTCATACGATTTTTTTGCTTTTGCCTGGAAGCTACCGAAGCAATTTATATAACGACCGCTTCCAATCACTTGCCAAGAGTATTGCGTTGCTGGTTGCTCCGAAACATATTTCAAAAAGTCCCGTGTCATCCAATCGTAATAAAAACAAGACTTATCTCTGTATTCCCAAGATGAAATAAAGCGATAACTAAGGATATCAATTAGTATTCCGCTGATGTCAACATCGTTTTCTTGTCTCCAAGCCCTTGCCATTTTGCAGAGCTTTTTCAAGTTTAAGTTGCATTCATTGTTTTTATTTCGTATAGCTTCAATTTCAGCTTTTGGGTCAGTGGTTTTCCAAGCGCCCCCGTTATTTGTGTTAGCGAACGTATAACTACCATCCTTATTCAGAAAAGCGGGGAGAACTTCAAAGTTAATTCCATTAGCAAACGGAATACTGATTATCTGTCCATCCGCTTTAAGACTTGTCATTGAATAAGTTTTTTCGATAACTTTTTTGACCTCTTGAAGAAGTGCAGATTGCCCATTTGAGGAATAACCGTTATACTTCGCATAGGTTTCATATGGAAGCTGCACCAACATATCGATGTCGCTTGCAAAAATCTCAGTTTCTCGCCCATACGAACCAACATAGAGACTGTGTGTAACGTCCGAAGATGAATTCCAATAATCTTTGTTAATACGTTTGGTAATCGAGTGATACCTGGAACTAATGGTAGTTGTATCATCATTTGAAAAGCACATGTTTGAACAAAAACGTTCAAATGCAGTTCCAACGTTGAATCCCACTTGCTTTCCCTCCCAAATTATAAGCTAAAGACTATAGCGAAGCTTCTTAGAGCGTTTAATCCATTGGCTTAATCATCGATTCGATAAAGGCAATCTCCTCATCGGTCAAACCATACTTGATGTAAAGCTCTACATCTGTCCAACGCTTGTGAAAATCCTGCACCGGAACAAGAGTGAAGTTGGCTTTTGAAATATGCTGTGTTGTCGTAACTTGTGCGACGAGGAAGCGAACCAGCTTTGTCTTAAGATAAGCCAGTAAATTTTGTGCCTCGTCTTCTGTGTCAAAGCAGTCAATGACAATATAAGTTTCAGTGCAAACGACCTTCGGCGGCAAAACCTCAGTAGTTGAGAATATTCTACGCTTTCCTTCTTTATCTGCACGGCCAGCATGGTCATGCGTCAAATAAGACATGATGACTTTCCATCTATCAATCCACTCAACACCTGCTGTCACCTTATCACGATTGAAAGGACCGATACCCTTGTTGTACCTTAATTGAATATCACCGCGCTCAGTCGGTACTACGTATGTTCTAAGGCCGAACGGTTTCTGTGAGCTAACACGAACATCGAAAAAGTCATGGTCCTTTTGCTGAACTTTTTCAATTATTGAAATGGATTGACTGTGGCGGACAAAGACATCTCCACTATCCAGTTTTCGCGTTGAAATGAAGTACTCACCGCTATGGAAGTTCGTTACTTGACATTCGCCATCATGCTGAGCATCCCATAAGAAATAGCACACACCACCTGCTATATCAACTCCCGCAAAGCAGTCGTTGGAATCAGTATAATCAAACAGCTTTTGAATTCTCCTGTCGTGTATCATCGCATCACGGAAAGAATCTAAGCTACGCCCTCCCGAGTACCAACGAGCAGGAATAATCATAGAAAGGTACTTCGGATTCAGTTCCTTAGCTTGCTCTACGAAGTAGTTGTAAACCGGAGTAGCGCTTGCTTTGCTACCTCCGTCCATCACTTGATAAGGCGGATTGCCCACCACAGCGTCAAACTTCATATTTCCACCACCATTCTGATTCCAGTATGAACGCTTGAGTATTTTTTTTGTGAAGTTATCAGGCTTGTTTTTAAGCATATTGATGAGGTCTTCAAAGTAGTGTGCGTTGACCGTAGCGTCTCTGTAGCCTGCCAAAGTTCGCTTCGTGATTGATTTTGCCATCGGCGTCTTACAGATAACAAATACATTGTTGCGTACTGTCTCGTCCCACAGCTTCCCCTGCAACTCCATGTCAAGTTCATTTTCTGAATATGCGGCACACTTGGCACGGAAGATGCTGTAGGCCACATACAGAGGATATAGCCCTGTCTTTGAATTTATCTCAAGTACCACAGAACTTGGATTGCTTAAAGTGTCAGCCGTGACCTTTCCACGGTCAACAAAGCGTGGTGATTCAATGCGCTCATTATGTGCTTCGTTATAGAAGTCATATCCGCCGAGACAGTCGCTCATGTGCATATTCACAACATGCCATGGAGTCAAAACCGTCTCCTTATCAGGGTTTTTGAAGCAGGAGAAAAGTGCCGTGATTTTCTGTACTCGTTCAAGCGGATTAAGTGAGTCGGCGCTAAATGCTTCGGCTCTTATTTTTCGCGCGGCGGCGATGAATACCTCAGGGTCATAGTATTTGATAAAGCTTTTAAAAACAGCTTTTGTAACACCGTTCGGCATGAATTCATCCCATGACTTGTCGTCAACAAGGGACGGTAGCTGACGGATTGTAATGTCCTCAGTGATGTTTACGTCTGCGCCGTATATAAGCAGAGGCATACGAATAGAGATGCCGCGCAAAATGGAGATAGCATCGTTTTTCTGCTTGTTTTTTTCTTTTTGCTCTTGTAGTCGGACCTCTTCCTCAGGTGAACGCTCAGCTTTCGTTTTTTTCTCAATGCGTTCGATTTCCTCATATTGCTCGTCGGTGAAGCCCTGATGGTTGATATCAATTTCGTTGGCGTTAGGTGCAGCCTTTGAGGCGCCGACGATACCTTTTAGCTCTTTAAACTTTTCAAGGTCGAGCTTATCAAGCTTGAGTAGCTCGTCGTTGTAAAGATTGGCGTCGTCAAATCCGTTCTGCACAACTCTCTCGGCATACGCGCGCTTGAGCTGTTGCAGAAGCTTATTGGTGTCATATTGCTTCATTCCCGTACCGCTGACAGAAATAACAGGGCAGTAATTGAGGAATTCGCCCATGATGACCTTGTCGGATTCTTTTGTCTTTCCGGCTTTGGTCGATAGTGCAGCGGCTTCTGCAATCATTTTGAGGGTACGGTCTGGAGCAAAGTCAAAAACGTAGCAGTTTTGTTTTACTTGTCCGTCCTTTTTACATGCAGACTGCACGCGAAAAACAGTTTGTAGGTAACTCGACGCAGAGGTTGAGAATGAGCCAGCAAGCATAAAAACGGCAGTCCATTCTGGCACAGTAACGCCTGTTGTTAGCTTTCCGCAAGAGAGCGTGATGGTGTAGCCGTCATTTCCGGCGGCGGCAATGGCATCCTTGACCTTTTTCAGCGCGTCCTCTGACTTTTCTTCCTCGTCACCGTCTCCGGCGACATTGACGATTTCAAATGCGCCGTTGCCAAAAACGGAGTGCTTTTTCAGGAGCTTACTCAGCGCCTTGGCCTCACGGACACCGGGAACCATCCAAAGCGAATGACGGAACAACTTTCGGTATTCTTCGTTCGAATACGGATAGAAACTCGCTTCATCATCCTTGGTAATCAGATTAAGAAAACTCCAAATATCAGCTTCATGATAGAAGTCGCCCACATTTTGCCCATCAGGGATTTCAGCGCGGTCATAGCGCAAATTGCCTGTCCATGTACGGAAAAATTCATGGAAGTTAAAAGCCTTATCCTCAAGTTCCACGAAGCGGACTCCGGAGATAATTTTTCCTAAATCGTAGGTAAAAATCCAAAGCTCCGGCAGTTCATCGTATGGGTTGGAGTCGCCAAAATGTATCTCGTCCCAGCTTCTTTTTTCCCGTTGCTCCATGACGTAATCCCATGTGTAGATGCTGCTAGCTTCATAATCACGAAGTATGTTGAACGGAGTGCCGGACAAAGCAAGAAACCGCGAATTGTTCTTCCCGCCGTCCTCGACAATCTTTTTAATTACATCATCGCCAAGTGCTGTAGTAGTGCCTTCATGGGCTTCGTCCACGATAACTAAATCCCAATTGAGGGAGAAGACGGTATCATTCTTGTCAAATTTTCCACCGACAGCCGCAGAACCTCTTAAATCCTGAATGGACGCGAAGTATACGAATTTTTTGCCACTAGAAAGCAAATAGTCAATGTCCGCGCCTGTGTTTTTTGAGCCGTAGAGGTAGCCGTCCGTACCATGAAAGATTTTTCCGAAGTCCTCATACCAACCCTTATCAACGACGGGACGATGGGTGATAATAATTGTTCTGGAATATCCGGTTTCCTTGACCACCTGCAAGGCTGAAAGCGTCTTGCCAAAACGCATTTTTGCGTTCCATAGCATACGGTTGCCAGTTTTAAACTGCTTTATTGTCTTTGCAATCGCGTTTTCCTGCTCCGGTCTAAAGACGATGGGAATAAATCTTTCTCCGACTGTATCGGTAAGATTCGGCTGTCCGTTTTTGACCGCATCGATGGCTTTTATTACGGTATGTATATCGACTTCGAACCACTCTTTGCCAGTGGAGTTTTTCATCTGCTTCTTTGGTATTCCGGAGTTTACAAGCACACGATGAACTTCATAGTCACGAAATGGCTTTATTTCAAGTGTGCCTTTATCGTTCTTTATAGTGCGGATAGCAAGCTCAGTGTGTAGCAATCGCGGCGTCAGCCCGGCAGTATTTGTATACTGCCGGATTCTTTTTAGAGCAGCTTGATTCAACTCCTTGCAGTTGGGATAAAGGCTGTCTATAGGGCTATCAGTATAAAGCGAGGCATCGCCCACCTTAAGCAGTCCTTTGTGGACTTCAGAGTTAATTTCAAAGGCGTAAATCACTTTATAGCAGTAAGCTGAGCTGAATTTCTTATCCATCACCTTGCTCCATTCACCAAAGATTTGTATTCAATGATTTCTTTTGACCGCCAATCCTTTATTCGGCATAGCTTGGAAAACGTTTCGTCTTTCATTGCTATCTGGTCGTCGGCATAACCCACATCAAAGAGGCTAAACTGACCTGGCATCTCTTTTGCTTCTCCATAAGGTATGGTATATGTCATGGCATCCATCTGCCAGATGTTCCAGGAAATAACGGTTGCAATTCGCTTGAGTTCGGTAATTATAGGTTCTCGTTTATACATAAATTTCAGATTGTCGACAAAAGTATATAGAAGATTTTCGCGTGCCAGCAGGAGATTGTCGCCCTGGTACTCATAAGCGTAAATACTTTGAAAAGCTCGTTCAGTCCATTTGAGCCATTCGGCTTCATCAACTGCATTTTCGTTAACAACACGCAGTTTCCGGTCTAATAAGCCAATCCTGGACTGTAACTTTATTGGTCTACCGGTTACCGTATCATATCTACTTACCAGATAGGGAGCCTCACCACAGGAAATCTCCATGCGTTTTGCATCAACATAATTCTTCCATGTGCATTTATCGGCATCAGGGAAAACAATCTTTTCTTTAGAAACCCGCCAAGTTTGATGAACAGGAATATTAAACACGTTTTTTCGTCTAAACCATTGCTCATCAACTAAATTGTTCTGCTCGTTACATATCCAGGACGGTGTAAATACCTCCGCTTTATCTCTTGTACGGGCAGTTTGGCTTGTTTGTTCCTTGGTAATTCGAGGCTGAATAACCCTTGAGCGGCTCCCTGTGATTAACGACGACTCTATTGTTCTCTGTGCGCAGTATTCTTGGCCGAGCAAATTGTAATCATCTGTAGCCCATATAATGTTTTTTCCCGTTGTTCTATCAATAAGGAGAATTTCCAGTAGCAAATGGCTGTAATTGACTATATCCTGCTCAATGATATCAATTTCAGATTGCACTTGCACTATATCCACCTCCTTAATCTTCACCAAACAATCATATATTTTGTCAATTATATACCAATTTTGAATTAAACTCAAATAATTGTTTCTTTCTGCAACAATTACCTCGATACTTCGATTAGTTAAATGTTGCAAATACTTCAACCATATTTCACTAGTCAACAATTATGGTGACAATAGCAACTACTGGACATAGCTTCTTTACCAAGCCTTAAAACTACTTTGAGTATATGTCGAAAAACTTCTGGATTAATAACAATTAAACATATCTTCATACTTGTTTTGCTGTAAAGTTTGTTTATCAGTATTCCCAACTAATTTAATCAAAAAATCCCTATTAAAAAAGCGACCTCCCTGTCAACAAAATGAAAGGAGGGATTTAAAATAACTATTTTGCTAAAGGCTAGTATTATGATGGCTATCGAATCGTCAACATTGCTACTACAAAGCTCTAACAGAGGGTACTTAATTGATAAACTTCTATTCTCATAAACCGACAAAACGAACTAACACTCAACTAATAACATTTCTCCCCTTGAGCGTCAGAAAGACGAGCTTTTATTCTGTCGGTTAGTCACAATGATTTGATAATTTGTCGGTAGTAGACAAAACCTCAATACGTTGATACAGCTCATTAAAAAGATGTTCGGCATTTTGTCTTGAAAATGCAAGTTCCATAAATATGACCATTCCTTTCGCTTCACACAAGACACAACATACCACAAAAAAGAATGGTCATTTTGTGCAAGTGTTGCGGTTGCCCATGAAACGACCAACACGCACTTGAAATCCGATAAGCTTGAAGCTTGCTTCAGACTTATCTCCATAGTAAGGGTTCGTTTGTATAGCGCTTATTTTACATTTCTCCAATAGTCAAGCGCTGAAAATCTGCGTTCGAGCTGTGCCATTACATAGGCTTCGCAGGCTGTATAAAGCCTTTTTTCTGATGGCTCGTCTAACGCAAATGAAAATATTTTTTTGTTTTCCGCACTTGAAATGTGCCGCATCGCAGAAAGCGAAGCACTGCAAAGTGGAAAGGTTTCCCCGTAGTCAAGGTTCCTGCATTTTCCACAAAACACTGTCCCCCCCAGCGTACTGAGGACGGGTGCTTCCACGTCTTCCTTCCCACAAACTGGACAGCAGTCGAGTGCCGGCTCGTAACCCGAAAGGCACATCAATCGAAGTTCAAAAACCGCTTTTATATGCTCGG